>CAYTYD010000019.1:0-21258 GCA_964441555.1 uncultured Phycisphaeraceae bacterium | reverse complement strand
CTTCGCATTGCTCCACTAGTGGCTACAGCCCGCCGCCCCGTTGGGGCGAAGAGGAGGAGAAGACGTTTGACTTCGTGCCGCGGGGGTCGCGGCACAATGTGAAGGAAGTGTGTGAGGGGCAGACCGTGTAGAGGAGGGGGGATGCTTTCCACTAGTTACGCAATGCTCCGCATTGCTCCACTCGTGGCTACAGGCCGTCGCCCCGTTGGGGCGAAGAGGAAGAGAGGTGGGAGCTTGAAAGGCAGAATTGAGGTCTCAGATTTGAGAGGCGTCACGCATCGGGAGATTGTGCCGCACCTTCGGTGCTCGGCTATCTAGCACATGAGTGAGTGGATGTGGACATCTTTTCCCGGGTCTGACGACCCGGGCTCGTGACGGACGCCGCGTCGCGGTGAAAAGAGGAAGCGGAATCACACAGACCCGAAGACGGGTCTGTGGCCTGAAGACAGGGAGGTCAGTACCACCTGCCGTCATCTGGCAACGATGCCACGCTCATTCACACCAATCGAGATTGCATCCATCACTTCGTTCACATGTTCAACGCAGATGAAGCTGGCTACTCGATCTTGCCTCTCGCCAGTCGCCTCCGCTATTCGGTGCACCACCTGAATTTTGCCATATCCGAAAACCTTCGCCCACAATCCCAACTGAATCACTTGGCACCCGCCTTCGCCACCAAACTCTGACTGCACAACTTCCATTCTTATTGCACCACATCGTCCCAGCACCCGCCGGTTGGTAATGACGAGTTCTTGCCTGGCCATATAGATCAATCGATACACCATCCACAGCACCAATGGAACACCGATGAGTACGGCAGACAGCCATATTCCGCACAAAAGTGCTAACACATGCACGACTACCGCGATCCAAGACACGCGGCAACGCATCAGTACGCGCTCATCCGGCTCCATATCCAGATTCGCTTCAACGGGCATCACAACAACACTCCCAAGACAATCTACCAGATGATCCAAACCTTGGCTTTTCACTGCTGACAACTTCACCCGAAGCTGCGCATGAAAAACACAAGCCCCTCGCACAAGGCGAGGGGCTTGGATGATCTCAACGTGTCAGAGAGGGCTTACTTCTTCTCGGCGAGGATCGCGGCCTGAGCAGCGCTCAAGCGTGCGATGGGGACGCGGAAGGGTGAGCAGGAGACGTAATCCATGCCGACGTTGTGGCAGAAGTAGACGCTCTTGGGATCGCCACCGTGCTCGCCACAAATGCCGATCTTGAGATCGCCCTTGGTCTGGCGGCCCTTGGTGATGCCCATCTGGACCAACTGGCCGACGCCGCCGGTGTCGAGGGACTGGAAGGGATCGACGGCCAGCAACTCCTTGCCGATGTAGTCGGGGAGGAAGCCACCGACATCGTCGCGCGAGTAACCGAAGGTCATCTGGGTGAGGTCGTTGGTTCCGAAGGAGAAGAAGTCGGCGTGCTGGGCGATCTCATCGGCGGTGACGGCAGCGCGGGGGACTTCGATCATGGTGCCGATCTTGATGTCGAGCTTGGGCTTGTAGTCTTCCTCTTCCTTGACCTTGGCGATGGTGGCCTCGACCTGGGCGCGAAGGAACTCGAGTTCCTTCTTGAAGCCGATGAGGGGGATCATGATCTCCGGGAAGCACTTGATGTTGCTGCGGAGGCAATCGATCGCGGCCTCGACGATGGCGCGAACCTGCATCTCGAGAATTTCGGGATAGGTGACGCACAAGCGGCAGCCACGGTGGCCGAGCATGGGGTTGCCCTCATGCAGCTGGTTGACGCGCTGCTTGACCTTGTCGACGCTCACGTTCAGGAGCTGAGCCATTTCCTTCTGGCCCTTGTCATCGTGAGGGAGGAACTCGTGCAGAGGAGGATCGATGAGGCGGATGGTGACGGGGAGACCCTTCATGGCCTTGAAGATGCCGATGAAGTCATCGCGCTGGAAGGGGAGGAGCTTCTTCAAGGCCTTTTCGCGATCTTCGCGGGTTTCGGCGAGGATCATCTGACGCATGGGCTTGATGCGATCGCCCTCGAAGAACATGTGCTCGGTGCGGCAGAGGCCGATGCCTTCGGCGCCGAAATCACGAGCGCGCTGGGCGTCGTTGGGAGTGTCGGCGTTGGTGCGGATACCGATCTTGCGGTACTTGTCGCTCCACTTCATGACCTGGGAGAAGTCGCCACTGAGCTTGGGCTCGGTGGTGGGGACGCTGCCCATCATGACTTCGCCGGTGCCGCCGTCGATGGAGATGACGTCCTTGCGACCGATCTTGAGCTTGCCGATGGTGATGGTGCCGGCCTTGGCATCGATGGTGAGAGCGCTGGCGCCGACGACGCAGCACTTGCCCCAGCCGAGGGCGACGACCGCCGCGTGGCTGGTGGTGCCGCCGGTGCTGGTGAGGATGCCTGCGGCGGAGTGCATGCCGGCGACGTCTTCGGGGCTGGTGAACTCGCGGACGAGGATGACTGAGTCACCCTTGCGGGCGCGATCGACGGCTTCTTCGGCGGTGAAGACGGGGGTGCCGACGGCGGCGCCAAAGGAGGCGGGGAGGCCACGAGCGACGACCTCGACCAACTTCTTCTTCACGGGATCGAAGGAGGGGAGCATCAACTGGCGCAGGTCAGCGGCGGGGATGCGGAGGAGGGCCTGCTTCTCATCGATGAGCTTTTCCTTGACCATGTCGCAGGCGATGCGAACGGCGGCGGGACCGGTGCGCTTGCCGGTGCGGGTCTGGAGCATGTAGAGGGTGCCGCGTTCGACGGTGAACTCGATGTCCTGCATGTCCTTGTAGTGCTTTTCGAGGATGCCGCGGATCTTGAGGAGCTGCTGGTGAGCGCTCTTATTCCACTGACCCATCATGGCGACGGGCTGAGGCGTGCGGATGCCGGCGACGACGTCTTCGCCCTGAGCGTTGACGAGGAACTCGCCGTAGAAATCATTTTCGCCGGTGGCGGGGTTGCGGGTGAAGGCGACGCCGGTGCCGGACTCTTCGCCGGTGTTGCCGTAGACCATGGTCTGGATATTGACGGCGGTGCCGACGAGACCCTGGATGGACTGGAGGCGGCGGTAATCGATGGCGCGCTGGCTGTTCCAGCTCTTGAAGACGGCCTCGATGGCGAGCTCAAGCTGCTTGAAGGGGTTCTGGGGGAACTCTTCGCTGGTGTACTTCTTGTAGACCTTCTTGTATTCGTCGCAGAGTTCCTTCATGCCTTCGGCGGGAACATCGGTGTCGATGGTGGCCTTGTACTTGGCCTTGATGCGATTGAAGACGTCTTCGAAGTGATGATGATCGACGCCGCGGACGACGTCGCCGAACATATTGATGAGGCGGCGGTAGGCGTCGTAGGCGAAGCGGGGGTTCTTGGTGATGCTGGCCATGCCATCGGCGGCGATGTCGTTGAGGCCGAGATTGAGGATGGTGTCCATCATGCCGGGCATGCTGACGGCGGCGCCGGAGCGGACGCTGACGAGGAGGGGGTTGGCGGGATCACCGAACTTTTTGCCGGTTTCCTTTTCGAGGATGGCGACGTTCTTGTGAACTTCGTTCATCAGGCCGTGGGGGAGGCGCATGCCGGCCTTGTAGTAGGCGCCGCAGGTTTCAGTGGTGATGGTGAAGCCGGGAGGAACGGGGAGGCCGATGGAGGTCATGTCGGCGAGGTTGGCACCCTTGCCGCCGAGGGTGGACTTCATGGTGGCATCGCCCTCGACCTGGGTCTTGCCGAAGTAGTAGACCATGCGACCGGGCTTATTGCGAAGAGTGACGGTGGGCGGGACTTCGCGCTTGCTGGTGCCGTTCATCGTGCCGTTGGACACGATGTCGACTTTGCTGTTGGTCTTTGGGGCTTTCTTGGTCGCGGCCTTGGACATCTGACAACCTCACTTCTACGGCTGCCCCGCCTGTGCCATCCCGGCACATGACCACGCAGCCGCTTGCTTGATTTCTCTATCGCTGTCGTGCGTCTCGTCAGGGCGGCGTAGCGTCTACCTCGCCCTCTCGAATTGCGGCAGTCCGCCCGCCGCTCACGCCGTACATTCTAGGTTCCAAAAAGGACCCTTTCGACCCCCAAACACGCCCAACTCCTGCAAAAACCCGACCAGAACCCGCAAAAAGCCGTTTCATTTTGTTTCATTGAGCCGTGCCACCGACTGCGACCAACTTCCGACCCGTGCAAGTGTTTCCGGGTGGAAGCGGGGTTTCAGCATTGGAGGCGTTTGAGAGGTTGGCGAAGGAGCTGCCGCTGGCGGTGATCCGATTGGGGGCGGCGGGAGGGGCGGCTGGGCGATTTACGCTGGTGGGTGTGGTGGCGGCGACGAAGACGGTGGCGATTGAGGAGTATGCGGAGGTGGGGTCGCTGAGGCCGCCGGCTGTGGCAACGGCGTGCCCCGAGGTTGCGGTGGCTGGGGATGCTGCCTCAGCAGAGGGGAGTCAGCACTCAGAACTTGGATGTGGACCAGGGTGGTTCGTGGCTTTGCCGTATGAGCTTGGAGAGGTGCTGGAACCTGCTTCGCGCACGCTGTCGGCACTCAGAACTGAGCACCCAGCACTGCCTGTGGTGTGGCAGCGGATTGACACTGCGATTGTTCACGATGCGGTCACTGATATGTGGAGTGGATTTGGAGAGTGGGAGATGCTGCTGGCGCGGGCCAGATCGACCACGGCGGCGAGTGGAGAGTTTGCACTGGCGTCGATTGATGCGGCCGCGAATCGAGAGGGGTTTGAGAGGAATGTGCGGCGGGCGCTGGAGTACATTGGCGCGGGGGATATTTATCAAGCGAACATCACGCACGCGCTGCGGACGGGCTTTTCGGGATGTGCGCGAGCGCTGGCGATGCGGCTGTTTGCGTTGGCGAATCCGGCGCATGGGTGCATTGCGAGATTTGTGCATGAGGGCAATGACCACACGCTGATCAGTTGCAGCCCGGAACTGTTTTTGGCTGGGAGCTTGAGCACTCGCAACATCATCACGCGACCGATGAAGGGGACGCGTCCGGCGGATGCAGACCCGAGTGAACTTGTGCGATCGATCAAGGATCAGGCGGAACTGGCGATGATCATCGATCTGATGCGGAATGATCTGGGGCGCGTGTGTGAGATGGGGACGGTGCGCGTGGAATCGGCTCGCACGATTGAGCGGCACGGCGAGGGCGTGCGTGGCGCGGGGGTTTTGCAGGCGACGGGGACGATTCGCGGCACTCTGCGCGAGGAGACCACGCTGGATGGACTGCTGCGGGCGACGTTTCCGGGCGGGAGCATTACGGGTGCGCCGAAGATTCGGGCGCAGCAGATCATCGGAGAATTGGAACGTGTTCCGCGGGGGTATTACTGCGGGAGCATGGGGTTTGTGGCGGATAACGGGGAAATCGAACTGAATATCGCGATTCGGACGGCGCATGTGAGTGCTTCCAGTCCTGCGTCTTCTTGTTCTGCCGACGCGCGGCACTGCGAACCCGGAAGTCAGCACTTTGAATTTGGAATTGGGGCGGGCATTGTCGCGGATAGTGATCCTGAGGCCGAATGGCGCGAGACGCTGGATAAGGCGTGGCTGCTGCGTCACCTGACGGAACTGACTTCAACTGAACTGGCATGAGCAACCTATGAACAACTGGACCAGTCAACCGGGGCCGAATCTTCGCACGGATGTGTTTGATGTGTACATCTTTCGGGGTGCGGGAAGTGGCGCGGAGGTGTTGCAACTCCGCCGCGTTGAGGTGCCGCTGCTGCACACGTGGCAGCCGGTGATGGGGCACATTGAGGGGAACGAATCCACACCAGCGGCGATGTGGAGAGAGGTTGAAGAGGAAGTCGGGCTGGTGCGTTCGCAGGTTGTCGCGGCGTATGCGTTGGAAGGGGTGCACCCGTTTTATCTGGCGAGCCGCGACGCCATCCTCTTGTCCGTGCGCTTTGCCATCGAAGTTGCCCCCGATTGGGCGCCCCGCCTCAACCACGAACACGATGCCGCACGCTGGGTGCCCCTCGCCGACATCCGCTTGTCCTTCATGTGGCCCGGCCAAATCGCGGCACTCGATGAGCTCCGCGACTACATCCTCAACCCCGGATCGCTGGCGCTTGAGCATCTGCGCCTGCCGATGTAAATGACACCCTGACGACATCTCCCCACACTTCGCTTCCCGTTCGATGCGCAACACAACCCCTCTCATCCTCTTTGCAGCGACCCTTCAAGATCAACATCCTCAACTCATCACCTCACGCGATTACCGTTCCCCAATGTTGCGTGTGCACACGTCCCGCTGGCGAATTGTCTTCTGGTTGTCTGTCGTCTCCCTCTGATCTCCCTGAGCCTGGTCCTTCTCAGCATCTGGCATGCACTACCGATCAAAAAGCGGAAGCAATTGAGATATCGACATCTACCGCGGCGGCCTGGCCATAAAGGTCGGGCTTGAGGGCGGCGCGTACAGGGACTATCAAGTCATGCAGTTGCAATCGCAGCATCAGATCTTTGACTCCCCCACCACACCATGAGTTCACAAGCCCCCGAGCGGTGTGTCACAGTGCCGCTTGTCCAGATTGTCGCCGCAACTGCTGGCGCAGTTGTCTTCAGCGCATACCGATGGCGATCACACGCCAAACCCGGCGTGTGCAGCCTCTGTAGGTATGACATTTCAACGCTCGCTTCCGACACACCCTGCCCCGAATGTGGCTCGCAGCAGCCCGGCGTGAACCCAACTCCACAACATGATCTGGAATTCAGGGCCCACAACGCCAATCCACCCACTTCCGCGCGGTCGCAATAACCGATACCATCAACTCGATGATTCCCCGCGCTACCGCCGCATTCGCTTCGCTCATCAGACTTGCCAGAGTTAAGCACACACGTCGACATTCGCGGCACTTTTCTGAATCCCTTCCGCCCAAAGCAGACCCGTTGCGCCCAACATCCAAGCATCCACGATCTCACCCACATTGCGAATCGCAAGATTTCCAAAGCCATGCGCCAACTCACGCGCCCCGCATCTCGCAAGCAGCACCCGCCATCGGCCGAGCACCCTTACTCGTCGCGAGCGCAATGCTCAACCTCTTGCTTGCGCTTTTCGTCATGTCCGGTTGCGCTGTGCACCAGATTCCAACCAACTCCGAGATCGATGCGGAGGCCCGCCGCCTCATGCTCGCGAATGATGTCAAAGGCATGGCCCTGGCCGTCATCGACAACGGCCAGATCGTTCACATTGCCGCCTACGGACACCGCAACGTCGAACGCAACCTTCCCCTCGAAACCAACAGCATCATGTACGGGGCATCCCTCACCAAAGCGGCGTTCGGCTACATGGTCCTGCAACTCATCGATGAGGGAAAAATCAACCCCGATGCCTCAATCGCGGCATACCTGCCAAAACCGCTGCCCCAATACGAGGATTTTGCCGACCTTGCAGGCGATGAGCGCTGGCGCGCCTTGACGCCTCGGATCATTCTGAATCACACCACCGGCTTTGCAAATTTCCGCTGGCTCGAACCAGACAAGAAGCTGAGATTACACTCGACCCCGGGCACACGTTACGGCTATTCCGCCGAAGGCTTCTACATCCTGCAACTCGCTCTTGAAGAAGTCCTCAAAATCGATGTCGGCACCCAGATGCAACGCCGAGTCTTCGACCGCTTTCACATGACCAACACCAGCATGACATGGCGGCCAGATTTTGCCGCCAACCTCGCCGATGGATACAAGCTCGATGGTTCCTTCGAGCCCCACGATGAGCGAAGCAGCGTGAGCGCTGCAGGCTCGATGGACACCACCATCTCCGATCAGGCCCAGCTCTGGGCCAGCATCACACGCGGCGATGGACTCTCCGCCGCGGCACGTGCCGAATTCTCTCGCCCGACCTTTCCGATCACATCCAGCAGCCAGTTCCCGACGTTCACCACCAAGACCGACCCGCGCACATCCCGCATCCAACTCGCCGCCGGGTTCGGTGTGATCACGTTCCGCGATGCCAACGGCTTGAACTTCTTCAAAGGCGGACACAACGATTCCACCGGCAACATGGTCATCTGCCAGGAATCCCGCAAACGCTGCATCGTCCTCCTCGCCAATAGCGTTCGCGCTGAACTCATCTACCCCGAACTCGTCCACTTCATCATCGGCGAAACCGCCATGCCGTGGTGGTGGGAGTACGGGCGCGAGTAACGCCGACAACCCGCGGTACACCGCACCATCAACCGCTCTTGTCACTCGCTTTGACTGCCTTGAGCGGGGTTGCCGGGAGCGGCCGCTGCAGCGTTGGGCTACTTGGACTTGCCTGTGTCAGAAACGGCTTTTGGCGGCGGGAAGAACCCGGCTCTCGGCTTGATCGTGTTGCCAGAGAAGTGCGTGTACCGCATCTTGTTCCGCTGAGCTGCGGGCGGCGTTTCCGGGCGGGAGCATTACGGGTGCACCGAAGATCCGGGCGGAGCAGATCGTCGAAGAATGGGAACGTGCGCCGCGTGGGTATTACTGCCGGAGCATGGGGAATGTGGCGGATGATGGTGTAGTGGAGATGAATATCGCGATTCGGACTGCGCATGTGAATGGTGAAGAGTTTGCCTTTTGCGTTGGTGTGGGAATTGTGGCGGATAGTGATGCGGATGCGGAATGGCGCGAAACTCTGGTAAAGGCGTGGCATACGCCCTCGAAGGTGTCCATCCCTTCTACCTCGCCAGCCGCGATGCCATCCTCTTGTCCGCACGCTTCGCTATCGAAGTTGCCCCCGATTGGGCGCCCCGCCTCAACCACGAACACGATGCCGCCCGCTGGGTCCCCCTCGCCGACATCCGCTCATCCTTTATGTGGCCCGGCCAAATCGCGGCGATTGAGGAGATGAGTGAGTATGTGTTGAAGCCGGGGGCGGTGGCGGTGGAGCATTTACGGCTCACCGCGTGAGACTTACGCCGCGGCTTTCCTCTGCGATGAAGACACACTCAACTCCCCCACCGCTGCACCGAGTGCTTCGGGATATCGCTCCAGCGCATCCAGCATGGGCCCCGGTGACAGCGTCCCGATCACCTGCACATCCGCATCAGTTGCCACTTCGCACCAGCCGCGTTCGAGGGCGGCTTGGCGTGCGGCCCAGCAGTTTTTGCCTTCGGTGACGATCTGGAATGTGCGGATGAAACGACCGCGAGCGGCTTGATTCAACCCCGCGCGGATCGCGGCCAAGCCGGTGAAGCGGTCGAAGATGGGTTGGGGCATTTCGCGGCGTGTCTGATTTCTGATGGTGCGGCGCAGTTCAACGAGTCCACGCGCGTAAGCCCCGCGCACGCCCTCTTTCTCACCCACCATGCGGTAGCGTTGGCGAATCTCGCGGAGACGGGTACGCCGCTCATTCTCAGGGGCGTAGCGCTGCATCACCCAGCCGTTGTTGCGGGTGAGGCGTTCGACGATGAGGCCGATGTTGCGATTGGTTGCATCCTTTTGATGGTCGACCCGCCACGCGGCATCGAAGACCATGCGATAGCCGCTGAGCATGAGCTTGGCGGCGAGGTCGTATTCCTCGGCGTAGTAGCCAAAGGCGGGGTCGTAGCCACCACAAGAGAGAAAGGCATCGCGACGGATGGCGACGCCGCACCCGATGAAGACTTCGGGCAAACCGCCATCTTCGCGACGACCGGCCCTGGGCAGATGAATGTCAGCAAGGACGGCCCCGACGTCTGCGGGTTGGGTATGAAGCCGATCGATGAAACTCACATCGCCGAGCGGCGAATGTGGAGCGGAGTCATCATCGAGCATGACGATCCACTTGCTGGCGGTGTCAGCGTGCAGGACACCGATGTTGCGCGCGGCGGCACCCAAATTGGACTCGCTGCGGATCACGCGAACACTGAAACCGTTGGCTAGTTCGTGGTTGACCTTCACCGGTTCAGCGCTGGCGTTGTCGACCACGATCACTTCAGCGGCGTGGGGACGCAGCGCGGCCAGTGATCGCAACGTGTGCTGCAACACCTCATCGCGGTTGCGGGTTGGGATCACATAACTGATCACGATGCGGCCTTGAACTCGCTGGGGTGACCGAGCATTTCGGACGGGATTTCGTACCGGCGCGGCGAGGTCTGGCGGGTTTCCATTTCGCTGGCGGCAAAGGTGAGATGCGCTGAATGCACGCGCACCGACTGGTTACGCAGGTCACTTGCGGACACCGGGTTATTGCCGAGGCGCTGCACCTGCACCGCCGCGGCACATGCGCCGACAAAGCCCGCACCCAGCAAATCCGCGCCGCCGGCGAGGGCGAGGGTGGCGGCGGTGAGGAGGGAATCGCCACAGCCGAGGGGATCGATCGCCAAGGGACAGAGCGCGGGGACGTGTTCCGCACGCAAGCGCGTGGTCCACTCTTCTTTTACTTCCTCGCGTGCGAAGGGCTCAAAGGCGATGAGGCCGTCACTTCCCAAGGTCACGATCGCCCGCGCAGTCCATGTCTCCTCGAGCATGCGCCAGACGACTGCGGGAAGGCCCTCGTTGTGGAGCTGCATGGCATCGCGGAGTTCGCTTTCGCTGGGACAGAGAAGATCCATGCGGCGGAAGGCACGCAGATTCGATCGCCTGCCACTGACATCGCCACTCATGACGCGGACTTTGGGGCGAAGGGCGTCGCTCATGCGGGCCACCAGCACCGGCGAGAACAACCCCAATCCGAAATCGGTGATCACGCCTGCATCCGCGCCGCCGGCCTCAGCTCCGGCATCGCGGGCGAGGCCGAGGAGTTCATCCTGCTGCGCGGCATCCAGTGTGTAGGGCTGAAGGAGATCGACCTTCATCACTTTCTGCTGGCCGACGAGGTATCGCTGCTTCTCTGGGATCGGGGTCGGCACACGCACCGCACGGACTTCGACGCCTTCGGCACTCAATCTACGGCAGAAGGCATCACTTTCGTCGCCTTCGGGGAGGACGGTGACCAGCGTGGGCTTGGCACCGAGCGCTGCGGCGTGCCGCGCGAGGATGGCAGCGCCGGCGTCGTATTGCCTGCGCTGCAGTGGGCGGAGCGTGAGGACGGGGGATTCGCCGGCGACATCGGGACGATCACAGAAGACGTAGGTATCCAGGATCGGTTCACCGACGACGACCATGCGCTGGCCACGCATCTGCCCGATGAGGCGGTGGACCTTTTCTCCGGAGAGACGCGGGTCGTTGATGAGCTGGCTGAGGCGATGATGGAATGGATCAACGCTGCGCTCCATCGCGGCGATGAGGGCAGTGGAACTGAAGACGACATCGCCGGAACTGAAGACGACGCGCCCGCCACTGCGTTCGACCATTTCACGTTCAGCACGAAAGCGGGGATCATCGTTGTGTTCGTACTCGCGACCCTTGACGTAGACATCGGGCTGCACTTCGCCCAGAAGTTCGAGGGCGGTCGCGCGGGGTTCGATGTAGACCCAATCGACAAAGTCGAGTGCCGCGAGGTTCTCCGCGCGGAGTTCTTCGGGGATCAGGGGGCGACCGGTGCCTTTATTGATCGCGGCATCGCCGGTGATGGAGACGAGGAGGATGTCGCCGAAGCTCTTGGCTTGGCGGAGGTGGCGGATGTGACCGGGGTGGACGATGTCGAAGCAGCCATGACACTGGACGACCTTCTTGCCGCGGGCTCGCGCGGTGGCGCGGGCGTTGAGAAGCGCGGCGGAGGTCATGATCTTGGGGATGGCTGGCATATCCCCAGTTATCGGCTCTCTGCACGTGGTAACTGAGGATCCGGAACAGCTATACGGGCGAATCCCCGGATGTGGGGATCAGTTGACTCCGATGTCTTTGACAAACTCTGAGTGCGGTTGGACTTTCTCCATGGGCAATCCCATCTGCTGGGAGATGATTTCACGGATCTTGAGCATGATCTGCTCTTCGAGGATCAGGCGAGCACTGGTGCCAGGTTCGGGGAAATTTGATGTGGTCGGCTGATGCCGCACGGCGAGAAGCACGGTATCACCGACGGTTTCGATGCCAGCAGGCAGAATCACTGCGAACCGTTGGATTAGAAGTGAGTAAATCAGGTACATGATGAGCCAGAGAACGGTGAAAGCGACCGTTCCCGTCACCCCAAAGGGCCCGGACGCGATAACGATGGTCGGCAGCCAGCTCACCACGAAGAGAATCGTGATTGCGATGTGCAGGCCTTTGAAACCGGCTGGCAGCGCGAGCGGTGGCACATTGGGATCAATTGTGCGGATCTCTTGCCACACATCGCGAAGTTTGCCCGATGCCAGGTCGACCCATCTTGTGGTGGGACGTATGCGAGCTCTCGCAATTCCGTGATCCTCTGTCATGATTCGGCGGAGTCGATAAAACAGACGCGAAGAAGGACATGGCCCGGCAAAGGACCACTTGGCCCGGATCACTGATGCGGCAAGGTCAGCGACCGTGACCATGCGACAGCACTCGGCATCGGACAGCTTGACGTCAAATTCGTCTTCGACTTCCATCACGATCGCGATTAAGCCGAGTCCCATGAGTCATCTCTCTACTGTTCGTATTTGAATTTTCCGTTGATACGCAATCAACGATTCGCTGTGGAGCGGACATTCACATTCCGTCTCTACATCTTATGCGCCATGGCCACTCAACTGATTTACAGGTGGCATACAGGATGGTCCTTCAGCTCATCGTCATCGCGACCCGCGCGTGTGCACACACATCACCTCTTCGTGTACGCGCCAGAAATCTTCGAGAGAATCCTCGATCGACATGGTCTGCATCGCCCGGTGAGCCGCGTGGCCCATGGCACGCCGCCGCGATCCATCGCGGCACAGCTCCTCCAGCGCGCCCACCCAACGAGCGTGATCACCAGCAGGAAGGACCAAGCCGGTTTCACCATGTTTCACTACGTGCTGCGGCCCGCCTGCATCGCTGACCAAAACCGGCAATCCACTGGCCTGACTTTCCATGGCGACCTGACCGAGTGTGTCGGTGAGGGAGGGGAAGACGAAGAGATCGCTGGAGGCGTAGAGCGTCGCCAGTTCATCACCAAAGCGAAAGCCGAGAAAGTGGGCATCGCATTCCTGCAAGTCACGGTGCATGGCGGCGCGATAGGGACCGTCGCCGATGACGACGAGTTCGGCATCGATGTGACGAGACTGCAAGCGCTGTCTGGCTTCTTTCCAGACCTGGACCAGCAAGGGGAGGTTTTTCTCCACGCTCACGCGGCCGACACTAAGCAGTTTGAGACTGTGCGGACGTAGACCGAGCGGTTTCCACACTGCCGGATTCCGGAATCTGGGTCCAAAAGCATGAACATCAACCCCTGGGAGCAATGTCTTCACACGGTTTGCGGCGACGCCCAGCCCCAGAAGAGCCGTTCGATACTCATCGCTGCGGCAGAGCACGGCAGAGAAACGCCGGTAAAACGCCCGCATCGAGCAAGTGGTCAGCGAGGTCAATCCCTGATCAGCAAACAACTTATCGACGTACGCGGGAAAGTCAGTGTGATAGACACCGACAACGGGGCACCCGATCTGCCGCGCTGCCAACCAACCAGCCCACCCCACCGGCCCGGGGGTCGAAAGGTGGATGACGTCGGGTTTGAGCCGCTGGATCGTGCGGAAAATTTCGAGGAAGGGAGGTGCAACGACGTCCAGCTGCGGGTATCCGGGCATGGGCCGGGCCCAGAGAGGGGCCAAGTTGATCACGTTTTGGCCTTGGGGCTCACCGGGGGGTGGAGGTATCCGGGTGCTGGTGAGGACGGTGAAATCACGGCCTTTGGCTTGATGATGCCGCGCGATGTGGCGGATGAAGCGGCAGACGCCGTTGACGTCGTTCAAGGTGTCGGTACATAGCACGACGCGCATTCCTACCTCTGTATGTGCCCATGCGGGACTTCCCTTGATGTGATAGATCCCCGTGTTCTCCCCAACGTTACCCCCCAAACCCGGCCCCAGAGATCATCCGATAACTCTGAAGAAGATTTGCTGGATTCGCCCCCCGGTTGTCGAGTACCTTGCACTCGCGTTGTTCGCGTTTGCCGGGAACATGGGGCGGTTATTCGGCGAATCTGCAGTCTGGAAGGTTCACAAGCTCTCGGAGTATTTGCGAGAGCGTGAAAAAGGAGAGATAAGAAGATGAAGAACGAGAAGTCGTCGCGACGTGGCTGCCACCTCACCGTGGGGATGGCTGTCGCTGTTTTTGCACTCGCCGGATCGGCGAGTGCGCAGATCACTACGCAGCCGGTTGCCAGCGGCCTGGCTTTCCCGCTGTTTGTCGCGCAGGCCCCGGGAGATCAATCCACACGTCTATTCATCATCGAGCAGAAGAACTCGGGCGGCACTGGCAGCACGGGCGCGATTCGAATCTGGAAAAACGGCGCGTTGCTGGCGACGCCGTTTCTGACACGCACGTCGTTGGCTTCGGGTGACGAGCAGGGCCTGCTGGGCCTGGCGTTCCACCCTCAATACGCCACCAACGGAAAGTTCTACATCAACTGCACCACCACTCTCGGCGGCACCACGCAGATCGAGGAGTACACAGTCTCAGCGAATCCTGATGTGGCCAACACCACGCGCCGCATCATCTTGACGTATGCGCAGCCCTTCTCCAACCACAATGGCGGCTGGATGGGCTTTGATCCTCAGGGGTATCTGCGCATCGCCAGCGGCGACGGTGGTGACGCGAACGACCCCGGCAATCGCGCACAGGTGATTGATAACGGCGGCGTCACGCAGTACCTCGGCAAGATTCTCCGTCTGGATGTCAACCGCGACGACTATCCCTCGGACTCCAATCGCAATTACGGCATCCCTCCGGGGAATATGGCGACGACAGCAGGCACGCCCGGCGCGGAATTGTGGGCATATGGCCTGCGTAATCCGTGGCGTTGCTCCTTTGACCGTCAGACGGGCGATTTCTGGATTGCCGATGTCGGTCAGGGCTCTCGCGAAGAGGTCAACGTCGAACTTGCTGGCGTGCCCGGTGGCCGGTTTTATGGATGGAAGTGCCGCGAAGGCACGTTGAACGTGAACACCGGCAACGCGGCGTGTCAGGGGACGCTGCCCCCGAGCAACGATCCGCTGCTGGAGTACAAGCACTCGGGCGCGGTCCTTCCACCGTTGAATGCCAACGGCTGTTCGATCACCGGCGGCTATGTGTATCGCGGGTGCACGATCCCCTCGCTGCAGGGACGCTATCTGCTTGGCGATTACTGCAACGGCTGGATCAAGGCCTGGGACCGCACCACCAACACGTCAGTGAATGTGGTCAATGTCGCGACCCTGAACCTGACCAGCTTCGGTGAAGACAATGACGGCGAAATCTTTATCTGCCTTCGCGGCACAGGCGCGAACGGCTCGATCGTGAAGCTGGTTCCCACCGGTTCAATCGCAGACTGCAACAACAACGGCCACGCGGATTGCTCGGACATCGCGCTGGGTCGCAGCGCCGATGCCAACAGCGATGGCATTCCCGACGAGTGCCAGTGCTTTGCGGACTTCAACGGCGACACCACTGTTGACTTCTTTGATTACCTGGACTTTGTCGCCGCGTTCAGCAGCAATGACCCCGGTGCCGACTTCAACGGCGATACTTCGATTGACTTCTTTGACTACCTCGATTTTGTCGCGGCCTTCTCCAACGGCTGCCCATAAGTTGACTCTTCACTTCCGGCCTGCGAAAGCAGGCCGGAGGCCTTTCTGTGGTTCATGTCTTGTGTGATGTGGATCAGCGCCTGTCTGGCGTGTGCGATCTTGGCGGTTCGGGCGGAATGGAGATTCCGATGATGAAGCGTGGACAGCTTGCCTTGCACCGCTCTGGATACCGCTCTTGGCGTGCCCTCTCGTTGGCTGCCGGTCTGGCCGTCGGCCTTGCCGCGACTGGAACCTTCGCGGCCGATGGACAAGCACCCGTGTTTGCGGCCAATCCTGATGCGAACGCGCAGCGGCTGCTGGATACGTACCCCGGCCTGCACGTTGAAATGTTCCAGGGTCACCCACGCGTCTTTTACGGCATGCCGATGACCACCGGTGCGACTGCTGAACAGGCCGCGCAGAAGTTCCTGGATCAGCATATTGATTCTTTTGGCATTCCTAATCTGGAACTGGAAATCGAGTCCATCGACGATGTCGACTTTGGCCGCTTCAAGGCGTTTGTCTATTCGCAAAAGGTGAATGGCACTCCGGTTGAATTGGCTGCGCTTCGCCTGTTGGTGCTGAACAGCCGTCCTGACAGCGATCAACCCGCTGTGGTAATGGCCTCCGCCAAGCTCGCATCGCAAACCACATTTGCGGCCAACATCACGTCCGCAGAACAGGCCGTCGAGTTTGTCAAGGGAATCAGGGAATACCGCAACCTGATGGAATGGTCGCAGCCCGAAGAGGTTGTGTACTTCGGCGAGGGAGACTACGCCGAGTGGATCACCCCCTCGCGCTGCTGGAAGTTTGTCGGCGAAGTGCCGCAGATGGGCTTTGACGCGGACACCCGCCGCAAGATTACGTTCTTTGTGGATATGGGTGGCACGGGTCTGAAGTTTGCCCGTAACGACATCCTGCACGTTGATGTCAGCGGCAACATCAAGGGCTGGGCCTCACCTGGCAGCACCGCAGACCACGCGGGCAACGCTCCGACCCTGCAGAATCTCTTTCAGTTCCGCGTCGGCATCACGGGCGGGAACACCGCTCACAGCAACACCGCCGGCAACTTTGTGATTTCCAATTCCGGCTCCTCAAGTGTCACGGTCAACTCCAACCTGGCGACCGCTCTGGGTTCACGCTGGGCCTACATCAATAACACCAACGGCACCGGTAACGCACTCACCGCATCCGTATCCGTCACCCCTCCTGGCCCGGCCAACCTCGTGCTGAATACCGCACCCACCGAGTTCGCCACGGCTCAGGTCAATGCCATCGCGCACGCCAACCTGGCTCACGATTTCATCAAAGACCGCGCCCCCACCTTCACCGCGCTGGATTCGCGCATTCGCACCAACGTCAACTCGACCAGCACCTGCAACGCTTTTTACGACGGCTCCTCCATCAACTTCTACCGCGCTGGTGGCGGCTGCAATAACACGGCCTTCTCCTCCGTTGTCGCCCACGAATACGGTCATCACATCGTGAATCGCCGCGGCCTGGCACAAGACGCCTTCGGCGAAGGATTCGGCGATTGCATCTCCATGCTCTCATACAACGATCCCGTCGTCGGTCGTTTCTTCCGCACAAACGGTTCTCCTGTCCGCACTCCCGACACCGCCAACATTCCCTACCCCTGCACCGGCTCGCAAGCCGTGCACAATTGCGGCCAAACACTCTCCGGTGTCTGGTGGGAGATCAAGAAGGCCTACGACATCAAGTACGGCACCACCGCCGGCCTCACCAGCGTCCGCCAGATGTTCGTCAACTGGTATCTCATCACTGCAGGTGGCGGCGGCTCTCTCGTCTCCGCATACCCCACCACCGCCATCGAAGTCCTCACCGTCAACGACAACGACGGAAATCTCAGCAACGGCACGCCGGACTACAACGAAATCTGCGCGTCCTTCGCTCAGCATCAGATCACCTGCCCGGCCGTCACGCTGCTCACCTTCTCCTATCCCGATGGCCTCCCCACGCTCATTGCTCCCGGCGATTCCTCCACCATTCGCGTCAATGTCGCAGCCCAGGGTGGCACTCCTCAACCCAACACCGGCGCCATGACTTACCGCGTCAACGGCGGTTCGTGGTCCACCGTGGCCATGACGCAAGGTGCCGCAAATCAGTACACCGCATTGATTCCAAGCCAGTCCTGCGGCGGCGCGGTCGAGTATTACTTCTCCGCCTCCACCACTGCCGGCGGCACATCGACTGATCCCTCAAACGCTCCCGCCACGTTCCGCTCTGTCACTGCCGCTGACGGACTCTCACCTCTCCTTGCTGATTCCTTCGAAACCGCCTCCGGCTGGCTCGTTAGTTGGCCCGGCGACACTGCCACCGAGGGTGGCTGGGTCCGTGGCGACTCGATCGGCACGTTCAGCGGCTCTTCGCCGGTTCAACCAGAAAACGATCACACGCCCGGCAGTGGCGTCAGCTGCATGTTCACAGGCCAAGGTGTCGGCGGCGGCGCTCCCAACGATTCTGATGTCGATGGCGGCACGACTTCGCTGGTTTCGCCGATCTTTGATCTCTCCGCCGCGCCCACCGCGCTCCTTTCCTATTGGCGCTGGTACACCAACAGTCAGGGCGGCGATCCCAACAACGCAACGCTGAATGTGTACGTCTCCAACGATGGCGGCACCAACTGGACACTCTTCGAACGCGTCGGCCCGGCGCTTGCCGCCAGCCCCGCCTGGGTCTATTCCGCAGGACGCATCGACACCATCCTCCCGATCACCAATCGCATGCGCTTCAAGTTTGTCGCTGAGGATCCTGGCACAGATTCTCTGGTCGAAGCAGCCATCGATGATTTCAAGGTGGAATCCCTGATCTGCACTCCTGCCTGCCCGGCAGATTTCAATCACGATGGCGATCTGGATTTCTTTGACTACCTCGATTTCGTCGGTGCGTTCTCATCCAACGAAACCGCCGCCGATTTCAACGCCGACACCTCCATTGATTTCTTCGACTACCTCGATTTCGTCGGTGCCTTTAGCACCGGTTGCCCGTAACTCTTCACCTCCGCGCTGCGAAAGCGGCGCGGCGGTCTTTCATCAAAGGGTGGGAATCGTTCCCAACCTCGTACCTGGTTCTGGGATGCAAGGGAAGTGTGGAGATCATGATCATGAAGAACGCGCGTCTGACTTCAATTCTCTCCGTGCGAGCACTCGCTGCCGCAGCCGGACTCGTTATTTCCGCCGCCGCCATGGCCGCCGATGGCCGCGCCCCACTCCAGAATGACGAGGTCGCCAACGACACCACTCGTCTTCTCGCGGCATACCCCGGCTTGCATTCCCAGAACTATCAGGGTCGCATCCGCGCCTTCTATGGCATGCCCATGACCACCGGCGCCACCGCCGAAGAGGCCGCCCAGAAGTTCATCGATCAGCACAAGGGCGCATTCGAAGTCGCCAACCTCGAGCTCGAAATCGCCTCGATCGACGAAGTCGACTTCGGCCGCTTCAAGGCCTTTGTCTACAACCAGACCGTCAACGGCGTCCCTGTCGAGTTCGGCGTCCTCCGCCTGCTGGTGCTCAACAGCCGCCCCGACAGCGATCAACCCGCCGTCGTCCTCGCCACCGGCAAACTCGCCCCCAACACCACCTTCGCTCCCGACTCGGTCTCTGCCGAACAAGCCAAGGCCTTTGTCAAGGGCATCAAGGAATACCGCTCGCTTCAGCAGTTCTCTGAGCCAGAGCTCGTCGTCTACTTCGGCGAGGGCGATATGGATCAGTGGACCACCCCCACGCGCTGCTGGAAGTTTGTCGGCGAAACCCCCATCCTCGGTCAGGATGGTTCCACTCGCCGCAAGATCACCTTCTTTGTCGATGCTGGTGGCACCGGCCTCAAGCACGCTCGCAATGATGTGCTCCACGCCGATGTCAATGGCACCGTGCAGGGCTGGGGCTCCCCCGGCAGCACCGCCGATCACGCTGGCAATCCTCCCGTACTTATGAATCTCTCGTCAGTGCGGGTCGGCATCACCGGCGGCAGCACCGCCTTTGCCAATCCTTCGGGCAACTTTGTCCTTGCCAATCCCGGCACCGCGCCCGTCACTGTGAATGGCGATTTCAGCGTCACGCTCGGTGGCCGCTGGGTCTACATCAATAACACCAACGGCACCGGCGCTGCTCTCACCGCTTCCGCCACCGTCACTCCCCCCGGCCCGGCCAATCTCATCTTCAACACCGCTCCCACCGAGTTCCTCACCGCGCAGGTCAACGTCATGCACCACACGGCGCTGGCTCACGATCTCATCAAGGATCGCGCCCCCACTTTCACCGCTCTCGATACGCAGATGGTCGCCAACATCAACCTCACCAGCACCTGCAACGCCTTCTACGACGGCACCATCAACTTCTACCGCCTCGGTGGCGGTTGCAATAACACCGCCTTCTCCTCCGTCGTCGCCCACGAATACGGCCACCACATTGTCAATCGCCGCGGCCTTGCCCAGGGCGCGTTCGGCGAAGGGTTCGGTGACTGCGTTTCCATGATGACCTACAACGATCCTGTCATTGGTCGCTTCTTCCGCACCGATGGCGGCCCAGTCCGCACTCCCGACACCGCCAACGTTCCCTACCCCTGCACCGGCTCTCAGGCCGTGCACAATTGCGGTCAGACCCTCTCCGGCGTCTTGTGGGAGATCAAGAAGGCCTACGACACCAAGTATGGCACCACCGTTGGCTTCACCAACGTCCGCCAGCTCTTCGTCAATTGGTACCTCATCACAGCAGGTGGTGGCGGCAACCTCGTCTCTGCCTACCCCACCACTGCCATCGAATATCTCACTGTCAACGACACCGACGGCAACATCAACAACGGTACGCCTGACTACAACGAAATCTGCAATTCCTTCGCGCAGCACGCCATCGCGTGCCCCGCTGTTGATCTGCTCGCCTTCTCATACCCCAATGGCCGTCCCTCCCTCGTCGGACCCGGCGTCAGCGGCTCCATCCGCGTTGATGTCTCTGGCGTGAACGGTGGCACGCCACAACCCAATACCGGCACGGTCACCTACCGCATCGATGGTGGCTCATGGTCCACCATCGCCATGACCCAAGGTGCAGCCAACCAATACACCGCCACACTTCCGGCCCAGTCGTGCCTCTCCGTCGTCGATTACTACGTCACCGCAACAGACATCGGCAGCTTCTCACAATCGGATCCGGGCAACGCCCCTGCAACGTTCTACTCCTACACCGTCGCTTCCTCCGCCAACACCATCGCTGATGATGCATTTGAATCAGCCAGTGGCTGGACCATCGGCTGGCCCGGCGACACCGCCACCACCGGCATCTGGACGCTTGGCAATCCCCTCGGCACGTTCAACGGCGCCATTCCCGTCCAGCCCGAAGATGACCACACTGCCGGCTCTGGGGTGAACTGCTACTTCACCGGCCAAGGCACCAACAGCACCAACATCGGCGAAGCGGATGTCGACGGCGGCCTCACCTCGCTCGTCTCACCGACGTACAACCTTGCCGGCGCTGGCTCCGCCACGCTTTCCTACTGGCGCTGGTACAGCAATGCGCAGGGCTCTGCTCCCAATGCTGACACGCTCCGCGTGTACATCTCCAACGACAACGGCACCAATTGGTCCCTGTTTGAAACTGTGGGACCCACCACCGACAATAACGGTGGCTGGCTCTTCAAGTCCGGCCGCATCGACAGCGTTCTTCCGCTGACTGCCCAGATGCGCGTGAAGTTTGTTGCCGAAGACGCCGCGACCGGCTCCGTTGTCGAAGCC
>CAYTYD010000018.1:0-21566 GCA_964441555.1 uncultured Phycisphaeraceae bacterium | reverse complement strand
TCTCTCTTCCAGGGTGACATCCTCGTGACTGGTGGCATCACCAATCTCGCCGTCACCAACGGCGACATCATCGGCACGATCACCACGACCGGCTTGGCCGGCAGCATCGGCCGCATTTCCGCCGGCCGCGATGCCGCGATCAAGACGGATATCAGTGGCAATCTGACCACCCTCGTTGCGGGTCGCAACGTCGGCAGCTACAGCGATCCGGGCGCGATCATCATCCGTGGCGATCTCCTGGGCGAGATCACCGCTTCTACCGGTGTCATCTTCAACGAGATCCGCGCGGGCGGAGCCCTCCGCGGCACCATCACCAGTGGCGGCGCTTCGTCGTCCATCCCCGGCAGCGCTCGCATCCCAACCGGCGGCATCGTCGCCGCGGGTGTGATCAACCGCGTCGTCTTCAATGGCGATTTCGGTGGCAACATCACCAGCTACTCCGGCGGCATCGCCGAAGTGGTCATCAACAACGGTTCGTACCTGAACACCGGCACCCTGTCGGCGTTCGATGGCTCCATCGGCTCCTTCACCATCAACAACGGCAACCTCCTCGGCAACGTCTATGCCGAAGTCGATGTGACGCGCCTCGTGGTGACTTCCGCTACGGATGGAATTTTCGGCAACATCGGCATCAATCCCAACCGCAGTGCGGGCGCTGCCTATAACACCACACGCAATCAATTGCCCCCGGGCACCAATGCGACCACCGCCGTGCAGGGCGCTCGCATCGAGGCCGGCCGCGACATCGTCAGCGTCGAAACCGCCAACGGCGGCTTCTATGAGTCGATCGTCTACGCCGGTCGTCAGGTCATCTCCGTCGTCATCCGTGGCGATGTCGGCAGTGATGCTGTCACCGCTGGTCTCTCCTCGGCCTTTGCCGCGGGCGATTCGCTCAGTGGCGTGGTGATCACCGGCAACGTCTCCAACAGCATCTTCATCGCTGGTGTGGATGGCATGGGCAAGGCGGGTCGCCCCGGCGGCACGCTCGGCGAGGCCGACACCATTCGTGCAGGCAATATCACCGGCGTCGCCATCGGCGGCGCGGCGAGCAACAGCACCTTCACCGCAGGCATCAACGCCGGTGGCGACGGTGTGTATGGCACCAGCGACGACAAGCAGGTGATCGGCTCTTCGCTGGTCTCCGGCATCACGGTGAACGGCGCGACCTCCGGTCTGCGCGTCGCGGCTGACAACGTCTCCGGCGCCATCGCTGGTGACAGTCGCTTCACCGTCTCCGGCACCAGTGCCGCATTTGACAATGCCTTGCTCGATGATGGCTCTGTCGCCGTCCCGGGCTTTGAGTTCACCGGAACCTCCGCCTCCTCGGGCGGATACACCGTCACGCACTCCGGCGCTGGCCGCGCGTGGCTCCGTGATAATGGCAACGGCACTCACAACCTCATCATCCGCGGCACCACATCCGGCACCACGTTGGTTGTTTCCGGTGCAAATCAGGACAATCTCACGATTCAGTCCGGTGATGAGGCCTCCCTCGGCACATTGCAGATTTCCGGCATCACCAGTGGCACAGGCCCCCTGGTGGTTATCGATGGCTCGATCGGTGCGCTCGTTGCTGATTCAACCCCCGGCCGCATCACCGTCGGTGGCGATATCGGTGTCATCGGCACCGGCACGTTCGCCGCAGGATCGGTCACAGCCCGCAACGTCGGCAACATCACCATCAGCGGCGACTTTGGCAATACCAACCCCAATGTCGTTGGCGAGGCCTTCTTCAACATCGTCTCGGCTGGTGTCATCAACATCACCGGCGCCGCTCGCGGCGTGATCAGCGTTGGCCGCGATGCGGCCAGTGTGACGGTTGGCGGCGCGATCGAGCGTGCTGGCTTCCGCTTCGGCGGCTCGCTGGGTTCGTTCACGGCTCCGTCGATCACTCGCACCTATGTCTCTGCACGTGATTCCATCGGTCCGATCACAATCACCGGTAATGTGTCAAGCTCGGCGTTCATTGCTGGCCTTGATCTGGGTACCGATGCACTCTTTGGTGGCACTGGCACCGCGGCTGATTACCTCTCCGCTGGCACCATCGGCAATGTTCAGATCGGCGGAAATTTCGCCTCATCCGACATCATCGCCGGCCTCTCTCGCGGCGTGGATGGCTTCTTCGGCACCACCGATGACACGGTCGCCGCTGGCCGCTCGGCCATCGGCACGGTCAACATCGTCGGCAGTCAGACCGGCAGCACCCGCAACAGCGAGTCTTTCCGCATTGCTTCATCTGGCCCCATCGGCTCGGTGACGGTCGGCGGGCAGACCACCGAAGGCAGTGGCAACTTCCGCGTCGAATCGCTGGGCTTGGCTCCCGTCGCCATTCAGGTGACGGATATCCAGACCACCGTCGATGCTCAGGTTTACACCACGCGGCTCAAGTTCAATCAGCAGATTGATTCCAGCTCCCTCGCTGCCGCCCTCTCTGTCTACGAAGTGCGTGGCACGCTCGGCAACGTCGAAATCCGCCTCATCAACGGTGTCGATTACACCATCACCTACGAAGACGGCACCAACACCGTGCTGGTGACCTTCGCCAAGTCGGTGACACAGCGCAACCTTCCGCAACTCACCGGCCAGCCCGGCCCTGGCGTCTATCGCGTCAAGATGGTGCAGAATCTGCTCCGTGCCAAGGTCGCCCGCGTGCAGTTGGATGGCGACGGCAACGGCCTGGTGAAGTCCGCTGAGAATTACAGCGACGACACCATCGTCGGCGATGCTGGTGACAAGATCTCTGGTAATCAGACTCTCAATGTCACTGCCAATAACCTGTCACATCGCGTTGACATGTACAACGCGACTAACCTGAACCTGCTGCTCGATAACAACGTCGCCAGCGATGGTCTCCCCGATGCGGGTCGCCAGATCACTCTGCGTGGTGCCATCGGCGATCACGCCGACAACGACACAACATTCTTCCGCTTTGCTGGTGATGTGGATATCTATGCCGTCACGCTGCAGGCCGGACAGGTCCTCATGCTTGGCCGCATCAACGGTGTCGCACAGCGGGCACAGCTGACGTTGTTGGATGCGAGCGGCGGTGCGGTTTCGCAGTCAGGTGTAAATGCAACCGCTCTGTCCCTCTCGGTTCAGCCGCCCGTTCGCGAAGAGCTCCTCACCGGTCAGAACTACCTCATCAAGACCACGGGCACCTACTACATCGTCATTTCCGCTGATGCTCAGGTTTTGGCAGATATTGGTGCCGGTGCATTGCCCAACCCCGACGCCGTCCCCGGCGCGGTCGGCGACTACAACTTCACTGTTCAGGTCTTCGACGATTTCGACAGTGGCTTCTCTGACGTGTCGGATTCCGGCAACGGCACCCGCATCGTCAACGCTCCGCTACCCATCGATTTCGCAGGTGCCGATGGCAACTTTGCCACCACCGACGACAATCCCGCCACCATCGTGGTCGGTTCCTACACCTTCTCGCTCAATGTCGGCGCTGATGCCACGCCCAACACCTCTGACGACGTCGTCACCGGCGTCACTCCAGAGACCAAGACCGGCGGCTTCATCACCACCACCCGCACCGGCAACGGTGTGCTCACCACCACCATCAATTCGGCCATCGGCACTCCGGGTCGCCAAGGCGTTCCCTCGGCCTTCGTCATGCCTGATGTCGATGTCTATCACCTCAATAATCGCCAGGCCGTCGCTCCGGGCACCAAGCTCCGCTTCACCGTCAAGCTCACGCAGACCGGTGCCGATCTGGGCAGCCGCGTCCTCGAACGCGACAATCTCAACACCGACTTCACCGACTATCGCGGCCAGGTGCAGTTCGCCCTCTTTGATACCACCAACTCCGGCTCCATCGACGATGCCACCCTCGTCTTCAGCCCCAGTGACTTCAAGTCCTTCGGTGGCGCTCCCAACTCGGTCATCGCGAGTGACGGCACCAACACCTACGGCTACGACTCCAATGGCGATTTCTTCATCGATTTCGTCGTCCCGCCGCGTTCTGGCTCATCGACCGTCGCTGGCTCCTTCGCGGTCTATCTGCAGGGTGCCTTCAACTCTGACTACGTGATCGAAATCGTCCAGAATGGTGCGGGCACGCTCCCCACCAAGACTGGTCAGAATTTCCTCATCGAAACCAACGGCGGGCTGGTCAACTGGCTGCAGGCCGGTGGCCTCACCACCAATGTCCTGGGCTTCACGGCTTCGACGCTGGGCTTCAACGGCACCCTGCCCAACGGGCAGACGATGTTCAACTACATCCTCAACAACACCGTGCTTGCGCTCAACAACGTCTTCCAGACCGCCGGGCTCGATGTCACCTTCTCTACCAACCCCGCCGATTTCGAGTTTGAGGATTACTCCACGGTCTTCCTCACCAGCCAGAATGATCCGATCTCCGAGATCCTCGCCAGCTTCTCCCTCGGCTTCCGCGGTGCAGGCCAAGGTGGTCAGGGCGCGCTGGGCGCGACCTTCAGCAGCACGCAGCCCTACGGCTTCTCCCAGCGTTCCGATTCTTTCAACCTCGACCGCACCGACGAGGCCATCGTCTTCATCCCCTCCTTCTCACTCCTGGGTTACTCACCGGCGCAAGCCGATGTCGATGGCTTCGTGCAGTCGCTCTCAGGCGCCATTGGCCGTCGCGCCAGCGAACTGATGGGTACTCGCCTCACCGGCGACACCGCCGCTGGCTCCACCAGCTTCGATCTCACGTCCTCCAGCGCTGTCACCGACGTCCCCGGCCCCGGTCGCGTCTTCAACATCACCTCTGGCAACGCCCTCTCCGACAGCTTCGACTCGATCACCCGCACCGACTTCTTCCTGGGTCGCCAGAATGCCTTCTCGCTCCTTGACCGCTACATGGCCCGCAACTGATCGGCCCGCAACTGATCGAGATTTCTTAATCAAATCCCCAGACGCCCGGGCCTTCCCGGGCGTCTTTTTTATTGCGGTTTTCAAGGTGTTTCACCGCTGCACACCACCCGGCCCGATGATGAAATGCCCATGCGGCAATGCAGGAATTTCACTGACCTTTGACAGCATTCCCGGCCACCGAACGGCAAGCCGGTACCGCGCAGCAGGATCCATCTTCCCCAGTCCAAAGTGCACGAGGAATTGGTGTTGCTTTCCCACGCATCCGCCAATCCCAATCAGCGCCCGAGTCTGTTTGACTGGCTTCCCATCGATGTCTCCTTCCAGCCAGCACATCGCGCCCAACGCATCTCGGCTCATCCGATCATCGGGATTCCCTTGCAGCGTGATCGTGATCGCACCCATCGTGCGATCATCCGCAGCGGCGTTCCGCCACACGCGAATATGGGGAGTCCGACCTTTGGTCCGTTCCGCCGGCAAACGGTTGAATGACTGGCACACCACAATGTCCAGATCACCATCCTGATCCAGATCAGCCAGAGACAGTTGCCCGGCTCCTTCGTGATCGATGCCCAGAGCAGTGGTGGAGTCGACCATGGCACCATCGGGCTGCTGAAGAAAGATCCGCAGCCGCTGGTTATCCGGATAATCGCTGCTGCACAGCACCAGATCGAGCCGTCCATCCAGATCCATGTCCGCCAGTTCGCAGAAAATATCTCCTTGATTCCACGAGTGATTGGCAGGATCTGCCGGCACGCGATCCACACTGCGAATCGGCTCATACTCAAACTTGAAACCGCGGCTCATCAGAATCCGCGTGCGATCCGATGATGACCCTGCCCACGCGTGGGTGATCTCGCTGATGCAGATATCCAGACCACCGTCGTTATCCACATCGCCGATCGCCGCATCAAACGTGTTTCCTCCCGTGCGATACGGTTTCTCTGTCTCGCGTTTGAAGCGGGCGTCCGTCTTGGCCCGCTCCGCCAGCCACGCCGGATACTCACCGCTGCGATCCGCATCCGCATCCAGGCCGCGCACCGCCGCACCCTCAATCCACGATCCCTCACGCGTGTGCAGCCAGAGCCGATTCCATCTGCGACCATAACACAGCTCGAGCAGCAGGGGTTCGAGGGTGTTCGATTGATGTCGGTCAAAATCCTGCGGCACGATCATCACGCCATAGCACGGCCGCCCACCCAGGTCCTTCTCCTCATCAAATGCAACCCCATCAGTGGGCAGGGGTGAGCGTGTCCACTTCCCCGGTTCCGACTGCACAAAGAGATCATTTCCGAACGCCTCGTTGCTCACACCATACCGCGTGTACCAGTTGCCGATAAAGAGGTCCAACCGCCCATTCATATCGACATCGCCGATGGCAATGGTCGTCGTCGTGCACGGTTTCAGGCCGGGAATTGCGATCACATCTTCAAACGTCCCATCCCCCTTGCCGCGCATCCACCCCAGATTCCACGTGTCGTCAGGTGCCTTGTAGTCCTTGCCATTCACATCCAGATACCTTGCCATCACCACATCAGCATGGCCATCACTATCCAGATCGGCCGCCGCGATCACATCCTGCTTGCGCAGCGCTGGCAAATTGGGATTCGCCACTTCTTCCCAGGTCCACCCGTTGTCACTCACGCGATTGAGGAACACGCGATGCCGCGCGCCGTCGTTGGCGATCAGGTCAGGCCGGCCATCGCCATTCAGATCGATGCACCGCACGCGATCACCATTCAGCACTGGCAGATTGCTCGCGCTGGTCGCGTCAGTGAACCCCGGCTTGCCGCAGCAAACTCCGGCGGACAACATCAACCACACGGCACAGGCGCAGCTCTTCATGTGAACATGCTAGCCGGTATCGCCCTGCACTCGAAGGGCTTTTGACGATTGATCAGCGATGTTGCTCGCGCGTGGCGGGCGGTGATTGTCCCAAATGAGGCATCGTCGTCGCATGCGCTGGCTGAACATTGGGCATCGCGATAGGGTGGTTTGCCATCGGCAATTGCGACATCAATCCCGCCAGGGTGTGCGCCGTCATCTCCGCCCGTCTGGTCAGGGCTTCCAAGTGCTGCCCCAGCCCTGCGGCTTGCGTCGCGATCTGTGCCAGCGCAGAGTGCGCCGATTGTGCCGCGACCAGGCCGGAATGATCGTTGAGCAGGGCATCGACGCGTTTGGTCCACTGAGCCAGCTCGTCGATCTGCTGTTGAACACGTGCAATGGCAGGGTCCGGCTCGCGGCTGGGCAATGCGTTCATGTTCTCGCGCACCAGCGCGGCAACCTGCGTCGGCACCGTGGTGGCCATCTGTTGTGCAAGTGCCGCGGCAACCGCCGCATCGACACGCTGGTGCATCAGTTCGTCCAACTTGGCCGCAAGCTTGGTTTCGAGTCGTGTGCTCAACTGATGCTGTAGTTGCTCTCCAAGCTCAGTCGCTTTGCTCGTCGCGGCGTGCGTCAGCCCCTCAAGCAGCACGCCCTCCAGACGCGAGCGCGAATCATGTTCAAGGCCTAATGCGTGCTGATGCAGGCGCTCCTCTGCCTCATCCCGAGCGTGCAGCACCGATGCCAGATGCACCTGCGTTGTCGCGTCTAATTCCCCCCGAGCGTCGGCCAGCACCTGCGCAAGCCGCTCTTCAGCGTGTCGCGCGATGGAAGCTGTGATCGCGGCATGGTCGGCAGCCGTGTGGATTGACGCAGGCGCAGTTTGGGCGATTGGGGCAGTTGGAGTGGTTGGGGTCGACTGCTGTTGATCGGTCGGTGTGGCACCACTCTCGCTGCCTGGCTTTCGCTCCGTGGCGTGAGATCGGACCACCGCCTCGGCAAAGGTGAGGGCATCGTTCACCTTGCTCAGCCGCTGGTCGATCGCCGGGATCACCTTGACCGCGGTCATCAGTTTGGATTCAAGCTCCGTCGTCAATGCCCTGAGCGCATCACGCAGCGCGGCGACCTCGCCATTCAAAGTGCTCAACGACTGACGCCGATCGTCCGCATCAGCGAGCAGTTCACGCAATGTCGCAGAAAAGGAAGCAAAGGTGGCCGCATCGACCACACGCGGCGTGAGAAACACCTCCTGCGCCATCGAGCCGGTAGTCGGTATTGCCGTCGAGTTGGAGGTTTCGTTGGGCATCGTGCCGCGGGGAGGGGAGCTGCCGTGCGTGAGTTCTGATTTCACAGCATATCGAACATGCAGCAAAAAGGCGTCGCAGACCGTCCGGGGTGTCGGCTAGCAGGGGGTAGCAACCCTAACCTTTCAGCACATGGCACGGCCGCTTGATCTTCAATCTTCCCGAATATTCAAAGATGCTTCGCGAGGGGAGCGTTTGCAGCGATTCCTGGCGGATTCCGGTGTGGCCAGCCGCCGCGCCTGTGAAGATCTGATCCGTGAGGGACGGGTGTTGGTGAACGGGATCAAGGTGACAGACCTCCCCGCATTCATCAACCCAGCCGAGGATCACGTGGTCTTTGACGGTAGAGGTCTCCCCAAGCGTGGCGGCAGCGACTCCAAGCAGCGGCACGAATACGTGATGCTCTACAAGCCGGAACGTACGCTGGTCGCCACACGAGATGAACCGGGGCTTGATCGTCGCACCGTGATGGAACTTGTGAACCATCCTTCAGAAGCGCGGCTCTTCCCCGTGGGTCGTTTGGATTACGAAACCACCGGCCTGCTGCTCTTGACAACCGATGGTGATTTGACCAATCTGCTCACTCATCCCAAGTTCGGCGTGCCCAAGACCTACGAAGTCATCGTCAAGGACTCGCTTGACGCTGGCGGATTGGCAGAGCTGCGTCACTCGCTCCGCAAGTTTGAAAAGCAGGCGTCAAAGCGATCTGCAGGTGGTGGCCCGGTGGAGGTCAGTCCGATTGAGGTGGAATTGGTGCAGCAGAAAGTCGGAAAATCACTGCTGCGCGTGACTCTGAAAGAGAGCCGCAATCGTGAAATTCGCCAGATGCTCGCTGCGGCGGGGCTGACCGTTCAGGCCGTGGAGCGCGTCGCCATTGGCCCTCTCATGCTCACGGGTGTGCGGCTGGGAAGTTGGCGAGACCTTGATAAATCAGAAGTGCGATCGCTTTACAAGGCCGCATCGGCGAGCGCAGGTGGCCGGGTGAGTCAGGGCTTGCGCCTTGAAACCGAAGATGGCGAGCCAGCTCGCGCCGTGTCGCGCCGTGTTGCCAAGGCAATCGCCGGAACCAGTCGCCAGGGTCAGCGCGATCAACGCCGCGCTGAGGGGTCGCGTCGGGCCAAGGTTGAGGGGTCCGCCACCGAACCAGCGCGGAGTGTGCCGACATCTCCGAGTTCAAACCGAGGCCCGAGCCCAGTCGCAAAGTCTCCAAGTCGCAGTGTGCAGCAGACTGCTGCGTCACAGCCGGCTTCAACGCCGAAGGTCAGCAAACCTCTGTCTCCGGCACGGCGAGGCCCGCGCACCATCGCGCCGCCAAAGGGGTCATGAATTGCGGGTGAAACTCACCACCCAACAGGCCGAAAAAGCATGAGCATGCGCCATCGCGAACAGGATGAATCGTCGGAGCACCTGCACAAGGCGGATCAGATTGATCGCGCCATTCGCGTCGTGGAGCGCCTGGCCAAAAGCAAGTACGCCCCGCGCCAGATCTTTGAAGTGCTCCGCCTCGCTGCGCGGGGTGCCGCGACCACGCAGTTGGATCGCACTGCCGCGGCCCTGACGTATCGCACGTTGTTTTCACTGATTCCCATGCTGGTGATCGGCCTGGCTGTGATCGGTGCCTTCGCCACGCCCGATCAGATCAGCGAAACCGTGAGCAAGTTTCTCCGCTTTGCGGGTGTGTCCAATATCGTGGTGGGTGATACCGCGCCGACGGGCACCGATCTTCCCGATGGCCTGATTTTCGGCAAGGTCGAAGCCCCCGTGAGCGCGAATCCCTTTGAAACCGTGGGGGATATCACGGTGGTGAAGGTGAAACCAGCGGAAGTGAGCAAACCCCCGCCGGGCCTGGAAACCTGGATCACAGATCTGGTGGCCCGCGTGCGAGGACTCCCCTTTCGCACCATCGGTCTGGTCGGAGTGGGTGTGCTCATCTACGGCGCGATCTCGATGCTGGTGGAGATCGAGCGTGCATTCAACGGCATTTATCACGCGCCAACGGGGCGGCACTGGCTCAAACGCATCACCCTCTATTGGACGCTGATCACCCTCGGCACCATCGGTTTGGTCGGCACGTTTTACGTGCAGGAATCGCTGACGGGATGGGTGGATCAACTGCTGCAGCAGGATCTGCTCAGCGGCATTCGCGGTCCTGCACTGCGGATGATGGCTTATGCGATCACCGTGCTCATCTCGACAGCTCTCCTGCTGATTGTCTACACCACCGTACCGAATACACGCGTGACCTTTGGACCCGCCTTGGCGGGCGCAGTGTGCGCAGCGATCGTCTTTGAGGCGAGCAAGTGGGGCTTCACACAGTACCTGAAGTACTCTGCCGGATACTCCCGCTTCTATGGCTCGCTGGCGCTGCTTCCCCTCTTCATGCTGTGGGTGTATCTCACTTGGCTCATTGTCCTCGTTGGCCTGCAACTGGCGTACAGCATGCAGAGCTTCGGCCAGGCAGTGCAGATTGCGCGGCAAGGCGGCTTGCGTGGCTTGCGCACTGCTGCAGCGCTCTTGGGCTTGGCCCCCGAAGCCCGCCGCGATCCCGGATTCGTCGATCCAGCAAACGTCCTCGCGATCATGTGCATCGTCGGTGAGAAGTATGCCAAAGGTTCACCGGCAGATGCGGCCGAAATCTCCAGGCAAACGGGAATCAATGAGGCGGTGATGGAGGAGCTTCTGCGGCGATTGCTGCGTGAACGCCTGCTCCTCAAGGTCGAGGATGGAGAACGTGACGCATTCGCACCCGGCAGACCTCTGGAAGTGCTCACTGCCGCTGAGGTGTTGCGTGCTGGTGAATCGATGTGCAACGATCTTGCGACCTCAGGAGACCGCCGCGTGATGGAGATGCTGTCTCAGGCGCGGGCAAAGGCGGTCGAGGGACGAACCGTCGCGGACATCATCCGTGAATCTGGGCGGGTACTCCCTGCGGCATCGGTGGAATCAACACCCACTCTGCCTCACGTGACGTGAGTCACGCGCCAACCGCGGCACACACCTTCTTGGCTGCGTCACCCAGATCAGTCGCCGCCTGCATGGTGGGAATCTTGCCACGGGCCTCGGTCAGAAGCTTGCGTCCGGCGTCGACGTTGGTGCCTTCCAGACGCACCACCAGCGGCACTTTGAAGCCGATGCTGCCGTCGGCGTTCTTGTACTTGCTCGCCGCGTTGATGATGCCCTGCGCGATCACATCGCAGCGCATGATCCCGCCGAAGATATTGACCAGAATGCCCTTTACGCGGCTGTCAGACAGAATGATGCCGAAGGCCTCGGTCACCGCTTCTTCGCTCGCGCTGCCGCCGACATCGAGGAAGTTGGCGGGCTCGCCGCCGTGCAGCTTGATGATGTCCATCGTCGACATCGCCAAACCCGCACCGTTCACCAGGCAACCGATGTTGCCATCCAGCGCGACATAGGAAAGGCCGAATTCCTGGGCTTTCAGTTCGGAGGGATTCTCCTCGCTGTTGTCGGCCATCGAGGTCAGTTCCGGATGACGCACCAGGCCGTTGTCATCAAAGTTGAACTTGGCATCGATCGCGAGCACCTGCCCATCGGGGAATTTGTCGGTCTTGGGCGTGATCACCAGCGGATTGATCTCCGCCAGTGAGCAATCCTTCTCAACGTACAGCTTGGCCAATTTGACCATGATGTCCGCGGCCTGATTGATCTGCTTGCCCTTCATGCCGAGCTCAAACGCGATCTTGCGGGCAGCGCTCGGAGAGAGACCGAGCATCGGGTGCAGACGCTCTTTCTTGATCGCCTCGGGACGATCGTGCGCGATCTGCTCGATCTCGACACCACCCTCGCGGCTGGCAATCAGCACGTTGCGGCGGGTGGCGCGATCGAGCGTGATGGCCAGATAAAACTCTTCCTTGCCACCACCAGCGCGATCGGCAATGTCGGCGCCGCTGGCGACGAGGAGCTTGGAAACGGCGAGCCCCTCCGCCGGCGTCTGCGGGCTCTTCATGCGGTTGCTGAGCATGAAGGTGGCCGCGTCGGTGGCCTCTTTCTCACTGCGCACGAGCTTGACGAAACCGGCTTTGCCTCGACCACCAGCGTGAACCTGGGCCTTGACCACCGCCAACCCGCCCGCGATTCCGCCGGTGGCATCGCGATACGCCGCGGCGGCGTCGGTCGCGGCGGTGATCATGCGACCCGAAGGAACCGGGATGCCGTAGGAAGCCAGAAGGTCGCGTCCCTGATATTCGTGAATCTTCATGCGCTCGGGTCCTTTTCCAGCCGGGGCATTCCGGGGAGTGGAGGGTAGGAATCCGCTCGCGGGCTTGGGCGATGGCTGGCGCAGATTGTCGGTGAAGCGGGGGGAAATGCGAGAGCGGCAGGTGAACAATGAGGTGTCCGGCCCACAGCGTTGAATTGGTCGGAATGCTCGACATGCGGAAAGCCGGTGCATCAAGAAGCGACGTGCGACGGATGCGACCGGACCCGGCATGAAAAGCCAAGAAGGCCCTAAGGCCGAAAAGAGTTCACGTGGCGACCAAGACCAAGAAGTCCGAAGAGAAACCCGCGAAGAAAGCCCCAGCAAAGAAGGCAAGCAAGCCAGCAGTTGAAGAGGCCAGCGAGGCGGCGGAATCAACCAGCACAACCCCCGTGTCAGGCGTGACCATCACCCGGGTCGATTTCGAAGTCACGATTGCCGCTCCTGTTGATCGCGTGTGGTATTGCCTGACCCGCGAAACCAGCAACTGGTGGCCCCGCGATTTCTACACCAGCGAGCGCACCCGCCGCTTTGTGATCATGGCCAAGCTTGGTGGCTTGGTCGGTGAGGATTTCGGCATGGGTGGCGGCGTGATCTGGTACAAGGTGATCGGCGTCGCCGCACCCACCAGCTTGACACTGCTCGGGCACCTCACCCCGACATTCGGCGGCCCCAGCATGAGCACGCTGGAAATCACCCTCGAGCCGCAGAACGGCGCCACGGTCTTCCGCGTGGTGGATGCAGTGCTCGGCCCAGTGACGGATGGTTTGTCCGACAACCTCTTGAATGGCTGGAAGACGATCTTTGGCGAGGGCCTGAAGAAGTGGATTGAATCCGGTGGCCGCAGCGGCAACGGCGCTCCCATCGCTCCGCCCAGTGGCGGCGATTTCGGCGATGGCATGGGGGCGTAAGCACAACGTCACATTGCATGAGACTTACCAAAGGCATTTTGTCACAGGGCAAAGTGCCTTTGTTCTTTTTCTCAGTACTCGGCACTCAGAACTTCAAAAAAGCAGCACGCCGCGATGAAGCGGCGTGTGCGGAAATCAGACTGGATTGAGGGGCGAGGTCTTAGTTGGTGACCTTGACGCCGACCTTCGCCAGCTTGGCGATCTTGTCGCTGTCGCTCATGGCGTTGAACTTGTTAACGCAGCCGGGGCAGCAGAAGCCGACTTTCATGCCCTTGTACTCGGTGGTGACACCGGCGCTGATGGCCTCGTTGGGCATTAGCACGCACATGGTGTTGACGGTGTCAACTTTGGTACCAGCGGCAATCGGCTTGCAATCCGTGCCATCGCAGTTCTTGGCTTCTTTGCCGTCGCTGCAACACGCGGCGCCGGAGGCCTTCTGGTTTGCGTTGCAGCCACCAAGGAACGTTGCGAATGCGAAGAGACCTGCGGCAGTCAGGGCGAGATTACGATTCATGTGTTTCTCCAGAGTTGAGCAGAAAAAGAACACGCGAGACTTTGTCATTCTCGCGTGTTCGGGTGGACGTGATCGTTCAAATTACTTGGCAGACTTGGTTTCGCAGGTCTTGCCAGCGGTGCAAGCGGCCTTTTCGGAGCAGGCCTTCTTCTCGCTCATCACGGACATGTTGCCCGCAGCAGCCTTGTCGGTGCAGGTCGCCTTGTCGGCGGTGCAAGCGGCCTTGTCGGTGCATGCCTTCTTCTCGGTCATGACAGACATGCTGCCATCAGCAGCTTTGTCTGTGCAGGCAGCTTTGTCGCTGCAGCACGCGCCGCCGGATGCCTTCTGGTTGGCGGTGCAGCCACCCATGAGAGCGGCGAAAGCGAACAAACCAGCGGCGGTGAGGGCGATGGACTTCTTCATGGAACTCTCCAGAATCAAAAGCGATGCGATCACAGGCCCTCGCAGTGAGGGCTGGTCAAAGATGGTACGAGCCAGTCAGGGCAAAGTTCGTAACGGATGGAGCGAAAGATATTGAGAATGGATTATCATTTGTGGTCGTCGGTTGTCTGCGATCTGGCTCGGCTTCAATATGAAAGATGGCGGACGATCCCGAAAGCTTGGATGTGAAGGTGGGGGGGGCGACGCCCCGCGGGAGGCGGCTCGCGCTGATCGGGGTGTGGGTGAACCTGGGATTGGCGGTAGGGAAGCTGGCGGTGGGGGTGGTGGGGCACTCGTATGCGTTGATTGCGGATGCCATTGAGAGCTTTGTGGATGTGGCGGGGTCGGCGGTGGTGTGGCTGGGGATGAAGGTGGGAGCCAAGCCGCCGGATGAAGACCATCCGTATGGACACGGCCGAGCGGAGTCGTTGGCGGCGTTGGCGGTGGCGATCATCATTTTTCTGGCGGGCATCGGCATTGCGATTGAAGCGGTGCGGGAGATTCTGACGCCGCACTCTTCGCCGGCGTGGTACACCCTGCTGGCGCTGGTCGTGGTTGTGGTCATCAAGGAATCGATGGCGCGTTGGGCGGCGCGGGTGGCGAAGGGCGAGGGATCCGTCGCCCTTTCGGCAGAGTCGTTCCACCATCGCGCTGATGTGCTGACGAGCATTTTTGCATTCATGGGAATCTCGATTGCGCTCATCGGTGGCAAGGGGTGGGAGCCCGCGGACGACTGGGCAGCGTTGGCTGCGAGTGGAGTGATTCTGTTCAATGCGGCGCGGCTGGGTTTTGAACCACTGAACGATCTCCTGGATGTGGATCACTCGACTTTGACAGTTCAAGCGGCGAAGATCGCTGCGACGATCGAGGGTGTGCAGAGCGTTGACAAGCCACGCACGAGGCGAAGCGGGGCGTATTACTGGATCGACATGCACGTGCGTGTGGATGACGACATGACGGTGCGACAGGGGCACGATATTGCCCACAAGGTGAAAGACGCGGTGCGTCGGGAACTGCCGCGGGTTCGCGATGTGCTGGTGCACTTGGAACCGAGCCGCGTTCCGGCTGCGATTCAGCAGCCGGAGGCGAAGGCGGCGACGTAGTCCAGATAATCGAAGAGATCGATGACGCCATCGCCGTTGAAGTCAGATTCGGGATCGTTGTCAGCAAAGAGCGCGACGAAATCGAGGTAATCAAAGAAGTCGACGACGCAATCGTCGTTGATGTTGGCTTCGCAAATGCGGCTATCGAGCGTGGCAGCCATGAAGATGCCGCGTTGGAAGCCGGTCGCGCCAGTGTCGATCAAGCGGATGCGATTGAGGCCAGCAGTGCGGATCGATGCTGGAAGCGCGAATGTCTGCATATCAACCTTGGCGCGACTGCCGGTGGCGATGAAGACATTGCGTGTGCAGGTGGGGGGATTCTGATTGAAGGTCTGTGTGAAATCCGGGCCGTAATCGCGCATATGCACGCCACCGATGAGATTGACGGCGTAAAGAGAGGAATCGTTTCCGATAAACTCGATGCGCAGATATGAGTTCGGGCCGGGCTGACCCCATTCAGTATTGATGATGGTGTGCACGCGATTGATAGGGCCACTGTTGATGGGGATTTCGATCGTGACCGGGTTGGGGCCACTGAGGTAGATGGAGTTGTTGCCGCTGGTCGGCCCCATGTTGAACGGGATGCCCAGGAAGGCGACGTTGCCAACGGGAAATTCTCCCGCTCCGCAACAGAGCGTGCGGCGGTTGAAGTTCGCCAGAGCGGAAAGATCGATGGGAGTGAGCTGGGCCACGGCCAGCGCGGAAAGCATGGAGAGCGTGGTCAGCGCAGCGAGAAGTCGGAATAGCACGGAGTAGCTCCTTTGGGGTTGAAATCAGCAGCCATTGGCGAATGCTGCGACGTAATCGAGGTAGTCGAAGAAATCGATCACGCCATCTCCGTTGAAGTCGGCTTCGGGATCGTTGTCAGCGAAACGAGCCACGAAATCCAAATAGTCAAAGAAGTCGACGATGCAGTCGTCGTTGACGTTGGCTTCGCAGATGCGTTCATCGAGGGTGATGGCAAAGAGAAAGCCGCGCTGGAAGTTGTTGGCGCCGGTGTCGATGAAGCGGATGAAGGCCAGGCCGTTGGCGCGGATGGTGGCTGGCAGAGCGAAGGTCTGCATATCGGCGCGGACGGAGCCGCCCGTTGAGGTCCAGACGTTGCGAGTGCAAGTGGGGGGGTTGGGATCGAAGTTCTGCGTGAAAGCGGGTCCGTGATCGCGAATGTGCTGACCACCGATGAGGTTGATGCCGTAGACCGAGCCATCCATGCCGTGGAATTCAACGCGCAGGTAAGAAGTAGGGCCGGGCTGCCCCCATGCGGTGTTGAGGAGTGTGCGAACGCGCTGAACGCCTGTACGGGCGATCGGGATTTCGACCGTGACCGGATTGGTGCCTTGCATGAAAACGGAGTTGTTGCCGCTCGGTGGGCCCAAGAAAAAGGGAACGCCCATGTAGGTGGCGTTTCCCACGGGGTACTGGGGTGATTCGCAACACGACTGGCGGCGGTCGACGTTGTATACGGAGGAAAGGTCGACCTGCACGAATTGCGCGAGCGCGATCGGAGCGGGGATGATGGCGAAGAGCAGGACGGCGATGAATCGGATCATGGAATCCTCCCAGGGTTTGGATGGGTATTGTCTCAGATGTCCTGTCGCGCGCCAAGAGGTTTGGTAGACGTTTGTATTAAAATCCTCGGATTTTGTTATCGGGCTTTTGATTCGAGTAGGCGTGGTGCAGCAGCTCCTTCCCAATTGGGGATGAGCGGTCTAATATCCCGACCCTGCATTTGAAGCCAGCCGGGATTGCAAGCGAGACGGATTTCCGTCTCCTCCGGGAAGCGTGTTCTGCACTCTTCAAGACTGACGTAAGCGCAGGGTGTTGGAGTTTCTCATGTACGCAATCATCGAAGAGTCGGGTGGCCAGCGCAAGGTTGTCGAGGGTCAGGAAGTGCTGGTCGACCTGCTTGAGGCCGGTAAAGCCGCGGTGGGCAGCACCGTGAAGTTCGACAAGGTGTTGGTGGTGGGCAAGGAAGGCGGCGACGCCAAGCTTGGTCTGCCTTTTGTTGCTGGCGCATCGGTCGAGGCGACGGTTGTTGAGTCGACGGTGATGGGCGACAAGGTGTACATTCAGAAGTTCCGTGAGAAAAAGGGCTGGAAGAAGAAGACTGGCCACCGTCAGCGTTACACCAAGGTGCGCGTCACGGCCATCAAGGGCTGAGTGCTGATCGAAAGAACATGCAAGTCCAAGCGGGAGGTCGTTTCGGCCTCCCGCGTGTGTTTTTACTACAGTGGAGCACTTATGGCTCGGATCACGCTCATTACCACCGGCGGCACAATCGAGAAGACGTACGAAGAGCGGACGGGGACGCTGGAAAATCGACGCACGATTGTGAATCGGATGCTGGCGAGGTTGCGGCTTGAGGGTGTGAGCATCCGGCTGCATGAATTGATGAGCAAAGATTCGCTGAACATGACGGATGAAGACCGCAAGCGGATCGTCGAAGCGGTGCGAGCGGCGGGGGGGAGCAAATCGCTGCCGGGGCCGACGGATGGCATCGTGATTCTGCACGGAACAGACACGTTGACAGTGACTGGCGAAGAGATTCACAGGCAGATTTCGGATCCTGCCATACCCATTGTCCTCACAGGGGCGATGCGGCCGTATGAGATGAAGCGGAGCGATGCGGTGCAGAATCTGACGGAGGCGATCTTTGCCGCGGGGCACCTGCCTGCCGGGGTGTTTTGCGTGGCCCATGGGCGGGCCCTGAAATTCCCGGGTGTGCGGAAAGATCGGGACCTGGGGACGTTTGTGGGACAGGAATCGAATCGACATGCTTGAAACCGGGAACGGTGGTTGCCGGTAGGATGAGGGAAGAACGGGGATGATCAGCCGCGAGCGGGTCGGCCAAGGCGAAAGTCGGGGCGAAGGCCAGAATGAAGCCGGAACAGCCAGTCGCGCGCAGCGCAAGGAAAGCAGTTCATGTTGAAGCAAGCGTGGATGATGGGGATCTCTGGCGCGATGGCGAGCCAGGTTTTTGCGTTCGTACAGGCGGATGGAGCCGGGTCTGGTTCGGGCGCGCTGGGGGCTGTGCCAACAGCCGAGGCACCGGCCAAGACGGCGGACATTTCGCTGTTTGGGTACATCGCCAGTGGCGGCATTGTGGGTTGGATGATTCTGTGCCTGTCCATCGTGGCAGTCGCGCTGATCATCATGCACTTTGTGAACGTACGTCGGGACCGCTTGATGCCGGCGACGATCGTGGAGCAGATTGCACAATTTTCCAAAGTGGGAAAATTCCAGGACATCGCGGAATTCTGTGAGCGTCCGGAGAATGACTGCTTTTACAGCCGCGTGGTGGGGCCGGCAGTGAGGCGATGCCTCTTGAGCCCATTTGGAATGATGGAGATTCGCACCGCGTTGGAGGAATCTGCGCAGTACGAGGTGGACAAGGTATACCGCACGACGGATGGCATTGGCTTGATCGCGGCGCTGGGGCCGATGCTGGGACTTTTGGGAACCACCATCGGCATGATCGGAGCGTTCGGCACGATCGGCAAGATGGAAGGAGCGACCAAGAGCGCGCAGCTGGCCGACTTCATGTCGATTGCGCTGGTGGCGACGGCGATGGGATTGTTCGTGGCGATTCCATGCACCGCGGCGTACACGCTCACCCGTCGGCGAATTGAATCACTGATGGGTGAGGCGACCAAGAAGATGGAGCCGATCGCGACACTGGCGATGCTGCATGCGGATCGCGTGCGGGCCACACAGAAAGCGCAAGCCGCGGCACCCCAGGGCGGAGGTCGCTGAGTGCCAAGGCCCCGGCCATCACTGAAGATTGCGGACTTTGACGTCACACCGATGATCGATGTGACGATGCTGCTGATCATTTTCTTCGTGCTGACGGTGCAATTCGCCAAGCAAAGCACAGCGGGATCGGCACTGCCCAGGGAGAAGGGCGATACTGGTGCCTCGGTGGGTGAGCCACTGGTGCTGGATGTGCTGGGTGGCGGTAAGTATGCGATTCGTGGATTGGAAGGTGATCTTGATTCGACAGTGGCAGCGACGGCGGGAGAGTTGTCGGCGCCGGGAGAGAGAAAGCGGCTGTTGATTCGCGTGGATCGTGCCAGTCCGGCGGCGGAGTTGAACGCGCTGGCGAGGAAATTGCGAGCAAGCAACATTCGCGAATGGCGAATTGCGACGACAGGAGAGACAGGAACGGATGACCTGGCACCTGGTGTGGCTCCCGGAAAGAAAGCGGGTGGGCCATGAGGATTCGACGGAGCGAGCGGCGAATTGGCGAAGCCATTCCCAAGCTGCCACTGGTGGCGTTTGTGGATGTGGTGCTGTTTCTGCTGTTGTACTTTCTGATGGCGGGAACGTTGGCCGCGCCGCAATCTGAACTGGCGGCGACGCTGCGAACCGAAGGCGGAGCGGGCGGAAAAGCGGCGGATTTTGTGCCGCAGATTGTGGATGTGATGGCATCTGGCGGACGCGTGGTGTATCGGATCGGGCCCAGGGAATTGACTTCGCGGGCCGAGTTGGCGCAGGTCGTGAAACAGCTGCCGCACGAGCCGGGGATTGTGGTGCGTGTTGCGGGGAACGTGCCGGTGGGCGCAGCGACGGCAGCGGTGCAGACGTGCAAGGATGCGGGGTTTATGAGAGTGAGTTACTTGCCGGGGAATTGAGGGAAGTTCAGTTGCTGCCAACCCAATCAAAAACCCCTCGCAGGGCGAGGGGTTTGCTCGTGTGATGCAGGTTTGTTCAGCTTCCGGCTTTTTCCTTATCTTCCTTCTGCCGCTCGGTGCGTTTGCGCATCGATTCGGAGAGGATCTTCTTCCGCATGCGCCAGGTCTTGGGCGTGATCTCAAGCAATTCATCGTCCTCGATGTACTCCATGCAGAGTTCGAGAGACATCTTTCGGGCGGCCTTCAAGACGACGGTGGCTTCCTTGTTGGCGTTGCGGATGTTGGTGAGGTGCTTGAGCCGCGTGATATTGACGACCAAGTCGTTGTCGCGGTTGTGCTCGCCGACGATCTGGCCTTCGTAGACCTTGTCGCCCGGCTCCACAAAGAGAGAGCCGCGATCGGACATCCCTTCGCAGGCATAATGGGTGACGGGATTGGTTTCCAAGGAGATGAGCACGCCCTGGAGACGCGAGGGGAGGTCGCCGGACTTTGGGGCAAAGTGCAGGAAGGAGTGGTGCATGATGGCCTCGCCGCGGCTGGCGGTGAGGGCACGGCCGCGCAGGCCGATGAGGGAGCGCGAGGGAATCTCAAAGACCAAGTGCGTGTGGGTGTCGCGGGGCTCCATCTTCTTGATTTCACCCTTGCGGCCACCAACGAGCTCCATGATGGCGCCCAGGGACTCGTTGGGAGTGTCGATGACGAGCTCTTCGATGGGCTCGTGGGGCACGCCGTCGATGTTCTTGATGATCACTTCGGGCTTGCCGACGGAGAGTTCGAACCCTTCGCGGCGCATGGTCTCGATGAGAATGCCCAGAGAGAGGACGCCGCGGGCGGCGACCATGAACTCATCGGCAGAGCGGCCTTGGGTGACGCGCATGGCGACGTTGTGCTGCAGTTCCTTGTCGAGGCGCTCGCGAATCTGGCGGCTGGTGACATAGGTGCCATCCTGGCCGGCAAAGGGGGAGTCATTGACGCGGAAGAGCATCGACATGGTCGGCTCATCCACGGTGACAGGGGGAAGGGCAACCGGGTTGTCCTTGTCGGCGATGGTGTCGCCGATATCGACGGATTCGAGGCCGACGATTGCGCAGAGGTCGCCCGCGCGGACTTCATCGACTTCGCCACGCTTCAAGCCCTGGAACTGCAGGAGCTGCTGAATGCGGGTGGTCTGCATGGAGCCATCCCGCTTGATGACGGTGACGATCTGGCCAGTCTTGGCGGTGCCGGCGAAGACGCGGCCGATGCCGATGCGGCCGACGTAGTCGTTGTAATCGAGCGAGGTGACAAGGGCCTGAAGAGGAAGATCCGCATCGCCCTTGGCGGCGGGAACGTTTTTGACGATGGCCTCGAAGAGCGCACGCATGTCGGTCGTGGGCTGCTTCCAATCATCGCTGGCCCAACCCTGACGGGCGGAGGCGAAGACGACCTTGAAATCCAGCGCGAGGTCTTCAGCGCCCATGGCGACGAAGAGATCGAAAACTTCGTTGACGACGTGCTCGGGGCGAGCATCAGGGCGATCGCATTTGTTGACGACGACGACGGGCTTGATGCCGAGTTCGAGGGCCTTGCCCAGCACGAACTTGGTCTGCGGCATGGGACCGTCGAAAGCATCGATGATGAGAAGGCAGCCATCGGCAAGGCGGAGGACGCGTTCGACCTCGCCACCGAAATCGGCGTGGCCTGGCGTATCGATGATGTTGATGCGATAGGTCTGTCCATCGAGAGCGGGATAGGTGACGGCGCAGTTCTTGGAGAGGATGGTGATGCCGCGCTCGCGCTCGAGCGGGTTGGAGTCCATGATGAG
>CAYTYD010000017.1:15904-21798 GCA_964441555.1 uncultured Phycisphaeraceae bacterium | reverse complement strand
TGTGAGGAGTGAGAGGTGGAATTGGAAAGGTGGGGAGAAGGTGTAGGGAAGTTGCCTCAGGTGTCGATTTTGAGGGAGCATGCGTCGCCGCTGGAATGGGTGGATTGTGGTTTTGGTCGCCTCCGGGGCGATGGCGGTGGTGGCATGGGGTGATGAAAAGCGCGGGGTTTTGGGGATCATGCACAAGGGGCGGGAGGTGGTTGTCGGTGTGCCGCACCCGACGATTGTGCGCGGGTTGGTGCAGTGGCCTGAGAAGCCGGGTGGTGAGTTTGGCGGATTTGCCAAGGAAGTGACGCGGGAGGCGGCGGAGGCGGTGGGGCTGCGTGTGCGGTTTGTGGATTTGACGCATCAATCTGGGGAGGAGTTGCTGGCGAAGGGGAAGGTTGATGCGCTGGCGGCGATGAGTTTGCAGCCGGGGCGGCTGAAACAGTTTGCGTTTTCGGCACCGCTGTTGGTGACGCGGGGGGCGATGTGGGTGCGGAAGGGGGAGCGTGATCGGGTGGTGGGGCTGGATCGGAAGCAGGTGCGGTATGCGGTGGCCACGGATGGGGCGGGGCACCAGTGGGCGATTGAGAACGGATTGCGAGTGGCGGCGTGTGGGCCACTGGAGGCGGCGTTTGAGGCGGTGAGGGATGGGGCGGCGGATGCGGTGGTTTCGACGCAGACGAGCGGGCGGTGGGAGATTGAGCAGAAGCAGCTTTCGACGTTTGAGGAGATCGAACTGGGTGATGAGCGGCTGTGGCGGGTGTTTGCGATCGCGGTGCGGCATGAGGATCAGGAACTGCTGGCGGATCTGAACTCCGGTCTGGCGATGCTGCGGAACAACGGGCGATATGACGAGCTGTATGACCGGCTGGTGGCGCAGTATCAGCCGCGGGAAGCGGAGCCGATGATCAGCATGCGCAGCGTGCTGATTGGTGCGGGGGTTGCGCTCCTGCTGGTGACAGGGGGTGTGGCGTGGGTGGTGACGCTGCGACGGCGATTGGAGTGGCGCACGCGCGAGTTGAGGATCAATCAGACCAAGTATCAGGAATTGACTGAAGACATGCCGGGGATGGTGTATTCGTACATGGTGTACGAAGATGGGACGCGGCGACTGCTGTATGAGAGCCCGAGCGTGGCGGAATGGAAGCTGTGGTATCCGGGGTTGGATGTCGGGCAGGATTTTCGAACGACGACGCTGCAGCACATTCACCCGGAAGATCGTGAGCGCTACTGCGAGGCGACGGAAAGCTCTCGTAGGGATGTGGGCATTCTGGATATTGAGTATCGGGTGATCGCGCGGCACGGGGAGACGCGCTGGGTGCATGCGATCGTGCGGCCGATCCGGCATGCCGATGGTGTGGAGTGGCGCGGGTTGTCGCTGGATGTGACGCCTCTGCGGCGAGCGGAGCAATCGCGAGGAGAGACGGAGGAACGGTTCCGCGAGATCTTTGAATACTCGCACGATGCGATCGTGGTGTTTGATGCGGAATCCGAGGTGATTCTCGAGGCCAATCAGCGGGCGTTGGAGATGTACGGATACACACTTGCGGAATTGCGGGGTGAGCGTCTGGAGGTGCTGTGTGCCCCCAACTCGCTGTCGGCGAGCGACATTCGTGGCTTGCTCGCGCAGAAGACGCGGTGTGAGTTTCTGACGCAGCGGCGCAGATCTGATGGGACGCTGATGCACGTCGAGGTGGCGGCGAGTCTGATCCGGTTTCGCGGGCGTGATGCGGTGCTTTCGATGGGGCGTGATGTGGGGGCACGCGTCGCGGCGGAAGAGGCGTTGAAGGCGAGCCAGATGCGCTATCGCGATTTCGTGATGCGCAGCACGGAGGCGGTGTTCCGAATCGAGAATCGCAATCCGATTGATATTGATGCATCAGTAGGGAATGTGGTCGAGAAGTTCTTTGATCAGGCGGTGATTTCCGAGTGCAACGAAGCGATGGCCATGATGTTTGGCTGCGGCAGTGCTGAGCAGATGGCGGGTACTCCGCTCAAGAAAATCATGGATCCGACGGACCGGGTGAATCGGGAGCTGGTGCAGCGGTTTGTGGCGGGGGGGTTGCGGCTCGCGGATGCCGAAGCTCGCCGAATTGACAGCCAGGGAAACGAGCGCTGGTTCCGTCTGTCGATGGTTGGTCAGATTGAGGAGGGCGCATTTGTCCGTGCGTGGGGCATTCAGCGTGAAGAAACGGAGCAGCGTCTGGCTCAGACTGAGCTGGAAGATACTCAGGCGCGACTGGCTGCCGCGGTGGTGGGAGCGGGCGTGTGCACGTGGAGATTTGATCTGGATTCAGATCGCATCGATGCGGATGAAAGCTACCTGAGCTTTTTTGGAATTCCCGCCGGTACTCGTCCAACACGCTCGGACTTGCTCGCGAAGATTCACCCCGATGATCGCAAGATCATCACCATTGCAATTGAACGGGCGATCCGCGGCGGCGGTCCATACGCGGCGGAGTACCGGATCATTTCGCGCGATGCGGAGGGTGTGGAACGGATTCGCTGGGTGTCTTCACGTGGAACCCTGCAGCGAGATGAGCGAGGTCGGCCGATTTCCCTGACCGGCGCCTCCACGGATTTCACGGACTCCAAGCGTGCCGCGGAAGAGCGGGAAGAGTTCCTGGCGCAACTGCAGAAATCCCAGAAGCTTGAATCACTGGGCGTGATGGCCGGCGGGGTGGCCCACGATTTCAACAACATCCTGGTGGGCATCCTGGGTAGCGCAGGTTTGGCGATGACGCAGGTCGCGGCTGGGGAGGATGCCAAGGAAACTCTGGAAACTATTGAACGTGCTGCGGGGCGTGCGGCCGATCTCACCAAGCAATTGCTGGCTTATTCAGGTCGAGGGAGAGTTGTGACAACATCACTGTGCATGACGGAACTGGTCAGAGAGTGCGCCGAGCTGCTCACCATTGCAGCGGGGTCAAATTGTCGAGTGGTCAGAGATCTGGGTCATGAGTTGCCGTTGGTGTCGGCAGATCCGACGCAGCTTTCGCAGGTGGTGTTGAATCTGGTGCGGAATGCCGCGGAAGCACTTCCAACGACCGGGGGCGAGATCACCGTCCGCACCAGTCTGGTGGATCTTGATGCGTCGCGGGTGACGGAATTGAGCGGAGCGAAGCTTCAGCCGGGGAAGCACGTCTGTCTCAGCGTGAGCGACAATGGTTCGGGCATGACGGCGGAGACTCGTTCGCGGATTTTTGAACCGTTCTTCACGACCAAGTTCACGGGGCGCGGGCTGGGTCTTTCCTCGGTGCTGGGCATCATTCAGGCACACGGGGGGGTGGTGTCGGTCCGCAGCGAGATCGGTCAGGGTACTACCTTTGACGTCTTCCTGCCTGCTCAGCAGGGAGTGGTCATGCCAGCCAAGCCGTTGGCTTTGGCCGGTGCAGGTGAATCGAGGCAGGAGCAGTTTGTGGAAGCGCGCGAGACTGCGCAATCGAGGGCTCTCGTGGGTGAAGGCACGATTCTGGTTGTGGATGATGAGAAGCTGGTCCGCGACCTGGTGTGTGCGGTGTTGCGCTATGCGGGGTATCGGGTCGAAGTGGCGCACGACGGCTTCAAGGCGCTCGAATTGATCAAGGCGGATGAATCGATCTGCCTGACTGTTTTGGATATGACCATGCCGACCATCAGCGGCGAAGAGACCATGCGACTGATCCAGGTCATCCGTCCCCGCATGGCGTTCCTCTTGAGCAGCGGCTTCTCTGATGCGATGCCGGAGAGCATGGTGAATCACGATGGCTTGGTGAGATTCCTCGCCAAGCCCTATCGCAACCAGGATTTGACCGAGGCGGTGGCCTCGCTGCTTGGTTCTGCCGGCCTGGGCAAGCTGGGCGTCTCGGCGTAATTCCTGCTGGCCGAGTGCGAGGCGTGCATCTGGTATGCTGATCGCATGCTGAGGCAAAGTTCGATCTTCATTTGTGCTGCCGCGTTCATGTTGCTTTCCTGCGCAGGTGCCGCAGCCAAGCCCATCGCCTTTGTCGGCGGGTTGGTGATCACCGCCGAAGGCGACGAAATTCCTGCTGGTACCGTCGTCATTGAGGATGGCAAGATCAAGGCGGTTGGCACGGCTGCTCAGGTGAGTGTTCCGGCTGGTGCCGAGATTCGTGATTGCAAGGGCAAAGTCATCATGCCGGGGCTGATCGATACGCATAGCCACATCGGCGGCGTAGGCGGTGCTGATAGCAGCGCACCGATCCAGCCCGGTGTGCGCGTGATGGATTCCATCAACGTGCGCGACACGGGTTTCAAGCGTGCCCGCGCGGGTGGCCTCACCACCCTCAATGTCATGCCCGGCTCGGGTCACCTGCTCAGCGGCCAAACCGTGTATCTCAAGCTGCGCGAGGCAGGCACCATCGAGGGAATGTCATACATCTCTGCACAGGGCGTGCCTCTGGGCGGCATCAAGATGGCCAATGGCACCAATCCCATGAAGGATCCTCCCTTCCCCGGTACTCGCGGCAAGTCCGCAGCATTGGTGCGAGAGCAGTTCATCAAGGCCCAGGAGTATCGTGACAAGGTACAGCAGGCGGGCGATGACAAGGACAAGCTTCCCTCGCGCGATCTGGGTATGGAGGCGCTGGTCACCGCGCTCGATGGCACCAAGATGGTGCATCACCACACCCATCGCGCGGATGACATCGTGACTGTGCTGCGTCTGAAAAAGGAATTTGGCTTTCGTGTCACGCTCCATCACTGCAGCGAGGCATGGAAAGTAGCGGACGAGATCGCCGCGGCGGGCGTACCGGTTTCACTGATTCTCACCGACTCTCCAGGAGGCAAGCTGGAAGCTGCGGAAAAGGGACCAGCCACGGCGTCAGTGCTGGTCAAGGCGGGTGTCAAGATTGTTTACCACACCGACGACTGGATCACGGATTCCCGATTCTTCTTCCGCATGGCGGCGATGGGCATGCGTGCTGGCCTTCCCCGCGCTGATGCCATCAAAGCCCTGACCATCCATGGTGCGGAAATTCTGGATCTTGCGGATCGCATCGGCTCATTGACCGTGGGTAAGGATGCGGATGTGATCGTGCTTTCCGGAGATCCCTTCAGCGTCTATACCCATGTCGAAGAGACCTGGGTCGAAGGCAAACTGGTTTTTGAGCGCTCCAATCCGGCCGACCGCCTTTTTGCCACCGGCGGGTACGGGGCGGGAAAGGACTCTGCCGTCTACCTCTGCTGTGCCAACGGGATGTGGCAGTGGCGATCCACATCATCAGAGAGCGGGAACGCAGAGTGAAGACAACGTTCAAACACAAGCAAGACACCTTGCGGAGCATCGTGCAATGAAAACTGGATACGGTCTCGCCCTTCTGACCACTCTTGGTGTGTTTGTGTCCGCAGCCGCGGCACAGGTGGCAGTCAAAGCCGGCACGCTCTACACCATGGGACCAGCTGGCACTGTGAAAGATGCCGTGGTCGTCGTGACTGATGGCAAGATCTCTGCCGTCGGGCCAGCTGGGTCGGTGCAGATTCCCAAGGACTTCCGCGTCATCGAAGCCGCGATCGTCACTCCCGGATTGATCGATGCCCACGCCACGGTTGGTCTGACGGGCATTTACAACACCAAGCACGACTCTGATCAGATCGAGCGATCGTCACCGATTCAACCGGAACTCCGCGCCATCGACGCATTCAATCCGCAGGAAAGGCTCATCGACTGGGTCCGCAGTTATGGCATCACCACGGTCCACACCGGCCACGCCCCGGGCGAATTGATCAGTGGCCAGTCCGGCATCTTCAAGCTCAAAGGCAATACGGCGGATGCTGCCGCGATGGTCCCTGCTTTTGCCGTCATGGCCACGCTGGATACATCTTCGATCAAGGGTGGTGGATCACCCGGCACGCGTGCCAAGCAGGTCGCCATGCTGCGCGAGGAATTGATCAAGGCACGCGAGTTTCTC
>CAYTYD010000017.1:0-15894 GCA_964441555.1 uncultured Phycisphaeraceae bacterium | reverse complement strand
CGCACGAAGCAGCTGCACCCGCCGAACCCGGCAAGGAAGAGAGTGAAAAGGGAAAGAAAGACCGCGCGGGCGGAGATCGCCGTCTTCGCACCGAAGCGATGGCCAAGGTGCTCAAGGGCGAATTGGTGCTGGTGATCACCGCCGACCGTGCCCAGGACATCGCCAATGCATTGCGCCTGCAGCAGGAGTTTGGCTTCCGGCTCATGCTGGATTCCTGTGCCGAGGCGGCGCAGATGAAGGATGAGATCAAGAAGGCGGGCGTGCCGGTGATCGTGCATCCCCTCATGAGCCGCTACAACGGCAGCAAGGAAAATGTCTCGATGGAGACCCCGGCGATGCTCCGCGATGCGGGAATCACCTTTGCGATCCAGAGCGGCTATGAAGATTACGTGCCGAAGGTACGCGTAGTGCTCTTGGAAGCGGCGATCGCGGCGGCCAATGGCCTGAAGTTTGAAGAATCACTGGCCTCGATCACGACCACCCCGGCTCGATTGCTGGGTATAGACAAACGTGTGGGATCACTGGAAATCGGGAAGGATGGCGACTTGGCCTTGTACGACGGTGATCCATTTGAATACACATCGCACTGCATCGGCACCATCATCGAAGGTGTGGTGATGCACGATAAGAAGCAGTGATCTCGGAGAATTGTCGTTTCATTCCTGATAGAGCCGGGCAAAATCATCCCAGAATGTCGCATAGGTTTTGACGACGCAACCCGGATCGTTGATCGTCACATGAGGCCTGCGCAGACCGATCAGCGCCATCGACATCGCCATGCGATGATCGCGATATGTGTCAAAGGCCACAGGAGGCGCAGTGGGCGAGCAATCAATGCCACCAACCGGTGGCTTGATGAGCATGGCATCGTCATCACCAGCCACCGGAGATTCCACGCGCACGCCGATCTTGCCCAGTTCATTGCGCAGCGCGGCGACGCGATCCGTTTCCTTGACTCGCAGCGTGCGGACACCACGCAGAAAAGTCTGGCCGCTGGCAAATGCCGCGAGTGCGGCAAGTGTCATGACTGCGTCCGGCATGCGCTCCATGTCGGTGCGCACCGGAGTCAGTGGTCCGGATACGCCTCGGACGGTCAATCCGGATGCGTCCGCGTGATAGGCCGCGCCCAAGTTGCCGCAGATCTGCGCAAAGCGAGAGTCCCCTTGCGTGCTTCGTTCCGTGATGCCCGACAGCGTGCACGAAAGCCCTGGAACCAAGGCCGCGGCGGCCCAGAAATACGTCGCTCCGCTCGCGTCGGGTTCGATCGCGAGCTCGAAGGCCTGGAGCGATGTGCGATCTTCGGGTGGCGTGATTCGAATGACATGGCCGTCGTCGCTCAGGCGCACACCTGCGCCAAGCTGTTCGAGCATGGCGATGGTCATGTCGATGTACGAGGGGCTGGTGATTGCACCCGTGAGCCGAATCGTGACACCACCGGGCAGAAATGGTCCCAGCATCAATAGGGCGGAGACAAACTGGCTGGACTGTGTTGTGGGAATATCCAGGCGGATCGAGCGAAGTCCGTTCGGAGGCGAGATTCGGATCGGCGGGCATGATGGGGTGCCGAGTGATTCCACAGTCGCGCCGCACTGCCGCAGCGCGGTGACCAATTCGCCGATGGGGCGTTCTCTCATTCGCGCGTCGCCATCGATGGTGATGGGCGCATCCGCCAGCATCGCGGCAGCGGTCAGAAACCTGGTTGCCGTACCCGCGTTGCCAAGGTCAAGCGTCACGCCCTTTGCCGAGCGAAACCTTCCACCTGTTCCCAGGATGGTCAGCACGCCTTGTGACTGTTGCGAAGCGTCAATTTTTACTCCGAGCTCTGCCAATGCCTTGAGCATGCGCTGTGCATCATCCGCATCGGTCAGTGCCCCGTGAAGCGAGCTGCGTCCTTGGGCGAGTGCCGCAAGGAGGAGGGCACGATTGGTCAGACTCTTGGAACCCGGAGGCCGAATCGCCACTTGCCGCGACAGGGGATCCGGTCTGAGCAAAGTTGGAATGCGCAGCGATGACGCCTTCAGAGGATCGCACGCAAACAGTCTTTGAGCAGAAGAAGTCATCGCGGTCGTGCGCAGGGTGTATCAGCCCACAGATTCGCGGCGAATGACCGCAACCACATCCTCAACCGGAATCACATACAGGCGGTTGTCCGCATCCAGATCAACCGGAATGGCGTTCTTGGGGTTGAAAAGCACGCGGTCGTAACGTGCGATGGGGTAATCGATATCACGCTCGACCTGGGCGGAGAGGGCGACAATGCGACCGGTGATCGTGGGGATTTCGATCTTGTCCGGAAGGTGAATGCCGCTCTTGGTGGTCTTGCGGTCTTCATCCTTTCGGATGAGCACGCGTTTGCCCATGGGCTCGACCACTTCGAGGGCGGGAAGCGCTGCGCGAGAGCCACCTTGGGAATCGCCGGGCGAATCGGTCTGGCCCTTACGGGTGTTCTTGTCGGGTCGGTCCGGCTTGGTCATGCAAGAGTTTATGCGCTCTTGTCGATAGGATGATGCCTCAGGAGATGATCATGCAGCAACTTGCCTCGCTGATCCGCGATGTCGCCGATTTTCCCAAGCCCGGAATCGCGTTCAAGGACTTCACACCCCTGTTGGCTGATCCTCGTTCGCTGGCACTCGCAGTCGAATTGATGGTGAATCCGTACCGCAAATCGCGCATCGACATCGTGGTGGGGGCGGAAAGCCGCGGCTTTATCTTCGGCACGGCGATCGCGCAGGCCCTTTCCGCCGGGTTTGTGCCGATTCGCAAGCCCCGCAAGCTGCCGCGAGAAGTGCACCGCGTCACGTACGACCTGGAATATGGGTCCGATACCGTTGAAATGCATGTGGATGCCTTGAAACCGAGCGATCGGGTGCTGATCGTGGACGATCTCCTGGCCACCGGCGGCACGCTCGCGGCATGCGCCCAGTTGGTGAGCATGTCCCATGCGCAGATTGTGGGAATCACAGTCTTGATTGAGCTGGTCGCGTTGCGCGGCCGCGAAAAGCTCATCGAGGCGGGTGAAGTCCATTCCGTGTTGAAGTATTGATTCTGCCTGCCGCTCATTTTTTTACCCAAGCACTCGGTAGTTCCAAAAAGACAAGCCCCTCACCGAAGTGAGGGGCCTGTTGGAATCAACTGTGAGCCGTGAGGACTACCAGAGGCAGTCACTCAACCGCTAATTAGCGGCGACGGCGGGCAGCAGCCAAGCCACCGAGGCCAGCGAGGGCCAGGGTGCCGGGGGTGGGGATCAGGACTTCAACGGTGGCGCCGAGCTGGACGACCGAAGCGCGGACGAAGCTGTCGGAGACGGCGGTGCCAGGGCGGTAGATGCGGACGGGCGACGAAGAGCCCGTGTTGCTGGAGAGGATCGCGCCGATCGAGCGGACGCCGGCGGTGCCGTCAACAGCGAAATCGAAGGTGAGGAAGGTCACGGGGTTGCCCGTGTTCTGGTTGGTGAAGCTGTCCGGGACGGTGTCGCCGTCGGAGTCAATGTTCGCGTCCTGGCCGATGGTCCACCAGTTGGTGTTGCTGCCGGGAGCGCCGGAGTCGGTGGTGCGGCTGAAGCGGATGCTGCCGCCGCCGAGGTTGGCGAAAGCACCAGCCTGAGCGCCGAGACCCTGGGTCAGGGGCTTGGCGAGGTTGCTACCTGCATCGCCAGCGCCAGCGCCGGTGATCGAGCCGTCGAAGGTGACAGCGGCGAGGGCCGTGCCAGCAGCGCCCTGCCAGCCGAGGGTGCCACGAACCTTGACCGAGCCAGCGCCGTTCAGGACAGCAGCCGCGCCCCAAGTCGCGCCACCATCGGTGGAGACCTGCCAGGTGACGACGGGAGCGGCGGTCTGAGCGCTAGCAGCGGCAGCGACGCCAGCAACAACAAGAATCGACAGAACGTTCTTCATGATCTTCTCTCCTCCAAAACCTTGAAAAGGCGTGGGGCGGAACACCCCATGGAACGGGCCCAAACACGCTACGGCGTGTTTTGGTGACTTGGAACGATCACAGAATAATCGAAGTGCCAACAAAAAGGAAGGGTTTTGGCGCATTTTCTTCGCTCTGAGTGCGAAATAGGGGGTCCCTCTGGGATGCGAACCCCAAAATCGTCAGATAACGCTAAGTTTCAGTCTTGAAACAGTTTAGAATCGCATTTATCGGGCGTGATTACATCTTTCAGCCGCCCAATCCGCACAGTCTTCAGCCCATCCAACCGGCGATTCATAGGCCCAAACTGGTTCTTCGCGACACCTGACAGGCCAGTCAGCGGCCTAGACGCCCGGTTTCTTGAACCGTCTGGGTCGTTGCACCCCCATCAACGCCATGCACAGAGAGGCCAAAGTCGGCGATGGTGCTGGAATGACAGTCACTTGCGCTGAGGTGATCTCGACCAAGCCGGCGGTGAAGCGAAATGATCCGCCGCTTCCCCCGGTGTAAAGCGACATGGCGCGGCCGCCAATGTGGTTGTTGAAGATGTTGGAGATGGTGCGCGTTCCCACCTCATGACCGAGCGTGAGTGTGTACGTGAAGACGACAGTCGGGTTCGACGTGTTGAAATTTGTGGGCATGCCATCCAGCGAGCCCTGGCCGGGTTGTATCCATCCCGAGCCGGCACCTGGGTCGGCGGTGTCGCTTGCCGCATCGATCTTGATGCCTTCGGAATATGGAGTCGCAGCGATGGTCTGCGCGGCAAAGTTGAAGGGAGAGGGGCGGGCCATCTGCGTCACGACATCGCCCACGCGGGCATTTTGCACGATGGCATCGAATTGTGAGCCGCCAAACCCCAGCGCATCGGGGACATTCTCCCAACCCATCATCAGCCGGATGCGCACCGATGTGCCACCGGTGACTGTGAGCGTTGCATCCCACGTCGCCCCATCGTCTATCGAGCATTGCCAGATGGCGTAGCCGGACTGGGCGCAGGCGAGGCCTGAGCAAGCCGCGACAGTGAGGGTGGATGCAACGAGTCGGCGCATGTGGCTCGCTCCACGAGAGGAATCAGCGGCGGCGACGGATGCCAAGGCATGAGAGGGTGATGAATGCAGCGGTGGACGGAGCGGGGATGACGGTGATGGTGGCGGTGTTGATGGTGACTTGATCGGCACTGAATCGGTAGGTCGCGCCAGCTCGCGTCACGAGAATGGTCAATGCGCGGTTGGGAGTGTCGTTGAAGATGCTGGAAACTTCTCGCGTCCCTGCCATGTCTGAAATGTGAAGGGAGTAGCCAAAGACCGACACAGGGTTGTCCGTGTTGAACGAGGGAATGATTCCGAACTCAGGCTGCTGACCGGGGAACACCCAGCCCGTGCCCTGGCCCGCGGCAGCAGTGTCGGAGGCCGGATCGATCTTCAATCCGCCTGCGAATTGCGTGGCGCGAAGCTGCTGTTGAATGAAGTCAAAGGGTGTTGGCTTGATGATCGAGTCCACCGAATCTTCCAGATCGGTATTGAGAATCACGGCGTCGAAATTGCTCCCTCCAAAGCCCTGAGTTTCGAGGTTGCCGGGCACATCGCTCCACGCAAAAACGGCACGCACGCGAACTGTCGCCGCGCCGGCGACAACTGCGGAGTTGTTCCACGATTGCCCTTGATCCGCCGAGACCTGCCAAGTCAATGAGGCCATCTGCCCCAATGAGATTCCGCTGGGAACAAGTGCAAAGGCGGTGATGATGCGAAAGCGTGTGGACATGAGCAGCATTCCCTGAATCGAATCAGCGGCGGCGACGGATGCCAAAGCATGAGAGGGTGATGAATGCAGCTGTGGACGGAGCGGGGATGACGGTGATGGTGGCGGTGTTGATGGTGACTTGTCCTGAACTGATTTGCGCCTGTGCTCCAAAGGGGTTAATGTACACCTTGAGCGCTCTGCCGGTCGCGCCTGCAAAAATGTTGCGAATGGTTCGAGTTCCCGATGTCGCATCGAGATTCAGGGTGTAGGTGAAGACGGTTGCGGGGTTCGACGTATCGGGAGTGACGGCGTTGGGGGTGTTTTGTCCTGGGGCGATCCATCCTGATCCAACTCCGGGGGGTGCGGAATCGAATGTGGAATCCAGCTTGATCCCTTGTGAATATCGCGTCGCCCCGAGGGTCTGTGGGAAGAAGTTGAAACCGGGTGGTCGAGCGATGTCGCTGACCGTGTCTCCTGCACTGGCGGTGAGAATGAAAGCATCGAATTGTGAACCAGCAAAGCAGATTGCGTTGGGGATGTTCTCCCATCCCATACGCAAACGAACTTTCACAGCCTGAGGCGCATTCAGCGTGGCATCGGATGCCCACGTGGCGCCACCATCAGTCGATACCTGCCATGTCGCCGTGCCGGATTGGGCGAGGGCACTGTTGGTCAAGCCGGTTGCGAGTGCCACCCATGCGAAGGTCTTCATGTGTCTGCTCCATAGCACTGTCGATCAACGTGTTGCGAACCGATGCTGATCTGTGATTGTGCGCTATGGGACGTGCAATGCCCACAAAAACGTGGGCGCGGCATTTCAAACTTCAAAAAAGACAAGACCCCGCGAGGTGAACTCGCGGGGCCTTTGGGTCATTCAGATCTGAGTGCTAAGCCGAATACCAGCTCGAAACTCAGGATCAGCCGTGATTAGCGGCGGCGGCGGGCAGCAGCCAGACCACCGAGGCCAGCGAGGGCCAGCGTGCCGGGGGTCGGGATGAGGACGGTGACCGACGCGGTGTTGATCGCGACAGCGGAAGCGCTGAGGCGGCTCTGGGCGCCAGCAGCGCTGGTGTAGACCGAGAGGGCGCGGCCGGTGGTCTGATTGAAGACGTTACCGATGGTACGGACGCCCTCAGCGGTGACGTTCAGGGTGTAGGTGAAGACGGTCACGGGGTTGGCGGTGTTGAAGTTGGTGCCGATGCCGTCGGGTGAGCCCTGGCCGGGGTTGACCCAGCCGGTGCCGGCGCCGGGGGCGGCGACGTCAGCGGAGGTGTCGATCTTGATGCCACCGGCGTAGGCCGAAGCAACCAAGGTCTGAGCGGCGAAGTTGAAGGGCGAAGGACGGTTGATGCCGCTGACGGAGTCAGTGGCCTGGCCGCCAACGATCAGGGCGTCGAACTGCGAGCCACCGAAGCCGAGGCCACCGGCGATGCCGGACCAGGCGAAGGTGCCGCGGACCTGAACAGCGCCAGCGCTGTTCAGGACAGCAGCGTTGCTCCAAGTCGTGCCGCCGTCGGTCGAGACCTCCCAGGTCAGCGAGCCGGTCTGGGCGTTAGCAGCGGCAGCGATGCCGGCGACAGCGATAAGGCCAAGGAAGTTCTTCATATGACAATCTCCTCACGTATCCAGTTGTTTCCGAGCGATTCAGGCCACTTGGCTGAACGACCCGCTCGACGATTCCGTATGAAAATGTGCATCATGGACGAGGAAGTGCCCACCAAAAGAGAAAAGAAAAACAGCTTTTTTCGCCGGATCAGGAGTTGTGCGGGCTTTTTTCGAGACCACAGCGCTTGCAGAATCCAAACAAAACCGGGCGAGTATGGTTCTCGGACTTGATTTTGCGCTCGGACGGGCGGTGCAGTCGGTGTGTTCGCCGCGAAATATGAAAAACCCCCGAGTTTGATCACCGGGGGTTCAAGTTGAGGCATGGATGAGAGGGTGGTGAGTTACAGCCCCAGCGAGGCTCGCTTGGCGTCCCACTCGGCCTGTTCACGCTTATTGGTGGTGGCAAGGATGCCACTGCCTCCGGAGCGAAGGTCGCGGATGGCCTGGATTTCAAGGGCGGAAAGATGGAGGGCGTTGAATTCGTAGTCTTTCCAGGCCTCGACGGTGTGGGGAACGATGGGCTCGATCAGGTCGAGCATCGCCTGGGCGTAGGCACGAATCTCGAGCTGGGCGTGGGAATCCAGTCGTAAACTGATGAATCGCAAGATGTTGTGAAGATCGCACTTCCAGTACCACTCGGTATACACGTTGACCGGGAGGCCCATGCGAGCCAGCTCTCGGGAAACCCCTTGCTCAGTCAGCGAGAGGTACTTGCCGTAGAGGGTTTCAACGTGGTCGAGGAAGGCCAGGAAGTCCTGGGCAGTCTTGATTTGCTGCTCATCAGAGACGTTAAAGGTCTGCTCGCCGCCTTGGCGGTTAGAGACGGACTGCTTACGGACGGATTCGAGGGAGGGCTTGTAGAAGCGGTCTTTGACGATGGAATAGCGGGCCGAGTATTCGTTGACGTTGGCGGTGCGGTGGCGGATCCACTGGCGGGCGATGAAGATGGGCATGGCGATGTGGAATTTGAATTCCACCATCTCGAAGGGGGTGGTGTGGCGGTGGCGGAGGAGGTAGCGGATGAGGCCGCGATCTTCGTTGATTTGCTTGGTTCCGGCCCCGTATGAGACGCGGGCGGCCTGGACGATGGCCTGATCGGCGGTGTACCCCTCGGGGACGAGCCGCGGCATGGCATCGACGAGGGCGACAAAGCCGTGATCGAGGACCTTGAACTCGCGGCGGGCGGCCCCACCCATGACATCGCGCTGGGGGTCTTCAGGGGGCGTGTCGGTAGCCGCGGCGGACATGAGTGCGCGGACGGGGTCGGCTGTTGGCACGTGGGGTGGCTTCACGTCGACCTGGACGGGTTTGAGGGGTGAAGTAGGGGTGGTGGGGGTGGAAGGGGTGAGGTCTGCCATGGGGTCAGCAGGGTACCTCAGGCGCGGAAGCTGCGCGGGGAGACGACAGCGAGTTGAAAGTCAAAAGTAGAAAGTCGAAAGGGAAAGGCACCGAACTTCACTTCGCGACCAGGGGGAGGTCGAGGGTGAGGCGGGTCTTGCCGCGACGGAGGGTGATGGAGATGGTGTCGCCGGGGGAGTGGCGGCTGAGGAGGCGGATGAGTTCGGGGATGTCGCGGACGGGGTGAGCCGGAAGGTCTTTGGTGGTGAGGGCAACGATGACATCGCCAGAGCGAAGGGGGGAGGTGGAGGGTGCAAGGGTGACGATGGGGCCTTCGCCGGTGCCGGCGGTGATTTCGACGCCGAGGGAGGCCATGCCGGAGGTGATTTGCTCGGGGATGTCGGGAGTGGAGCGAAGGGAAGCGCGGAAATCGGTGTTGATCTCGGCGATCGGTTTGGCGAGGGTGCGTTCGAGGGCGAGTGTGCCGCTGGGGTCTTCGGAGTAGGTGGAGCAGAGGGTTGAGTAGAAGGTGGCGAGCTTGCCTTGTTCGTGAAGGTAGAGGAAGAGGGTGCGAGCCAGGGCGTAGTTGGTGAGTGGGCGATTCTGGCTGAAGGCCTCGCGGCTCATGGCGGTGAGGGTGGAGAGCGTGGGAAGGGTGCCTGTGCCCAAGAGGCGCTTTGCGGTGGTGGTGCGCCAGGAGTGGGCAGGGGCGAGGGAGCCATCGGCGAGAAAGTCGTAGTCCTCCATGAGAGAGCAGAGGCCTTCCTGGACCCATACGGGATGGATCTGGCCACGGCGGGTCATATCGCGCCAATGGAGGACGTGAAGGAATTCGTGGCGAAGGGTGGAGCCGAGGTCCTGGGCGATGAGCCGCTTGGTGTCGTGGTCGTACGCGCCGCCGACAGCGTGGTATGACGCGGCGGGGCGAGGGCCGTAGGTGTCGGTGGACCAGCGCTCGAAGGCGGCGCGGGTGGGAAGGACGATGACAGCCCAGGGATCGAGAGCGAGTTCGGCAGCGTCGTTGTGGGTGGGGAAGATGTTGGTGATGGCCCAGGCGCCGATGCTGGTGATTTCGGTGCGGGCATCGGTGCAGGATTGCTCATCGAAAGCGCAGAGGAAAGCGACTTTAAGGGTTTCGTCGCGGATAGGTGAGGATTTGGGGGCGAGCGGTTTGGAGAGATCGAGGGTGTGTTGCAGAGCGTTGTCGAGAGTGCGGGGCCAGTTGTCGATGAGGGATTTGGGCGCATCCTGCAGGCGAGCGGTCGCGACGAAGGGGTCGCGGCGGATGCGACGGAGGTCGACGTAGCCGTTGGTGATGGCATCGGCGAGAGCGATGCCGGCTTCATCGTTTTTGCGTTGAGCACCGAGAACGCAGGCGAGGTTGTAGAGGGCGATGGGGTCGGTGGGGGCGATGGCGAGTTGTTCGCGCAGGAATGATTCGGCCTCGGCGTGGCGGCCCTGGCGGAAGGCCTCGAAGGCCTTGGAGGCGAGCTCAGCGAGTTTCTCGGTGCGCTGGCGAGTGGAGAGGCGGGGCTGTTTGATTTCGGTTTTTTCGGGCGCTGGTTGCGCGTGCGCGCGTGAAGTGGTTGACGCGATGGGCGCGAGAAGCGTGAAGAAGAGCATGGGGAGAAGGCAGCGCGGCACGGGGAACGGTAGATGCGCCACGTGAGAGAATGTTCACCGCGCGATGTACGCCCGGATCGCTTCGGGATAGGCGATGCACTCTTGCTCGAAGACGCGTGCGGCGAGGGTGTGGGGATCGTCGCCGGGGAGAACCGGGCAGGTGCGCTGGAGGATGATGCGACCCTGGTCGTATTCGTCGGTGACTTCGTGGATCGTGCAGCCACTGATGGTGTCGCCACTGGCGAGGACTGCGGCGTGGACACGATCGCCATACATGCCGGGGCCGCCGTGACGTGGGAGGAGGGAAGGGTGGATGTTGAGGATGCGGCCACGGAGAGGTGCGGGCACGGGCATTTTCTTGAGATAGCCAGCGAGGATGATGAGATCGATGTGGTGAGTAGCGATGAGGGAGAGGATGGAATCGGGTGAGGGGTGACCGGGAAGGATGACGGTGGGGATGTTGTGGGCTCGGGCGTGGGCAGTGCCAGCGGTCTCTTTGTTGGCGACGACGAGGGCGATAGTCGCGGGAAGTGTGCCGTTTTGAGTGTGCTGGATGAGATTGAGAAGAGTGCGTCCAGAGCCAGAGAGGAAGACGGCGAGGCGTGGAAGAGATGGCGCGGTCGAGCCAGCGGTCACTTGATCGCCTCTGCCGCGGCGGCGACGGTGGGATAGATCTTGAAGAGCTTGATGAGGTGGGTCATCTTGAGGAGTTGGACGAGATCGTCTTTCATGCAGCAGAGGGCGAAAGCACCTTTGGCAGAGCTGATGTCTTTATTGAGGGCGATGAAGGTGGAGAGTCCAGAGGAGCCGATGAGGTGAACTTCGGAAAGATCGAGGACGAGGCGGTGGCCGTATTTGGCACAGAGCTCGGTGATCTGGGTCTGCAGGATCTGGTGTTCAAGATGCGTGATGTTTGGACAGAGGACGCGAGCGATGATGACTTTGTCCTTGAGTTGAGCACGCACATATCCGGTTTCAGTGACGACCATGAGGATTCCCTTCACGAGGAGGATGTGCGATCAGATCGATGCCGGCGAGAGGAAGGGGATGGGTGTGCCCATGGCATCGACAGAGACCATGGTGAGGATGGCGGAGGTGACGGCGACGCGCTCGGCAGTGGCGAAGCGTTCGACCTCAACCTCGACACCGATGGAGACACTCTTGGTGCCGGTGCGAGTGGTGAGGGTGTAGAAATTCACGATATCGCCGGTGTGGACAGGGGCTTTGAAATCCACACGATCGACACTGGCCGTGACCCAGCGGTGGCGGCCATGGCGGGTGGATTCGACAAAGGCGGCCTGGTCGATGTAGGAGAGGATGACGCCGCCGAAGATGGTGCCGTAGTGGTTGGTGTCTTTGGGCTGGGTGAGGACGCGCAGGGCGAGGCGGCGGGTGCCGGGAGTGTCAATTCCCGGGGAGTGTGGGGCGTTCGGATTGGCGGGTGGGGGCGTCATGGACAGCAAAGGTAGAGGGGCAGAGTGGAGGGGGGGCCAGGGGAAGTGGTCGCGGGCGAAGGTGGGTTGGGTGGCAGATACTTGTGAAGTTGGAAACAAGCCCGGCAGTACGGGCATCTGAAGACGCATGAGCATGCCGCGACCGCAGGTGGGTTGCGATTGAAAGAGGAAACGACCATGAGCCAGAGCACGCAGGATGGAACGCAAACAAATCAGGCCAAGACCGGCGGCTGTTGCGGCGGGGGCGCGTGTGGTTCAGGTGAGGTGCAGCATGAGCATCATGACCACGAGCATGCCGCGGGTGGTGGGTGTTGTGGGATGAGTGGGAAGAATGTCGCGGTGCCGGTGGAGGCGACAATTGAGCAGTTGATGACGCTGGATGCGCATGCGCTGGTTCGGAGATATCGCAGGGGTGTGGAGAACTTTGACCGGCGAGTGTTTGAAGTGACGGACGAGCAGTTGGATATGGCGTTCCTGGCGGATGCGGGCGTGGGAACGTGGCCGCTGCGCGTCGTGCTGGGGCACATCGCGGATTGCGAGTTGGTGTACACGCATCGGATGCGGCGCACTGCGGCGGAAGAGCGGCCGGTGCTTGCGGTGTTTGATGAGAACGCGATGGTGGATCAGAATCTGTACGGGTTGCCTGTGCCGGGGAAGAACACGCAGACTCCGGAATTTGCCGGTGTGGGGGCGATGGTGGCGGTGACGCACGTGATGCGGCAGTGGACGGGAGATTGGCTGCGGACCTTGACCAATGAGCAGTGGGAGCGGGTGGCGCTGCATCCCGAGCGCGGGGCCGAGTCGATCAAGCGGATGGCGGCGATGGCGACATGGCACCTGGAGCATCACGCCCGGTTTGTGAATAAGAAGCTGGATCGCCTGCTGGGGCCGGCTCCTGCGCAAGAGGCGGGATGCTGCGGCGGGAGTGGTGGTGGCGGGTGTGGGTGCAAGCACTGATGATGGTTTGCACAACCTGATATTCTTTGCATATGGCCAAGCAGATCCGAGGTTTCACTCTGATAGAGCTCTTGGTGGTCATAGCCATCATCGCGATCCTGATTGCGGTGTTGCTTTCGGCACTGGGTGCATCGCGGGCGCAAGCTCGTGTGACGTTGTGCTGTTCCAACTTGCGCGGCCAGCAGATGGCGGTGATGGCGTATTCCAACGAATTCAAGGAAGCACTGCCACCTCGACTGGTGTGGTGGACGCGGCTGACGGACGAAGGTGAGGAAACCAGTCCATGGCTCATCAATCGATTTCTTGCAGACTATCTCGGCGACACCTTCATCAAGGGTGATGCCGCGTACGAAGTGCCATCTGGGGCGTGGCGGTGTCCGGATGTCAGAATCGGCGACGACGTGACAAGACAGACTCATGAGGGCTTTCTCCACCATGCGCCGAATCAGTGGCTTTTCAATGATGCTGTGATTAACGAGCCGCTGCGGGTCGCCCGAATCAACGGCGACACGCTTGATGGGTGGCGTGAGAGGTTCGGAGGAAGGGTGTGGCGGCGGACGGGAATGCTGTGGAATCCATCTCAGGTTGTTTCACTGATGGACAATGTGAACTACTTCAACGCTTCTCACGCTCATAGAGAGGCACGCACGGGATACGGATTCTCTTCGGATTTTGTCAGTGACGCTAGCGAAAGCGCGGAACAGAATACTGGGAGTCATGATGGACTTGCGGTTCGACCCGCCGCGAGCATGGATGGACATGTCGTGGCGCTCAAGAGCCGCAGCCAAGACTGGATGGATGCGCAGGCGTTTTATCGTCCGACGGGGTCGGAAGGTGCGGCTGTAACGCTCTGGAGGGCCGAAGCGCAGCGATTCATGTGGCTTATTCAACCGCAAGAAGAGATCAGCGGCTCAGACTAGCGGAATCTCCGGAGTGCACTTTCATCAAGCGTTGCCTCGAGCTTGGATGCGCTTCTTCACCATCTGCGTCAGCGCCAGGTCAGCAATCCCTGGAAACGCGGCAGCCCCAGCAAGGGCCAGTCGTGTGGGGAGACTGGTCCAGATTTCGCCACCTTTGTGTGCCGCGAGGCGGCGGACGATGGCGGTGGCGACGGTGTTTGGCGATTGGGTGAAGAAACTGGGTGTGCGATTGATGAGGCGAGCTCCGGCGGATTGTGCGGCGGCGATGTCGAAGAACTCGGTGTCGGTGCCGATGGGGTGGACGGTGGAGCACATGATGTTGCGAGTGGCAGGGTCAGCACTGAGTTCGAGGCGGAGTGAGCGGCCGAAGTGATCTTGCATGGCCTTGCTGGCGGAGTAGGGGGCGTAAAAAGGCAGGCCGATCTTGGCGACACAGGAGGAGCACCAGATGATGTGGCCGGTTCCTGCTTTCTTGAATTGCTCGAGGGCGGGGCGGATGGTCCAGAGCGAGCCCCAGAAGTTGATGCGGAAGATGCGTTCGAGTTCGGCATCGTCGAGTGTGCTGACGGGCTTTTCGAATCCGTACCCGGCGTTGGCAAAGACGGCGTGAAGGGGGCCGAGGGCTTGGGTGGCGCGGGCGATGAAGTCGCTGCACTGCGATTGATCGCCGACATCGCAGGCGAGGGCGACGGCCTTGCCGCCGGCGCGATTGATCTGATCGGCAAGGGCTTGCAGTTTGTCGAGGCGGCGGGCCCCGAGGGCGACGGGCATGCCGGATCGGGCGCAGGCGAGGGCGGTGGCAGCGCCGATGCCGCTGGAAGCGCCGGTGATGGCGATGGGTTTACCGAGGAGGATCATGGAGTGAGGTTATGACGGGGTGTTCGACTGCGGTGAGGGATCGCGCAGGACCAAGATGCGAATGCGGAGTTTCATCAACATGATGATGTAGAGGACAATCGCGTAGAGGGGGCCGACGACCAGGGCTATGCCCAGAGTCGCCCACAGGGGCACTTTCCAAAGCAGTGAGCGAATCCAGGTGGCGAGTTTCTCATCGGGGATGCGTCGGGCTAAGACGCGGCAGAGTTTGATCGCCGCGATGATCTGCACGATCCATGCAAAGAATGAGATGCACATCGCACCGAGTTGAAAGGATGCGCCGATCAACTGATTGGTGGGCATGTTGGGAAAGAACTGTGCGGCATATCCCGCTGAAGAGATGATCAGTTGGCCCACAATGCCAATGGCTTGCAGGATCAATGTCAGACGAAGTACGCGGCGTGCGGACCAGCGTGATTCGTTGATGGTGAGTGATGGATCGGGTGTGGAGAGCAGGAAGTACCCAACGAACCCGAGGATGTTGGGCAGAAAGAACCAGAATGGAAAGAACCACGACGAGGTGACGATGGGTGGTGGCTTGTTGTTGTTTGCAAAGAAGCCGAAGACAGCCGCAATGCCAGCAAAGAACGTGACGTGCAGAATGGTTGATCCTGCGATGAGCAGCGCGCCAAGGCACAGGGTCTTGCGATAGGAAGCCGGTGCGTAGGCGAGGTCGCTGCCCATGTATGAACGCCAGATGGGGAGGGCACACTCGGGGCAGGGCTGGTGGGGCGGAAGGCCCTTGGCGTCATAGCCGCACCCGATGCAGGGGAGGTTGGACGGAACAGGCGGAGTTGCTGCGGAGTCGGTCGCCACGGGATGTAAATTTGGGATTGAGCAGAGAACGGTTTTACGGGAAGTTACTCGAAAGACATCTCCACCGGTCGACCATCAGCACCTTTGGGAGCACGCTGGAAGAGCCAGCGGAGTTCGGGGAGGCGCAACACCAGCGACGCCGCGGCGAATGAGGCCATGCCAGTCAGTGTGCCGGTCATGAGAAGGATGAGATTGACACGCCATTCATGGATTGCGGGGTCAATGAATTCGAGTTGCAGGGCGGCGAGGGCGCGGGGGGTGTAAGCGAGCACGCCATAGACGCAGAGGGCCATGAGGACTGTGGCGAGGAGGACCAGCAGCATGCCGCGGAGTGTGGGGAGATCGAGGGGTGAGACACCAAGTTTGCTGCGGACAAACCACGCCAGAGCGAGAGTCTGAATCATGGCAGAGAGTCCTGTGGCCCAAGCCAGTCCGGCTTCCTTGAGTGGCCAGATGAGAGCAAGGTTCAGGACCAGATTCAGAGCCACCATCGCCATGGAGATTTTCATGGGGGTTGAGGTGTCGCCCTTGGCGTAGAAAGCACGGGTGAGAACGTGGTTGAGTGAGTAGGCCCACACGCCGGGGGCGAAGCCGGTGAGAACTGCGCTGGCGCGGGTCAGGCCATCGGTATCAAAGCCGGTGGATGAGCCACT
>CAYTYD010000016.1:0-21881 GCA_964441555.1 uncultured Phycisphaeraceae bacterium | reverse complement strand
TGAAGATCTCGCCCGGGCGGCCATCGGGGTACAGCCCGATGGTGAGGTATCCCTCATACTTATCGATCGTGAACTTGTGGGTGATCGATTCGCGGGTTGTCGGCAGTGCTTGACGAGTCACGAGCATGGGCGCATCCTGCGCTGAGGGGGTCTTGCTGGGCTGCTTCGGAGGATCGATCGACATCCACCGACGCTAGGGACCAACTCTGGATCAGGGCGTCACCGATCCATCGGAACGCCACCTCGCTGGCAGAATCAAATCGGCCATCCCGCCACGGGGGGCCCACAATATACAGAGTGCGGCCGCTGCACGACCCACCAGCACTTGTTTTTTTGATCAGGGGGAGATCTCAGGGGTGCCAGTCGACAACTCCTTCACCGATTCCCCCTTTTTAGGGAGATTCGCACCCCCCGGATGGACTTGGTTTGCGGTCTGGTCGATAACCATGTCTCCCGTTGGAGTCATTCGTTCGGCATCCGGTTTGCCCTATCCTTGTTTATCGTGAAGACATCGTTCTTCCAACTTGATGATGGTCGCCGGCTGCGGTCGGTGCTGGGGCCGCTGGCGGCCTTGTTGATCATCACGAGTTGTGCCTCTTCACTGTGGGAGGCGGGGCAGTCGGTTCTGTCATTGTGGCAGAGGCAGCGTTTGGCTGCGGCGGAATCGCCGGTTTTGAATTGGTCGATGTTGCTGGCGGCGCGGGCTTCGCGTCTGGCGGCTGCTCGTGAGGGTGGCCAAGGTCCGTTGGCTGTCACGACGTTTGTGGTTGCCTTCCCTGGCTGGCCTGAGCCAGTGCAGTTTGCGGATGGATATATGTTGATGGCGTGTGATGCCGGTTGGCTGGGCTTGCCGCCGCCGCGGTGCTGAATATTTGGTGCCTCCCGTTCACCTTGAGGGCACCTGTTGCTTCGCCCAAGCGTTTGGCGGCACTGCGGCACACGAAGTTTTGCCGCGTGGGCCTTTCCCGATTGGGCATCACCCAGCCAGTTTCCATTTCCGACCACGGCGCACGCCCTCTCGCGGCATCGCCACTGATCACAAACCTGATCACAAACCTAATCACAAGTCCACTTTCACTGTAAAGAAGAGCACCTATGCCCGGATATGACATTCCCCTCGTCGGCCCGATTTTGAACAAGATTATCGGCACGCGTAACGATCGCTTTGTCAAGAAGTACATGCAGAAGGTCGCGGCGATCAATGCGCTGGAGATGCAGACGCGCAAGTTGACCGACGCTCAGATTCTCGCCAAGATTGATGAGTTCCGCAAGCGTCATGATGCGGGCGCGACCAGCGATGATCTGATGATCGAGGCGTTTGCGGTGGCTCGCGAGGCGATGGACCGCAACGTGGGCATCCGCAGCATTTTCAATCCTGAGCGGAAGTTCGATGTGGGGCTTTTGCCAGCACACATTCAGGACCTCTATCACCAGACCAAGGCGATCATGGATGCGACGCCGGCGGCGGATCCGATTGGGGCGTTTTTGGGGAATACCGAGCAGATTCCCTCCTGGATTTTTGTGGATATTCCCAACGAGATTTATGAGGCGGTGCGGGAGATCTATCCGGAAAGCAAGCCACCATTTCGGGCGAGGCCCTTTGATGTGCAGTTGATCGGCGCGATGGTGCTGTATCAGGGCAAGATTGCGGAAATGCGCACGGGCGAAGGCAAGACGATCGTCGGTCCGTTGGGGTGTTATCTGGCGTCGTGCGAGCGTCTGCAGGTGCACGTCGTCACTGTGAACGACTATCTGGTGCAGCGCGACCGCGACTGGACGTTCCCGTTCTTCCGTGGATTGGGATTGACGGTGGGCGCGATTCACCCTCAGCACACACAGTCTGAGGATGTCAAGCGGTTTATGTATCGCTGCGATGTGGTGTATGGAACGACGGCGGAATTCGGCTTTGACTATCTGCGCGACAACATGAAGCCGTCGCTGGAAATGCAGGTGCAGCGCAAGCGTCAGATGGCGATCGTGGACGAAGTGGACTCGACGTTGATCGACGAAGCGCGGACGCCACTGATTATTTCGGGGCCTGCGCACGAGGGTGAGCCGCGATATGAGCTGGCGGATGCGTTGGCGCGTCACCTGATGGCCAAGCACAAGCCGTGGGCTGATGCGGATGAGCGGGTGCAGAGCATTATTCAGAAGATCAAGGGGTTTGAGGGTGATATTCGGCAGACGCTTGATAAGAGCAAGGTGCCGGCGCTGCAGCAGCAGCTTGCCGCGGCGAAGGCGGAACTTCCCAAGGTGGAGGCGGAGCGGAATCAGTTCACGCAGTATTACGAAGTGAAGATGGAGCGTAAGAGCGCGCACCTGACGCACGATGGCGTGGCCGAGGCGCAGCGGGTCGCGGGAGTGGGCAGTTTTTACGTCGGCGAGAACATCGACATTCCGCACTTGCTGGAGCAGGCGATTCGCGCGTATGCGGTGTATCAGCGTGACCGCGACTATGTGATCATGGATACGCCCGATCCGATGACGGGTCAGAACGATGCGGCGATTGTGATCGTGGATGTGAATACAGGGCGCCCGATGATCGGTCGGCAGTGGTCGGATGGTCTGCACCAGGCCGTGGAGTGCAAGGAGAAGGTGCGGATCAAGGCCGAGACGCAGACGGTGGCGACGATCACGATTCAGAATTACTTCAAGATGTATAAGCGTCTGGCGGGTATGACGGGTACGGCGGATACTGAGGCGCAGGAATTCCACGATATCTACAAGCTGGATGTGGTGAGCATTCCGACCAATCGCCCGATGGTGCGGCGTGACTTTGATGACTTGGTTTTCCTTCGCGACAAGGACAAGTACAGCGCGATCGTGGATGAGATCAAGGCGTTCAGCGATGTCGGCCGTCCCATTCTGGTGGGCACGACGAGCGTGGAGAACAGCGAGCACCTGGGCCAGTTGTTGAGCGAGCGATATGGCGTTCCGCACGAGATTCTCAACGCCAAGCAGCACGAACGCGAAGCGCACATCGTCGAGAACGCGGGCCAGATCGGCCAGGTCATGATCGCGACCAACATGGCGGGTCGCGGCACGGATATCAAGCTCGGCCAATTCACCCGCGAAGGGCTGCTGGAATATTGGCTGAAGCGGGGCATGGCGCCGCGCACGCTGACGCTTGAGGCGGGTGATGAGGAGCTGCGCACGCAGATTTATCGCAAGATCGCCCCGCGTGAGCTTGGTGAGCACCGGCGCGATCTGGAAACCATGAGCGATGCGGAATTGGAGCTGGCGCTGCTGCGTGTGTGGGCGACCAAGTTCTCGCTGCTGGTTCCCGAGGATATCGAGAAGGCACCAGCGGATGTGCTGCGCACAGCGCTTGATGCCAGCGGTCGTTGCCTTCTGCACCGTTTGCGCTGGTTCAAGAGCGTGGAGGACATGGGCGGTCTGCACGTGATCGGCACCGAGCGGCACGAATCGCGACGCATCGATAATCAGCTTCGCGGTCGCGCCGGTCGTCAGGGTGACAACGGTTCGAGCCGCTTTTATGTGGCGATGGATGATCCGTTGATGAAGATGTTCAGCGGCGACACGATGAACAAGTGGCTGGCGCGGATGGGCATGAAGGAAGGCGTGGCCATCGAGCACCCGTGGCTTTCCAAGAGCGTGGAGCGAGCCCAGCGCAAGGTGGAAGAGCACAACTTCCAGATCCGCAAGAATCTGCTTGAGTATGACGAGGTGATGGAGCATCAGCGCCAGACCTTCTACGGCCTGCGTCAGCGCGTGCTTGAAGGGCGCGATGTCAAGGGTTTGCTGATGGACATGATCGATCAGTCCATCCGCGATGCGGTGAACGAGTACCTTGATCCGGAATATGCGGCGACATGCGCTGGAGAGTTTGCCCGCCAGCGGATGGATGTGTCGGTGCCGCCGGAGCGTCTGCGTGGCAAGGAAGCTGATGACCTTGCCGAGATCATTCGTGGCGAGGCCAAATACGACGCGCGACAGAACATCGCGATCACCTTGGGTGAGTTCATGCCCATGGAAGGAAGCGAAGTCGCCGTTGATTTTGATTCTGCGGGTCTGATCAATTGGGCCCGAACCAAGTTTGGTGTGGAGATTGACCCCGCAGAACTTCGCGAAGGAGGCGCGGCCGAGCGTCGCCGCGTGCAGGACATGCTCATCCGCGCGGCAGCGCAGAAGATCGATGAAGCGGATCTTTCGGGCATCGAGCAGTTTGCCTCAGCCGATTACGGCGCAGCCACGCTTTCTTCGTGGGCCAAGCGGAAGTTCGGCATCGAGATCGATGCGGCGACGCTGCTGGCTGCCAGCAAGAAACCCGCTCCTGATGAGGGAGAAGAGGACCTGACTCCGGCTGGGCTCATCATGAAGGAAGCCCGCGAGATTTATCGCAAGCGCGAGATCGAGCAGCCCGTGGCCTTTGCTATGGAAATGACCATGGCCATTTCCAAGCAGTCTCGTGACGAGGCGGCAGCGCAGCTTGTCGGCTGGGCCAACAAGCGATTCAACATCAACATGACCACCGATGAGCTCCGCAAGAGCACACCCGGCAAGGTCAAGAGCCAGTTGATCGAAGCCAGCACCCGCTTTGTCGACGACGAGATTGTGTTCAAGGAAGTGCAGACTGCTCAGGCGTGCAAGACCGATGCGGATCTTGAGGCCCATCTCAAGGCACGTTTTGATGTTCCCATGCCTGACACGCTTCGCTATCTCCATGGCAGAGAACGCAATGAGGCGATCCAGTCGCGCGTCGAGAACATTCTGCGGGCTGAGCTTCTGTATCTTGAACGCCAGATCCTTCTGGAGATTCTCGGCAGCGCATGGCGCGATCACCTGTACGCCATGGATCAGCTTCGCGACACCATCGGTTTCCGCTCGTTCAGTCAGCAGGACCCGCGCATCGAATACAAGCGCGAGGGTTCGCACATGTTCCGCTCGTTCCTTGAGACCGTGCGCGATCGCGTCACCGATGCGGTGTTCCGCGCTCGACTGAGCATGAATCAGCCGCAAGCCCAGCCGCGTCCGATGCAGCGTCCCGTGATGCAGTCGCGACCTGCTCCTGCGGCGAATGGGCCTTCGGGGGTCGGTGACGATGGCATGTATGGGGCACCGGTTCGCCGCGCATTGCCGACCGATATGGTCTCCCAAACTGATCCCGAATCGGGTGGGGCGACGGCGGTGTCAGGTCTTGCCTCTGACGGCATGTATCCGGCATCGGGAGCAGGCGGCTCGGTGGCGAATCCGCTGGGCGATTTGAGTGCTGGCCGCGATATTGCGGCGGCAGGATCGGATTCTGGAACTGACTCGGGAAACCCTCAGACCCCAACGGGGGATGAGCCCCGACCTGGACCCGCGGCGGGGTGAGTCGGGAGTGAGCGTGACGAGGGTCCGATCAATCCTTGTGCACTGGGCACTTTGAGGCATCATTCCGGGCCAAAAGTGCGTATTCTGTGAGGGGCGGTCACTTTCCATCGCGTCACTTCAGGGGTTCTGGGGAGGCGTTCGGAAAGTGGGGGACTTGCCATTACACGTGTCGCGCGGCAGTCGCTGCGCTGCAGGAGGGGTTTGATGAATATGCACATGGAGCGGTCTGCACGCCGCGGCTTCACGCTGGTTGAGTTGTTGGTCGTCATCGGCATCATCACCGTGCTTGTGACCATCGGCCTTGTGATTGGCTCGCGGGCATCTTCCAACGCCAAATCCAACGCGACCACCGACACGTTGAAACTTCTGGATCAGGCCCTTGGCGAGTATGTGTCGACGAAGGGGGAGATTCCCCCGGCCTTCGTCAAGATCGATGGAGCGAACACGCTGCAGCCGATTGCGGATGCGGAGTTTGGCCTGGGATCTCCTCTGGATAGTGTTGGATGGTTCTGTTTCCAGATGTCCAAGGTTGATTCGGCCAAGAGCATCATCGATCGCATCAATGGCAAGTATCTCTCGGCGATTCCCAGCAACGACGCCCGCGATTTCCGCACGGTGAACGATGGCTGGGGCAATCGCATTCGCTATGTTCATCCGACGTTTCACGGGCTGTTGGATGGCAGCAAGTCACCGACTGATCTGATCGGGCCGCCTCCGAGCGGGTTCTCGTATCGCGGCGGCAACCCGACACGCAATGCGACCAACTCTGATGCAGGGATGTGTGTGGGTGGCTCGCCCTATTTCTACTCGATGGGTGATGATGGCAACGCCAGCACGACGGCGGACAATGTGTACATCGATGGCAAGAAGCCGACGTTTGTGGCCAACTGAAACTCTGGTTGCGGCGAGTTCAATTGTTTGTCGTGCAGGTGAATTGGCTTTGATTTCTTAGGAATTGAGTGGGTTTCGGCTTGCCGCGACGTGGTCTGTTTGCCTTGATATTCCTTGTTTTTCCGGTTGACTTGGCCTCTTTGCCAGCGCACGATTGATTGACCGGGGTGTAGCGCAGCTTGGTAGCGCGTTTCGTTCGGGACGAAAAGGTCGCTGGTTCAAATCCAGTCACCCCGATTTGAAGTGGAAGTCTTATCAAATATGGGACTTCCATTTTTCTTTGCGCCCACGGAATCGGCGATCTCAAGGCCTGTACGCGACCGCCGAATCACACCGAGAACGAACTCTAACCGCCCATCACGTGTACGACGATCCGTGGCAGATGAGCCGCATCGCCCGATCGGCGCTATCGACCACGGAGTCAGGAGGCTGGCTTTGTCATTTCGTCTACCGCGACAACTCATGCGATTGCGTCGCCCGTTCCTCGCCCTGTGCCTCACCGCCGCTCTGTGCGCCTGCACCGCCGCGCCGGACCAGCGTTTGGACGCCAAGCCGGTGCAGAAGCCGGCGACCGCTGAGGTCGCCGACCCCATGGCGAGTTTCGCACGCTTGGTTGGGGGCGAATGGAGCGGACTGAGCGCGTTGCAGACCTGGCACTGGGGCCCGGGCAAGCGCTCGATGCGCGGCGGCGAACTGGAGGTATTCTACTGGCATCCGGGGCGGAAGCAGGTGCGCCTGCTGAGCATGCACGCTGACATTCCCGCCGTTGGCAGGGGCTCGGGCGAAGGAACGATGAAGTTTGAGGGCGAGACCGCGAGCGGCACCCTTGACCTCTATCAGCCCCGAGGCCTTCGCAAGCTGGCGATTCGCTGGGTTTTCGAGGGGCCGGACAAGTACCGCGACACACTCTTGGAGGACTCTGGCGGCGGCTTCAGCACCCTCGCGGAATGGGACCGCGTTCGTGTGCCGAAGCGTTCGGAGACTCCACTTCGCGCCGCCGAAAAAGCGATCAATCTTCCACAGCATCTCAAGGTCTTCGATGTGCTCCTGGGGGGCACATGGGAAGCCCAAGTGAGGACAGGCGAATCGGCCACTGGAAAGGCCGTCCATATTCAGTCAACTTTCGAGTTCGTCCCGGACTATGTCTACGGGCGTGTGCTGGCACCCAGCGAGGATGGCGAGCCTGCCCACCTGTTCGACGCTTACGTCTACCAGGACGTCCGAACCGGTGCCCTGCGGTGCCTTGCGCTGTCGAACCGTGGCGGCGTGTACGAGGGGGATGTGACCGTCGCCGACGGCGGCGCCTTGCAAATCGACTTAAAGGGCTACGAGGGCGACCGGGTCGTCCCGCTCGTCGCTCGTTTCGACTTCGAGAAGGGCGAAACATTGCGCCAGCGAGTCTGGTTTCTCGAAGGCACCGAGCGCACGCTCATGCTTGACGTTCACCACAAGAAACTCGAAGCGAAGAGTGACCAAAAACGCTGAACCGCTCCGAGTCAAGCAGACGTCGGATGACCGGCACCAAGACCCTAGCACCCTCCAAGAAAAGTTCTATTGGTGTCCTGTCACCCCGACTTGAAAGACTTGATGGCCTCGGCAAGTGCCGGGGCCATCGGCATTTATGGAGAAGTTCAACTGTGTCCTCTCAACCCCGGAGAGGTGCAAGGATTTTGGACTCGCACGTCGCCGATGAATCGCCTGCGCGACGCGACTAACCCAGCCCGAGCGCTACTCGCTGTGGTGCGGTGAGCTTCTGGGCGGACTCCCGTAAGACGGCGCGCGGCATCGCGGACTGATGCTTCCTCAGAAGTGCGAACACGGCGGCCGCGTCGGATTTGCACGCTTCCCGCAGCGCCCATCCAACGGCTTTTTGCACACTCTTGTCGTCGTCGGCGATCACTCGCTCACAGATATTGAGGGCTGTCTTCGCATCGCTGCGACCTTTCTGGTTGAGCACGGTGGTCGTGGCTACTGCGAATCGGCGTCGCCAAGGATTTGATGCTTCCGCCCACTTCTCAAGATCAAGTATCCACTTGGCCCGATGGGGTTCATCCGCACGGCCGATCATTTCTCCCGCTACGCCCATGGCGAGTTGGTCACACGTCTCCCAGTTATCGATGCCGTTGATCCAACCATTCAGTTTCGTCCAGTGAGAAGGCTGGAACTTAGTCTTGAACCTCCCGAGCAGGAAAGTCGCGAAGAGCATCTCTTCGCGGCACGTCGAAGCAAACGCGAGGTCAGCCATGTCCGCAGCAGCCGAAACCGTGAGCTCTTTGCTGGCCGCGGCAAAATCTTTGGCCATGGCGCGGATGATGGGGACGGTGATACCCAGGATCGTGCCCCGGGAGGGCGCGATACTCCTGTAGTGTTCCGCGACGACAGGATCGGCGGCGTCCCGCAGGCTTTCTCGGACTGCGTCCCACGGGCCGCGCTGGGTTCCCTTCTTCGCCATCATCAAAGGTTAGCGAGACTTCCTCCACAAGTCGGGTTGACCGAGGCCCGCTCAATCAAACCCCGCACTTGGATAGGCCACACCCTAACGCCTTCCAAGAAAAGTTCTATTGGTGTTCTGTCACCCCGACTTTTCTGCAAGAGAAGCCCTTCGATGAGCACATCGAAGGGCTTTGTCGTTGTGGGGACGGGACTTGCAGACTGTTTCAATGGTTCAAACAGCCGCGCTCGACGGGCCCAAAATCGCGCGAAATCGGCTGACTATTGAGAGGATTTGAACTTTCCACGCTGGCGCTCAAAGCAGTTTGGGGGCTAAACGGATTCGGCCACCAGCGGGGATGATCCCGACGCTTGTTGTGCGGGAGCCACCACGCCGAAAGACCCCTCGGGGAATGGTGAGCACTCCGTACTAAGTCATCGGCGACGATTGCTGGAGGGGCGCGGCCCTGACCGACCCGATCCACGGGGCGGGCCTGCGCGGGGGCTGCACTCCGCGCACGTGCCGACGAGCACCACCTCGTAGTCACGGACCCGGAAGCCCGAGGGCAGCCCATCAGCGAGCGCCGATGGACACTTGCCCGGCACGTCGTGCACCCGATCACACTCGTCGCACTTTGAAGTGATGGTGATGTGGAAGCCCGGCAAGTTCGTGCCGGCGCGTTTCTCCCGGCAGTTCGACCTCGCGAACAAGCCCGCTCTCGCTGAGCCGATTGAGCGTCCGGTAGACCGTGGCGAGGTTGATCGTCGGTGAATCGTGCTTGGCCAGTTCGAGAATTTTTGGCCGGACTCAACGGCCGCTGGGCAGATCGCAGCGACGCCTCGTTCGCGATGCGTTGTGACGTGTGGCGGACAATCTCGCACTTTGAGGATATCGACGGGCGACTTGACAACGCTCCGAGTGATGCAAATGATAATTCATTCTCATCTGGAGAGCAGTGACCTTTGCCCCGGTACGACTACTTCTGCCCCACCAATGACCGCACCGTCGAGGTCGACCACTCGATGTCGGACATCCTGCGGACGTGGGGCCAGGTATGCAAGGCGGCCGGGCTCAAGCCCGGCAAGACACCCGCCACGGCAAAGGTCCAGCGGATGATCGCGCCGGCGATGCTTCTTGGAACCAAGCGCGGCGGCGGATCCGGGCACGGCCACGGCGGTTGCTGCGGAGAGGCGGGTTGCCATGGGTGACTTCGATCGACTTCACCTCACCGTTTGCTGCCGAGTTGACTCGGCGCCGCTCGAAACCACCAAAGAGGAGTTGGCACATGCAGTTCATGACGGTTGAGGAGATTGCCAAGCACGCCCTTGCCGACCATGAGCGTGGGGAGGAGATTTCGCCGGGCGTCGTGGTTGAAAGGCGGACGATCCTTCGCTTCGGCATTGCCGCTGCGGGGCTCGCGGCAGTGAGTGGCCTTGGGCTTGCCGGCTGTGCGTCGCGTGCGAAGGACTCCAGCGATCTTGCGGACACACGCGGCGGCAAGCCAATTCGCGCGGCGAGTGCTGATGAGTTTGTCGCCGCCGTCATGCCTCAGGCGCGGGCCCTCATCGCCGCTCCCGCCCCCGACGAGGAGGCGTATCTCGCCGCGGTCACGGCGCTGCTCGCCCGCGTCGAGAATCCGCCAACGTGGCGGGCTTCCCCGGCGGGCAAGGACTGGACGATGGACACCATCGCCTACTACCCGCCCATCGTGCTCATGCAGATCAAGATGGCCCCGCGGTCGGTGATCCATCTTCACGACCATCGGCACTACAACGGTGTGCTGCTCGCCACGCAGGGTGCCGCGCGCTGCCGCAATTTCGACATCGTGCAGCCGGACGGGAAGAGGCTCGCCATCGCCGCAGGCGAGGTGCCTGGCAAGGGCGAGGACTTCCTGATCCGCCAGAATGCCGACACGGTGCTGCGGCCGCGACAGCTCTCCACGCTCACTCGCGACCGCGACAACATCCACCACGTAGAGGCCGGCGACGAAGGGGCCACGCTGGTCGACTTCTTCACGCACTTTTCGCCCAAAGCCCGTTCGTACGAGCTCGCGTGGGACGGCAAGGTGTACGACGAGGCCAAGGGGCTCTACAAGGTCGCGTGGAAGGATGCGTGAATCGGCGAAGTCTGTTCGCGAGTGACTGTTGATGACTATGCGCTTCCTTCACCACCGCACAAGTCGATCCGCCACGACCCACGCCGCCGCGATGGTCGTGGCCCTCACGTTGCTCTTCTCGGGCGGCTGCGCCACGAGCACGCCGAAAACCACCGACCGCGACGCGCCGCTCTCGACTGTCGCCGAGCGCGACCAGTTCCGTGAACTGCTCGGCAAGGCCCTCGACCGCGAGGCGCTGTACACCTTCGTCGGCGGGCTCAAGCCGCTGAGCACGGGATTCTGGCAGGGCAAAATCGACGTCGCCGCGGCGGACACCGCCGAGATCGTGCGCATCCGGCGTGCGCTCGCGCCGCTGCGAAGCCACACGCATTACGCCGATGTGCAGACCTTCGCCACGGCTCACGATGGCAAACGGCACGTCGAAGCCTACGTCGTGCATCGCGCGGCGCTGGCGGCGATGCTTGAGCGCGAGGCCGCGTTCTGGTCTCCCCTGGGCATCACCCCGTGCACGCACCCGGCCGAGATCGTCGCGATCGTTGATCGCCTGCCCCGCGCCGATCGCTGGCGGGCCTACGGCCTGCTCTTTGGCTACCCCAACTACGCCATCGACTTCTTCGTTGAGGCGACCGAGCGGGCCCGCACGGAGGGCGGAGAGGTGGGGCCCGGCAAGGACCGCGCGTTCTACCACGTACCCACCGCGTCGGCCGTCGAGGGCCAGTTCACATGGGCGGTGCCGATCGGGCACGTGGAACGCGACGAGGACCGGGCCATTCGCGACAGGGCCGCGGCGATCCTCGCGGCGTACCGCGACGCCGCGCCACGACTCGCGACCGCAAGCGATCCGATGACGGTGCTCGTGGATTTGAACGGTCGGCTGGAGCGTCCGCAACATCAGCCGACAGTCGGCGCGACTAAGCCCGGTGCATGGCAGAGCGCTGCGCACGGTCGCCTCGCGGGTATCTGGTCCGTCGAGCATGTCGAGGTGTTCGCGAAGGAGGGGCTTTCCCCGCTTGGGTCGGATGGAGCCGCCGCCATCGCGCAGACGTGGGCCAGCACCGACCGTACCAACACGCTTCTGCGCGAACAAAGGCTCTCGATCCTGCACGCGCTCCATGCCGACGGGACATACACGCACACGCTGGACTGGGCGGATGCGCCCGAGCGACGAATTGAAGAGTCGGGCAACTGGACGATCGACGGTGATGGCGTGATCCGGTGCGTCAACAACACGGGCGACCCGTCGTCTCTCCCCGAGGCGCGTGTGCTCTCCATGGATGACTCGTCGCTCATCGTGCGTATGGACTTCTCGGGTCGATCAGCCGGTCAAGCCGAGATCGTCCGCCACCGCCGTCTGATTCGGGCACCGGATTCGCCGGTCGCTCATCCGCCAACTCCGTCCACTCCTTCCCAGAGGTGAGATCCATTCATGAGCACACTCAAGAACATGGTCCAGTCCGCCGCCAACGCCATCGCTGGAAAGCGTTCACCGCTCCCGGAGAAGCTGCCCGTCACGGTGTTGTCCGGTTTCCTAGGCGCGGGCAAGACGACGCTGCTCAACCACATCCTCACCGACCGCGAGGGCAAGCGGGTTGCGGTGATCGTCAATGACATGAGCGAGGTGAACATCGACGCCGAGCTCGTGAAGACCGGTGGCAAGGTCGGCGAGGCCGTGCTCGATCGCGTGGACGAGAAGATGGTCGAGATGTCCAACGGCTGCATCTGCTGCACGCTGCGGGAGGACCTGCTGATGGAGGTCTCTCGCCTCGCCCGCGAGAAGAAGTTCGACTACCTGCTCATCGAGGGCACGGGCATCGCCGAGCCGCTGCCCATCGCGCAGACGTTCACGTTCGAAGACGAAAACGGCCGATCGCTCGCCGAGATCACGCGGCTGGACACGATGGTCACGGTCGTCGACGCGTTCAACTTCATCAAGAACTTCCAGACCGAGGACGATCTGGCCGACCGGGGCATCGGCAACGACGAGTCTGACAACCGCTCGATCGCCGATCTGCTCACCGATCAGGTTGAGTTCGCCGACGTGATCATCCTGAACAAGTGCGACTTGGTAAGCGAGGACCACCTCCGCAAGGTCGAAGGGCACATCCGCTCGTTGAACGCCGACGCGACGATCATTCGCGGCACGTTCGGCAAGGTACCGCTGGACGCTCTCCTCGACACCAAGCGTTTCGACATGGCCAAGTCGCAGGCTTCGCCGAAGTGGATCAAGGAGCTCAACAACGAGCACACGCCCGAGACCGAGGAATACGGCGTGTCGTCGTTTGTCTTCGAAGCGCGGCGGCCGTTCCACCCCGAGCGGCTGTACAACTTCATCGTCGGCGGATTCCTTATGACCGTCCGGAGCAAGGGCTTCGTGTGGCTTGCAAACCGCAGCGACGTCGCGGGCCTGTGGTCGCAGGCGGGCGGCTCATTTCGCCTCGAGCCCGCCGGCATGTGGTGGGCGGCGCGCCCCAATGAACACCGTCCAACTGACCCTGAAGCGCGGGCCTGGCTTGAGAATTCCTGGCAGGAGCCATTCGGCGACCGCCGTCAGCAGCTCGTGCTCATCGGCGTTGACTTCGACAAAAAGTCCCAGCGGCTGCTGCTCGAATCCTGCCTGCTCACCGACGAAGAGATGCGTGGCGGCATCGAAGCGTGGAAGCGCCTCCACGATCCCTTCCCGGCGTGGCACATGGACGGGATGCAGCGAACGAGCGAGGAACAATGAACGCCTGTCAATCGGAGATGCGTTGGTGCTCAGTCATGCGGCTTGTCCGCCACGGAACCTGACCACCGATGAGGGTCTTTGGCGGGCTCGCCCGTATATCCACCCGTACACAACTTCATGGAGAGCAAAAACCGCGTTTCTGACCCCCAAACGCGGACTCCTGCTACAAAAAGTTCTATTGGTGTACTGTCACCCCGATTCAGCAGACCAGACGGCCTCGGCAAGTGCCGGAGTCATCGGTGTTTATGGAACGGTTCAATCAGGTCCTGTCATCCTACGGACAACGGGCTGGATTTGAACTCTCGATTGACGTTTCTGACGTCGTTGCCGGCCATCGTCAGCCTCGCGGATCTCCCATCCTCTTCGACAGGTCCACCCCCGCATCGCCTGACTCTCTGTCGCAGAACACAAAGGTGCGAACATCGATCGTTGGGGACCCACCCAAAGGCATTCCCTGCCTTCCATTCACGACGGTGGGCGGGGACTACCTAGTTGGTACGCACCGCTTCTGATCGCAACAGCGATCGCAGCGATGATCAGAACCGCCGCCACGGCGAAGGTGAACCGCATGCCGGTGGCGACGGCCTCCGGAAGGGCGTTGTTGATTTCGATGGCTCCCGCCGCCAGGGCGAACACCGCGCCCATGACTGAGGCGCCTGTGACGAGCCCAAGGTTGCGCGACAGGTTGAGCATGCCTGATACGACCCCCCGCTGGTCCGGGAGGATGTTCGTCATCATGGCGGTGTTGTTGGCGGCCTGAAACAACGCGTAGCTGGACGTGATGACAATGATGGGCGCGATGTATCCGGCGATACCGACTCCTGTCGGCATCATGGAAAGAAGGATGCATCCAGTGGCCATTCCAACGAGCCCCAGGATGGTCATGCGTCCTGCGCCAAAGCGGTCCACGATTCGACCGGCTGGCACACCGGCCAGTGCGGCGACAAGCGGACCGACCGACAAGACGAGTCCGACAAGAGCCGCCGGAAGCCCAAGCGCGCGGGAGAGATAGAACGGGCCAACGACCAGCGTTGCCATCATCACCGTCGAGACGAGCGTACTCATCGTGAGGCTCGCGTTCAGGATCGGATCGCGGAACATCGCCAATCGGATCAGTGGTGATTGGGCTCTCGCTTCCACGAGTACAAAGAGACCGCCTCCGGCAACCGCCGCCAGCAGCAAGGCAATATTGAGCGGACCGAAACTGCCGCGTCCAAGCGTCATGGCTAGGGCGTATGACGCGAGCGCAAGAGCAAGCACCACCGTGCCACGTCCGTCGAATCGTGTCCACTCAGTCTTCAGTCCAGGGCGGTCAGGCGGAAGGTGGCGACAGGCGAGGATCAGGTTGAGCGTGCCAATCGGCACGTTGACGAGGAAGATCGTCCGCCAGCCGAATCCGGCGATCAGGATGCCACCGAGCGATGGACCGAGCGTGGTGCCAATCGCGGACATCGTTCCGAGTAGCCCCATGGCGCTGCCTGTCTTCGACTTTGGGACCGTCTCGCCGATGAGGGCCACGGTGAGTGCCATCATGATCGCCGCTCCGATGCCCTGCCCCGCTCGCGCGGCAATGAGGAGCCAAAGCGTGGGTGCCAGTCCGCAAAGGGCAGAGGCGATCGTGAACAGGGAAATCCCAATCAGGAGTAACCGGCGGCGCCCGACGATGTCGCCGAGGCGCCCGACGCTGACGATGAGGGTGGTGATCGCAAGGAGATACGCCAAGATGATCCATTGCACGTCCTGGAACGTGGCGGTAAACGCGTGCGCCAGCGTCGGCAATCCGGCATTTGCAATGCTGGTGTCCAGCGAGGACATCAACATCGATAGGGAGAGGCTGGCCAGCACCCAGCGAACCGACGTGGCCCTCTGCGTGTCTTGAACTGCTGGCGCTGGTCGTATTGCGGTGATCGATTCCATCTTGGCTCCATTCCCCTTGCACTCCAGAAGCGGAGTTGTCAAGAAAGTAGTCGTTGGAGCACATGGCGACAAATGCACTAGTTGCACGATATTCGTGCGTCTGACGCTATGCCATGATCGAGCGGAGCTACGGTGGGTGTATGTCCAACCCCGATTTCAACCTTCTCGTCACCCTCGATGTGCTCCTCGCCGAAGGCAGCGTTGCGCGAGCCGCCAAGAGGTTGACACTCAGCCCTTCGGCGATGAGCCGGGCGCTCGCGCGACTCCGCGACGCAACGGGCGACCCACTCCTGGTCAGGGCCGGACGAGGCCTTGTTCCCACCCCCCGAGCGATCGAACTTCGCGAGCGGGTCGGTCAACTCGTACAGGACGGGCGCGAGGTTCTACGCCCTGCCGAGAGTCTCGATCTGAAGCGGCTCGTCCGGGCGTTCACGCTAAGAACCGGCGAGGGCTTTGTGGAGAACTTTGGGCCGGATCTTCTCGCTCGGGTTAGAGAGGCAGCACCGGGCGTGCTGCTCCGCTTTGTGCAGAAGCCGGACAGGGACAGCACTCCGCTGCGCGATGGGACGGTGGATCTTGAGACCGGAGTTGTCGTGAAGACGACTGGTTCGGAACTGCGAATGCAGGCGTTGTTCCAAGACCGGTTCGTCGGCGTGGTACGAAAGGGCCATCCGCTCAGTAAGGGCGAGATGACCCGTTCCCGCTATGCCGCGTGCAGGCACATCGGTATTTCACGTGACGGTCTCGACAAAGGGCCGATCGATGTTGCGTTGGAGCCGCTCGGGATCAAGCGGAACATCGCGACCATCGTCAGTAGCTTCTCGACGGCGCTGGCTCTCGCTCGGGCCTCCGACCTCATCGCGAGTGTTCCCGAGCACCACACCGGGATCCTGCGCAATGGAATGCACAGCTTTCTGCTCCCGGTCTCCATTCCAGAATTCAGGGTCTCATTGCTCTGGCACCCCAGGCTGGACGCTGATTTGGCTCATCGCTGGCTGCGCGGGTGTGTACGTGAATCCTGCGCAGGTCGTTAGCCGCCAGCACGAGACGGATAAACCCCTTTCAGAGTTTCACGGCGAGCAAAAACCGCGTTTCTGGCTCCCAGAGGCGGATTGCCTGGACAAAAAGTTCAAGCCGTGTCCTGTCACCCCGACTATTCGAGAGATCAAGCCCTTCGACCTGCAAGTCGAGGGGCTTTCTCTTTGAAAACTATGCACTTATGCGCCGAAATCGCGGTTCAATCGGTGGGTGTGAAACGCTCAAACAAGGGCGACTTTGGGCTTACTGTTGGCGGGATTTGAACTGCCGGGCTTAATTCCGCGACGCCCTCAACGTTGCAGGGCTCACGGACCCGTTGCGAGCCGGACGACTTCCTTCGCATTCTGAGGTTCATGGTCCGGCACGATGATCGAAAGGCCGGGTGCGGCTTGAAGCACTCGGTGCGCTAGCGCCCCGGAAGATGCCGCGTCCGCAGGACCGCGCCCGTGCGGGCGTCGATCTCTGCCACCCAGCCTCCTGCGATCACGCTGGAGCCCGTCACGCGCCAGAACTGCTTGCCCACACGCACCACCGGATTGAAGTGGTAGATCATGTGGCGGCGGTCCTGATCTTCGAGAGCGCCGCGGGCGATGCGGAGCGCATCGTCGCCTGAGACGGTCCATGCGGCGGCCTCTTCCGGCGTGGGCCAGCGCTCGGACGATTCGTCTGTGGCGGCGGCGGTGGGTGTTCGGGGCGATCCTGTGGTGCAACCGCAAATCACGACGCAGAGGATCGAAAGGACAAGTGCGGCTCGCATGCACCAACGATACACCGAGTCTGCGCCGACCGACCCGGCCACGCTGCGGGTGTGACCCAGCCGTTACTGCGTTTCCGCTAGTGTCGAGCACACTTGGTTGATGCGAGCGTACGGAATCCTGCTGTTCGTTGTGGTGCAAATCGGTGCCGCAAGTGTGGGCCCTCTCGGCTGCGCGGGCGATGCCGCAAGGGAGCCGAAGCCAAAGCACCGTGCTGACGCGCCCATCGGGGAGTCGCATTCGCCTGGTTCCTTGGTGCTGCCGGGAGTTGAAGTCGAGGTGCTGGCCGCGCGACTCGCAGGTCGTGGCGATTCCTCTCTTGAGTTCTTGGTCGGGCGTGAAGGGAGGGTCGAGAAGCGGTGCTCCATCCGTTCGGTCGAAGGGTTCCGACCCGGCTTCGTCGAGCCACCGTCGACGCGCTCCGTTTCGACTCCGGGCAAGAAGGAAGAGGCGATCGCCGTCGAACTCGCGGACAATGCCCGCGACAATCGAATGGATGTCCGCCCCCTCGCGGAGGAGGAGTCCGAGGTGCTGCGGAGGGCCGTGCAAGTCGCGATCGTTGTGGCCAGCACGCCGGACGTCTTCGAGGCTCCGGCCGAGTTCATTGAAGACCCGAAGCAGGATCGTGCGCCTTGGCGACAGTTGAACCCGACTGTGCGGCTACGCGTGGATCTAAACTGGTTGGAGCGGCGGGAAAGTTCGCTCTTCGAGGGGACATGGCTCATCATGACCTCTCCCCCGCCGTCCGAGCCGGAGCGCGTGTTGCTCAACGTCGTAGGTTGGCGCTACGGCCCTCAGCGATCCAGACCCTTCCAGGTCCTGCTCTCGCGCGGGTACATCCCGGAGGTCCAGATCGACGTGCAGAACCACCAAGGATCGCGTGCGCAAGAACTGATCAAAGCCGTCCGGGAGCACGGGTCCGACAGACTTCTTCCCGACGTCGAGAAGCACTCCTCGGAACCACTGTGGACGTGGTTTGCCATGTCACGCCCGCTACTCGTTGAAGTCGATGGTGCGTGGTTCTTCGGCCTGCAGTCAGGCTCCTTCGGTTTTCAGGAAGCCTCGCCGGGAAAGCCAATCTTTGAGCGATGGGTGATCCTCGACGACGACCAGCGCGCGTGACCAGCGCACCAAGCGAGTTTCACTGGTTCACGGCTAACAGAATCCGCGTTTCTGGCGCCCAGTGGCGGATTCCGTTGACAAAGAGTTCAAACCGTGTCCCGTCACCCCGATTCAGTAGACCTGATGGCCTCGGCGAGCGCCGGGGCCATCGGTGTTTATGGATGAGTTCAATCCTGTCCAGTCGTCCCGTATCTATCAGGCTGCTTTTGAACTTTCTTGAGGCCAAAGCTCGCTACTGGGGGCGGTTGGCACCGGGAAACCACTCGGTATGAATTTCGCCATTGCGGCCGAAGTACTGGACGCATTTCCCGGTGATCTGCACGAAGTAGCCGACGCACCCTGCCGCGAGTGCAAGGCGCGTGAACTGCGGATACATGATCTCGCCGCGCTGCGCTTGGCGAACCGCGGCTTCAACCCGGGCCGCAGAAAACTCCTTGCCGATTGACGCGGCATCGTGCTCCATTGGTACAACGCATGATCCGCCGTCGGGCGTGTAGTATGTGTTCTCCATGCGGACGTAATCCGCGAGGTACCGTTCGATGCCGGCACTCATCAGCCGAGCGACGAGGTCTCCGAAGTGGAGCTTGCCGACTGCCGAGAGATTCGCACAATCCTTCGCTGTTTTCAGTTGCTCACTGTTCATGTTTTGCTCCTTTGACAAATACTGTTCCGGTTACTCAATAGGGACACGCTTGAGCTTGTGGCGATCCACGATGCCCTTGAGCAGCGCGATCAGGCCAGCTCGCTCATGGGCGTCAAGGTGGCTGAAAAACTCTTGATCGTTCTGGTCCGCGAGCGCGGCCAGGATGGGGACAAGCCTTCGGCCCGACGCCGTCAACTTCACAATCTGGTACCGACGGTCGCGCTTTTCGGATCGGCACGCGACAAGGCCCTTGACAGAGAGACGCTCGACCAGCTTCGACACGGTGCCACGCGTCAGACCGATGGACTCCGCCAGATGGCTCGGATTCACTTCTCCGGAGTCAAACAACGCACGCATCACGACCCATTCAGCGACGGTCACGCCGTGCGACTCCACTTTGAGCCGGAACGCATGGGAGACGTGGTTCGAGACGAATCGGAGCCAGTATCCGAGATGGTGCCCCAACTCACTGACAGCAGCCCCATCGTCCATTTTCCTTTGGCGTTGCATAACTGTGACACTCATTCCAAGGTCGACGACAACCGGGCGAGTTGAGCCAGCTCGTCGTCAAGTTCTCTAAGCCCGTGCTCGAACGCTTCGGGTGGCATGCCGCCGGGCTTTTCCAGCGTCATGATGAACGTTGATCCCTTCGACAGAGGCACGACGCGGGCCGGTACGGTCCACGGGCCTTCTCGGGGATCGATGAAGTCGTGATCGAGAATGCCAAAGGCCTCGACGCTACGGATGCGGAGAATGCCGGCGCCTCGAGGGGTTTGAATCTCCCAGCGATTATCGCCCATCGCCTTGGAGGCCAGAACGTTGCGAGTCGCCCATCGGGGCCATTGACTCCCATCGGCAAGGAATCTCCACGCCGCGCCGGCGGAGCAGGGTAAGACAATCGACTTCGTGACCGCGTTCATCAAGAGCTCCTCAAACAGTTTCCTAGGCAACCATATCCGGAGCATGTCACTACTTCAAGCAGACTGCGGACAATCCTGCACCGACCGGAGCAGAACAGTCTTCAACTCATCGGTATCGATAGACAGCCATATGACCATGCCGTACGCGTGTGCGTATTGACGGTGCGGAGATCTCTCAGACCTTCATCACCGCGCTTGCGCTCAGTAGACGGCGTATCCCCGGCTCCAAAACCCTAACGCCTGCCAAGAAAGTTCCATTGGTGTTCTGTCACCCCGATTCAGCAAACCGGATGGCCTCGGCAAGTGCCGGGGCCATCGGTGTTGATCCCAAGCTCCGCACGGTGACGATTCGCGTCCGCGTGCGGGCGAACCCCAGCGTGCTCAGGGCGTGGCATAAACTGCAAGCGATGCAAAGGACGTATCCGGAACTGCCGACGTGGGTATTCGAGGTGACCGAGGTGTCCGCTGGTGTCTATCAAGTGAAGGCCTGCGATCACTCGGGCCGCTCGGTTGTGGCGAAAGGGACCGATCCCGATGCGCTGATCGACGACGCGAAGCGTTCTGCAACGCGAATGATGAACGATGCGCCCTCGCGACCTTCGGGGACACGTCACCTTGAATCAACGTGAGAGCGAGCTGACCGGCTTTTCACGCGGGCTCGTCACCAAGCAAGCGGCAAACGTGGAAGTCCAACACCCTAACGCCCTCCAAGAAAAGTTCCGTTGGTGTACTGTCACCCCGACGTTTCGAGAGATCAAGCCCTTCTATGAGCACATCGAAGGGCTTTCTCGTTGAAAACACAGGACATACGCGAGTTCAAACGCCAGGTCGGATTCGTAGCGAAAAGGTGGTTTGTGGGGTAGGTCTCGGAAGGAATTGACCGTTGGGGTTGTCGTGAAACGTGCCTTGGGATGACGTCGTGCCGAGTCACCGATTGCGTCTGGCGCCGGTCAGCATCCTGACGGTCTGCGGATCGCGGTGGTCGAAGAAGAGGCTCTTGCCGGTATCCAGCTTGGCGATCTCAGCCAGATCCTCCGCGCTGAGCTGGAAGTCGAACACTTTGGCGTTTTCGATGATTCGATCTTTCCGCGATGACTTGGGGATGGCGACGATGCCACGCTGTGTCAGCCAGCGGACGATGACCTGAGCAACGGTCTTTCCGTACTTATCGCCGATCGATTTGAGCACCTCGTTCTGGAACATGTTGTTCCGCCCTTCGGCGAACGGAGCCCAACACTCCATCTGGACTTTCTCTTCGAGCAAGAACTTTTGCGCGGCGATTTGCTGGCAGAAGACGTGCGTTTCGATCTGGTTGACAGCGGGCTTCACTTCGTTGTTCGCGATGAGGTCCATCACGCGGTCGGGGTGGAAATTGCTCACGCCGATGGCCTTGATGCGGCCTTCCTTGTACAACTCCTGCATCGCTCGCCACGCTCCGTAGATGTCGTTGAAGGGCTGGTGGATGAGATACAAGTCCAGGTAGTCAAGCCCGAGCAGCTTCATCGAGCGATCAAACGCCACCTTGGTCTTGTCGTACGTGGCATCCGAGACCCAGAGCTTGGTGGTGATGAAGAGCTGTTCACGCGGGACGCCGCTGGCTTTCACACCTTTGCCAACGGCCTCTTCGTTGCGGTAGGCGGCGGCTGTGTCCACCATGCGATACCCGGCCTGGATGGCATCCACGACGCTCCGCTCGCACTCTTCGGCGCTCATCTGGTACACGCCGAGGCCCAGGATCGGCATCTTGACGCCGTTGTTCAGGGTGATGGTTCGCGAACTTGGATCGTGTTGGGTCCCAGATGCCGGTGGCGCTTGAGGCGTGCCGGGCAGAGCCGCGGGTGCTGGTTGGGCCGCGCCACCGGTGGCGTGGGCCTTCGGTATAAGCACCGGTGCCGCGAGAAGGCTGACGCCTGTCGCGAGGAACTGCCGGCGGTCGGACACTCTGCCGTTCAGTTGAGGGGGCGATTGGTTCGTTGACTGCGTGTTCAT
>CAYTYD010000015.1:12921-23618 GCA_964441555.1 uncultured Phycisphaeraceae bacterium | reverse complement strand
CCCAGGCGACACAATGGATATCGCCCGCGGTCGAAATGACTCCATCGTCGGCGTCACCGTGCCCAGCGAATATCGCAAAAAGCCCGGCGAATTCCTCGAGCTTGCTCTCTCTGTTCCGATTGATGCCTTTACCCCCAGCGAGGAACTCGCCAAACGCGTCCTCGACAACATCAAAGCGCAACCAGCGCTTGCTCCGCGTCTCTCGCTCTGCTTGGAAGGAATCGGCCACCCCGAGCGCACCCTTCCCGTGATTCGTTCCCTGTACGACTTTTCCGAAATGGCTCCGCGCTTCGCCGGACTTCAAGCCGGAGCCCGCCTGGGCGACGTGTTAGCCGCTCCGCACCTTCGCGAATTGGCTCGCAACGGCGCGCCCACCGAACGAGTCTCCGCCATTGAACTTTTGGCCGATCTTGGTGCCGGACCGACGGTTGATCAGGCCTTGAAGGAACTGCTGACTGAAAAGGATCTGGCCATTCGTGCTGCCGCCTACGAAGCCCTCATGGCACGCGCGGTCAAAGTGCAGGCCAATCGACTTGGGCAAGCCCAGAACATGGGAACCGATGCCACTGGCCGCCGCCTTTCCCTCGCGGAGATCCAGATGCGTGCTGAAGCCAATGTCCCGCCCGGCCTGCTTCAAGGCGTTCAGCGCCGCGCCGTCGCTGGAAAGTTCCTGCTCGACATCGTCCCCTACGGCGAACCCATGATCTACATCACCCAGCAGGGGCAGCCGCGCATCGTACTGTTTGGGGAAAACCTGCGTATTCCGCGTCCACTTTTCGTGGCTGCCTGGTCTGGTCGACTGCTGATCGCCAGCGACAGCGAAGCCGACGCGATTCGCGTGCGCTATCAGCCGCAGGAAACCAACACTGGCCCGGTTTCTCCACGCAGCATCGTCGTAAATGGTGAGCTTCCTCTGCTCATCGAGTCGCTGGCCCGCAGTGCTTCGCCTCAGGAGGGACGTCCGGGCATCGGGCTTTCCTATTCCGAAATCGTCGGTCTTCTCTACGAATTCCATCAACAACGAGCCATGGCATGCTCATTCGTCACCGAGCGTGAGCGCCTGCAGGCCCAGATTTACGCCGCCGCGCGAAGCGTGGAACGCCGCGACCGCCCGGAAACCCTGAAGCAGAAGTCCGAAGTGGTGGTCATCGAACAGCCGCTGGCCCCCCTCGGCACCCCCGAATCCCGCCCCACCGATGTGCCTCCGACACTTGTGCCAATCCCCGCCGGCGGAACGAATCCCGAATCGGATTCCGCCACGCCGGGCACCCGTCCCGAATAGCGCTTTTCGCTGTCGATCTTGCCACACCGCTCAGACTTTGCAGATATATTGACCGCAATCCCGCGCGTGACAGGTTGGCCTGCCCGCGCTCACCCTGGCCAGGGATGGCCATCCGGCGGAGCCGGATACTTCGGCACGGAGGCGATGCTCCATGCGTCTCAAGACGCTCACTCTTCAAGGTTTCAAGTCCTTCGCCGACAAGACTCAGTTCGAGTTCGATGATGCCGTCACGGGCATTGTCGGTCCCAACGGTTGCGGCAAGTCCAACGTCGTCGACGCCATCAAGTGGGTGCTGGGCGAGCGCTCCAGCAAGTCGCTCCGCGGTACCGAGATGCTCGACGTCATCTTCGCCGGCTCCGCGGGCCGCAAGCCCTCCGGCTTTGCCAGCGTCAAGCTCACCTTTGAGAACCCGGTTCTCCTGGGCGCTGTCTCGCGCGTCGCCTCCCCCACTGTCACATCCAGCGAAAGTTCCGAGTCCGATGGCGTGGCGGTGATCGCCGCAGAAGCCGCCACTGAAACCGAAACCGAGCCCAGCGTGCTGCAGATGAGCGTTCGCGGCAAGCGTGCCCTCCCCATTGATGCCGATGTCGTCGAGGTCGAACGCCAGCTCTATCGCGACGGCACCTCGCACTATCTGATCAACAGCTCGCGCGCCCGGCTGAAGGACATCCGCGACCTTTTCCTCGACACCGGCATCGGCGCCGATGCGTACTCCATCATCGAGCAGGGCAAGGTCGATGCCATGCTCATGGCCTCGCCGCAGGAACGCCGCGTGATCTTTGAAGAGGCGGCGGGTGTCGCCAAGTACAAGCAGCGCCGCATCGAAGCGCAGCGCAAGCTTGATCGCACGCAGGACAACCTACGCACCACGCGCGAGCAGCTCGAATCCACCGAGCGCCGCCTGAAGCTGGTCCGCGGCCAGGCCGCCAAGGCGCGGCGCTTCATCGAGCTTGACCACGAACTGCGGGCCTGGCGCACTTCGCTTGCCTTCGAGCAGTATGACGACCTTCGCCAACGTCTTGACGGCCTGACCTCGCGGCAGACCGATCTCAAGGATCAACGCGACGCAGCAGCCGCCAAGCTTTCCGAGGTTGAGCAGCTCCGCCAGGATGCGGACATCAAGCGCCAGGAGGCCCTGGGCGAACAGCGCAAGCTCGAGCAGGAGCGTCAATCCGCGCAGCACACCCTGGCGCACAGCCAGCAGCGTCGCGAAATGACGATTCGTGCGGCGGAGGAAAGCCGCCGCCAGATTGAACGCGACCAGGCCCGGGTCACGGAGATTCAGGCCGCCGCCAAGGCAACCGAGACCACCATCACCGATCAACAGGAATCCATCGGCGCGCTGGCCGAGCAGGCCGCCATGGCCGAGCGCACCCTGGCCGATGCCAACGCCTCGCGTGCCACATCCCTAGCCACACTTTCGGACGCCCGCGAGCGCGTGCTGAAGAAACGATCGGATGTCGCCCGAATTGATCGTGAACGCGCGGCCCTGACCGCCAACAGCGAGGCCGAGCTCCGCCGCGCTGAGGCGCTGAACGAGCAGTCAGAACGCCTTCTCAGCAAGGACAAGACCCTCGAAGCCGAGCTGGTTCGCCTTGCCTCGGTTGCCACGGAATCGCGGGAGAAGATCCAGTCGCTGACACAAACGGCAGGCAATCTCACCACCTCCATCGCCGATCTCAATCAGCAGATCGCGGCACTCTCGGACGACCGACGCACCCGCACCGAGCGCGTCAACACCCTTGCCGCGGAATCGCTGCGGCTCTCCACCCGGGCCAGCACGCTGAAGGAAATGGACGACAGCCGCGCCGGCTTCGGCGATGCGGTTCGCGCGGCGCTCGACCAGCGTGAATCCAATCCCGGGTTCAGCGCCATCAAGGGGACTCTGGCCGACAGCATCACCGTCGAATCCACGCATGCCGCGCCAGTCGAGGCCGCACTGGGCACGCTTCTGCAATCGCTGCTGGTTCCCGCGCTTGCCGAACTCCCTTCCGAATCGGATCTGGCGGCACTTCCCGGGCGAGTGACGCTTCTGCCGCTTTCCACTACCTCCCCATCCGCGGCTCACACCTGGCCCGAAGAGATCAGTTCCCTGCCCGCCGATCGGGTGCTGCCACTGCGCGCCGTGGTCACAGCATCAGCATCAGCGCCGCATGGCACCGACATCCTTCTAAACCGCTTGCTTGGCAACACCCTGCTTGTCGACTCGATCGACACCGCCCTGCTCCTTTCGGCTGGTCCCGCGCAAGGTGCTCGCTTTGTCACCCGGTCTGGCCTGGTGCTTGAATCTGATGGCCGCATCTTGGCTGGTCCGCTTTCGCAGGCAGGTGAAGCCGGCGGTGTGCTTGCCCGCCGCGCAGAGCTCGCATCACTGACAACTCGCATCACTAGCGTCGATGCCGATCTTGCCAGCGAGCGATCTGGCCTTGCCGCGGCCGATGGCGAGGCCTCCGAGCTTTCGCAGAAACTGGCCTCACTGCAAGCCGAACTCTCCCAGACCCAGCGGGCGGCAGCCAGTGAAAACAACACACTCGATCGCACTGCGGCAGACTCGCAACGCATCGACCGCGAACGCTCTTCCATTTCCGCCGAGCGGGATCAACTCGCAACGCGTCGCGACAAGGTCGAGCAGGATCGCCTTGCTCTGGTCGAACGGAGTGATTCACTCAAGCGTCTCTTCGAAGAGGAATCCAGCGGCATCCTTTCAATGGAATCCCACATCGTGGCGTTGCAGGCCGCGTCTGAGGCCGTCACTGACACGGTCGCCGCTAAGCGGGTCGAAGTCGGCCGCCTCGCGGAACAGCTGGCATCGAGTCGCAAGGAACTGGCCCGCCTCAATCTCGTTCGCGATGAGCAGGCCCGTTCGCTGCGCGATCTTCTTCGCCAGGTCGAGCTTGCCACGAGCAGAGCCAGCGAGCACACCACCACCATCGCCGAGGCAGAGCACGCCATCACCGAAGCCCAGGCGACGATCCAACGCCTTGCCGGGGTTGTCGAGCAATGCTCGGTTCGGTGCATGCAGCTTGGTGATCTGCTGTCCACCCTCACCGAAGACGTCTCTGCCGCCCGCGCTCGCGCCATCGCCTTTGAACGCGACTGGAACGCACTGGAGATCGACAAGCGTGAACTCGAAGTCAAGCGGGAGACATTGGAAGAGCGGGCATTGGAGGATCTCTCACTCAATCTTCCGCTGCTGTATCCCGAATATCGGGAGATGATGTCCGAAGGCATCACGCGCATCGATGTCCCCATCGCGGTCAAAGAGATCGACATGCTCCGCGACACGATCAAGAAGCTCGGCAGCGTCAACCTCGACTCCATCAGCGAGGAAACTACACTCGCCAAGCAGAACGACGAACTCGTCCGCCAAGTCGCCGACCTGGACGATGCATCAGTCAAACTCTCCACACTCATCACGCAACTCAACGAAGTGAGCAAGGTCAAATTCGCCGAGGTTTTCAGCCGCATTCAAGATCACTTCGGTGGCGGTGATGGCATGTTCCGTCGCCTCTTTGGTGGCGGTCGCGCCGAAGTGCGCCTCATGCCCTTGATCAAAGAGATCAATGGCGAAAAGGTCCAGACCGATGAGATCGATGTTCTTGAATCGGGAGTCGAGGTCATCGCCAAGCCGCCGGGCAAAGAGCCGCGTTCCATCAGCCAACTTTCCGGCGGCGAAAAGACACTCACCGCCGTCGCGCTGCTCATGTCGATCTTCCGCTCCAAGCCATCCTGCTTCTGCGTGCTTGACGAAGTGGATGCCGCCCTCGACGAGGGCAACGTGGGCCGCTACAACCAGGTGATCCGCCAGTTCACCGACCTGTCGCACTTCATCGTCATCACGCACAACAAGCGCACCATGCAGTTCGCCGACCGCCTCTACGGCGTCACCATGCAGGAACGCGGCGTCTCCAAGCGGGTCAGCGTCAAATTCGATGAAGTCTCCTCCGACGGCTCCATCTCTTCTCGCACACCGCGCGACACCAGCGCATCCACTGCCGCACACGGCTCGGCCCAGGTTGCGGCCTCGGTGCTCGCGGATCGTGAAAGCGAAGTGGGTGTGGCCCACACTATCGCGCCGGAAGTCCGCAGCGAAACTGCCGACGCAGACACCGCGCCCAGCAAGCTTCGCAAAGCCCCACCCAAACCCCCGCAAACCAAGATTCAGGGAGCATTGCAGCGAGCCCTCGCCGCCATGCGTGAAGACACCCAGCCCATAGCAGATGCACCAGTGGCAGATGTGCCCGCACCCGCCACAGTTGACCCATCTTCCAACTGACGCTCATTCCTATTTCTTTTCTTGAGCCAAGTGCTTCTGAATCAGGGTCCACGACACCTCGTCACATGTCTTTGGTGTGTCCGGCATCGACACATTGGTCACCACCAGCACCCCAAACCCCTTCTCCGGCGAAACCCACGCCACGCAGAACCACATGGTGTTGCTGCCGCTGTGCGTGAGCACCTTGCCGCCCCAAGGTCGTGACGCGGTGCCCCAGCCCCATGCATACTCGCGTCCCTGGGGCGGAGTCTGCATCATGTCGAACGCGGCTCGCTTCATAATGCTCGGCTCGCCTTCGCCGCGACGCACATGCAGCATCAGGTACTTGGCCCAATCGCCCATGGTCATGTGCACGCGACCAGCGGGGCTGATCGCTGGCGGGTTATCAGCGCCAGGTGAGCCTGGATCGACGGCGATCAATTCACGCGACCCCTTCTCCTTGACGCGATGTCCCCACGGCTGATCTGCTTTGCCGGCTGTGCCCGGCGCGCCAAACCCGGCGCTCTTGATGCCAAGCGGAGAAAACACGCGCTCCTGCATCAGGTCTTCCCACGGCTTGCCAGTCTTCACTTCTGCCAAATGCCCTGCAATTGCAAACGACGCATTGGCATACTCAAACTTAGTTCCTGGTTCCTGCTTTGGCCCCCAGCCCAATACAGCCTTGGTCAATTCCGCTCGCTGGTCTACGACGCTGCCATTCTGCTTCCACAGCCGCCCCCACAAGTTGTCTTTGGAAAGCTCCGCAGGAACACCCGCGGTCATCGTCAGCATCTGCGAAATCGTCACTGCTCGGAACTTCGCATCCATTGATTCCGCCAACCCCGGAAATCCCTGCGCCATTGTCACCGTCGGCGACAATTCACCCTTCTCACACATCTCCGCGATCAGGGTTCCCGTCATCGACTTGGTGCAACTCCCCAGATGCCACAAGTCATCAACTGTCGCTTTCTCATCGTGTCCCACCGCCCGCACACCGACCACTCCCATCCATTCGATCTTGTCAGCTGTAAAGATCGCGGCACCTAGCGCTGGCATACCACCCCGGTCGCGCAAACGCTCCAAAACCGCCTCGGCATCACTCCCCGCTTGCCCATTCGCCGTGCCGCAGGCCAGCATCACGCAACCAGCAACAGACCACATGGCAAAATCGCGGCGTTTCATGCTCAAGCTCCTTGAAAATAGGCTCTGAGAATACTTGGAAATGCACGGCCAGGAATTTCAGGCGATTTTCACTATGACAATTTCACCGCGCCAATCAGTTCAGAAATCGAAGCAGCCCCCTGCGCCTTCGTCCATGCCTCTAATCCCTTCACCACCGCCAATGGCGATCGCGGATCTATGAAGAGCGCGGTCCCCATCTCTACCGCAGTGGCACCCGCCAGGATGAACTCTGCGGCATCTTCCCAGTGGAGCACACCACCAATGCCGATCAGCGGAGTGCCGGTGTCTTTGGCAAACCCCCGATAGACATCATGCACCAGTTTCACCGCGATCTGATGAATTGCCGGTCCTGACAACCCACCCGTCACATTCGATAGCCGTGGCTTCCTCGTCCGCACATCAATCGCCATCGCAGGCATCGTGTTCGCCAGGCACACCGCATCCGCCCCCGGCCTTTGATTCGGTCCAGCAGGTTGCGTCGTGATTCCAGCGCTGATCGGCTCCACCGCCGCCCGTGCGATCGGCACGATTCCCGGCCGCCCCGCAGCGATTGGCGAGAGCTTGACAAACAGCCGGGTTGTAGTGAGAACGGGGCGTACGGCGGCGATGAGTTCGGCCAGTAGTTTGGGTTCGCTGCCAAACTCCACACCCATGTGCACATTCGGGCATGACACGTTCAACTCCACTGCGCCGATCGCTTCAATGCTGTTCATGGCCGCGGCAACCGTCACATATTCATCGATACTAAATCCGGAAATCGACCCCACCACCTTCGCGGGCACTGATGCAACTCGCGGGGCCAGATCGCGCATGAAGGCATCCACACCCATGTTCGCCAGGCCAATTGCGTTCATCATCGCGCCGCGCGATTCAATAATCCGCCACGTCGCATTGCCGTCACGGGGCTTGGTCGTGATGGACTTGGTGACCACAGCGCCGATTCGCTTCAAATCGAGCACATCGCCCATTTCGTCCAGATATCCCGCCGTTCCCGCGGCGAGCATGACGGGATTGCTCAAGTTCAGCCCGGCGAGATTGGTCGAGAGAATGGTGGTCATTCGATCTTGGCAATGAGCATATGTTGTCGCTTCCGACTCTGCCGGATTCGTCTTGCAGAACCACACCACTCGCCTCACAGTCACCTACCCCGTACCCTCCGCCCATGCCCTCCACCATCGAATTCCGCCGCGCCACGCTTCCCAACGGCCTGGAGATTCTCGCCGAGGTTGATTCCACAGCGCACTCTGCTGCCGCCGGGTTCTTTGTTCGCACGGGTGCACGCGACGAATCCACACAACTGATGGGAGTCAGCCACTTTCTGGAACACATGATGTTCAAGGGCACCGCCACGATCGATGCTCACGAATTGAACCGCCGCTTCGATGAAATGGGGGCCCGCAACAACGCGTATACCTCCAACGAACTGACGTGCTTTCACGCCCATATCCTGCCTGAATACATGGATTCTGGCTTGCGGCTTCTCGCCCAGATGATGCGACCGGCGTTGCGCGAGTCAGACTTTTCGACGGAAAAGGGTGTGATCCTCGAAGAAATCGCGATGTACAAAGACAGTCCGTTCTGGGTGTTGTACGAAGAATCGATCGCGCGGCACTATGGCGGCCATCCCATGTCGCATCGCGTGCTGGGCACAACAGAATCCATCACCGCGCTGAGTCGCGATTCGATGGAGCAATACTTCAATGCTCGCTACAGCGCTGACAACACGTGTCTTGCACTTGCAGGTAAGCTTGATTTCGACGCCTGCGTTGCCGCGATGACGCGCGAGTGCGGTTCATGGCAGACGACCCGCCCACAGCGCAACACCGCCCGCCCTGCTGTCGGCGGCGGACGATTTGAACTTCGCGATGCCAAGGTCAGTCGGGGATACCTCATTGGGATCGCGGCGGCACCGGCGATTTCCGATGATCTGAAGTATGCAGCGGCGATTCTCGCTCAGATTCTGGGAGCACCCGACAACAGCCGCCTGCACTGGGCGCTAGTCGAAGACGGCATTGCCGAGGATTGCCAGGCGGCGTTTGATGGCCACGACGGGTGCGGCGAGTACTACGTCTACGCCAGCGGCGATCCTGAAAACCTTCCCACGATTGAGCGCGTGATTCACGAGCAGATCGCGGCGCTTGCCGATTCGCTTGAGGAACGCGACCTGGAGCGTTTGCGCAACAAGATCGCCACCGGGGCGACCATCGCGGGCGAAAAGCCGGAGGGGCGCATGCAACGGCTCGGGCGTCACTGGACCGCGCTGCGCGAGTATGCCACATTGGATGAAGAAGTCCGTCGCATCACCAGCGTCACGCTGGACGACTTACGCCAAGTAGCGAACTCGTTTCCAATGACGCCAGTGACACTTGGCACGCTCTTGCCCGCTTCTGGAACGTGATCAGGCGGCCAATCCGAGCGCCTGGGCCCGCACGCTGTTGCCACCCGTGGCGCGGGCTCCCTGCAGGGCGGACACGGCCGCCTTGACGAGCTGCTCGGGTGTGCTGCACTCGCGCGTGGTGGAAGCCACTCCAACGCTCACGCTCATCGATTCGCCCTCGGCGGATGGTGAACTTGCCGGTCCTGGAGCTGCGCTCACATCTTCACGCAGCTTTTCTGCGATCGCGATTGCGAGTTCGCTGCTGGCTCTTGGCATCACCACAGCGAAGACATCCGGGCTGGGCCTGCAGACCATCGCCTTGACGGGGGCGAAATGCTTGCGCAGCATCATGGCAACATCGGCGATGTAGTCGTCGCATGCTTCGACGCCACACTTCTGCTGAACGGCGCGCCAGCGATCGAGAACGATGTAAACAAGTGCCATGCCAGCATCATCTTCGAGCTTGGCGTACGACTCCTTCACACCTTTCTCAAACCCGATTCGTCCGATCAAACCAGTCATCGGGTCGGTGTCGCCCGAAGAGACCACAATGGCTTCGATGCCTTTCTCGATACCGGCCGCTTCTGCGGTCACGGTCGCGCTCTGTTCAGATGCCATGGCGAGAATCGCCTCCGCATCCGCCGATGCGCCTGTATCCAGAGCAAACAACGAGGCGAGTTCCTTTGCGCCTGCCGCGGCACGCTTGACTGCCGCATCAATTTCGCCAGGAGTCAAGTTGAACCAGTATGCCGCCTTGTCATACAACTTTCGCATTGAAGGCGTGGGATCCTCATCAGTCAGCACGTCGTGAATGATGTTGCCGACTCCCACGCAACGGATCAGTTCCGCGCACTCCATCGGAGCAGCGGTCGGTCGTTCGTGGTATTTCACGGGCAACACCAGATCGCGCGGCAATTTCCATCGCTCGGCCAACATGGCACCGATATCTGCGTGCTGAATCTCCAGCGCGGAAAGTTCGGCCTGCACCAATCGGCGGTGATCTCCGCCTGTACTGGCCATCACGCCGAGGTACTCATTCCCCAGCGCGCGATACATGGCCATCACACCGACATCCTGCAGCAGTCCGCCAAGAAAGGCCTCATCCATCTGCTTGATATGGGCAGCTTCCGCGATGCACTTGGCACCTACCGCCGTGTAGAGCCCTCGGCGCCAGTATGCGGAGTAATCAAAGCCATCTGAATTCTTGTTGCCGATTGCCGACACGAGCGAGAAGCCGAGTGCAAGTGTCTTCACGGGGCCGAGTCCCAGCATCACGATCGCGGCGTGAATCGTCGAACACGGCTTCCGCAGTCCGTAGAAGCTCGAATTCACCGTGCGGAGAATCTTGGCAGCCAGGCCCTGATCGTTCTGAATAGTGCGTGCCAATTCCTCCATCTTCACGGCAGGATTGCTCGTGAGATCAATCACCTTCAACGCCACTGCAGGCAATGAGGGCAGCGTGGGACACTTCAGCACTTTTTCCAGTGTTTCATTATTCATGGCAAATCTGCTGTTGTCGTGCCTCTGCCGCGATTGAGTTGCCCGGACGCGATGCCCAGACCCACACCGATCGCCTTCCGGGGTATCGGCCACCACTCCCC
>CAYTYD010000015.1:0-12911 GCA_964441555.1 uncultured Phycisphaeraceae bacterium | reverse complement strand
TTCATGTCATTCACGCAGAAGCCGGGATTGCCATGGCATCCAAAACCGTCTGCAGCGCGGGGATCTCAGTTTCCAGCACAAACGTCAGATAACTTCCCAGCAGTTTTGCCGCCCGTTCCGGTGATGCAACCGCATTTCCACGCTCAATGCCACGTAACGCCTCAAGCGTCTGCCACCGTGTTCCCCAGCCACTGACCTCGCGATGGTGAGTGAAACCGCCATCGGCAGGAACCAACCAGATCGTTCCCTGGTCTGTGCTTGGTCGCTGAAGAGGAGCACCGGTTCGCACATCGCGCTCCAATTCCAGCTTGTATCCAAGGTCAGTGCACAAGACCCAAAGGAATCGGACCAGACATTCAACCGGAGGCGTGCCGCGCTCCATGCCGCGCATGGCATCCAGCAGACCATCAAGGGCTCGTGGATGCGGATCGCCTTCGTGCATGCCGCGTTGCGCCGCATCCGCCATCGCCATGGCCACATTGAAACAAGTCAGCGACCGTCGCGGCATGACGAAATGTTCCCGCACATCCCAGCTCGTCAACGTTGTGAGGGTTGCATCACCCCGTTGCTGCTTGATGATCAGGCCCACCTCGCCCACCGTGAGCAATTCAATCCCGCCACTGAACGCCGCACGCTCTCGCCGCGCACCTTTGGCGATTCCCCGCACCAACCCGCGCTCGCGCGTGAAGATCGACACTGTCTGGCTGGTCTCAGACCAATCCCAGTGCCGCACGCACACGCCAAAATCAAAGACCGCAGGCATCAGGGAACAGTAACCCGGCCTGAGTCAGAAATGAAAACGGCAGTTGACACCGGCATGCGCGCTCCCTCTTATTCACCATGCATTTCTCGCTGGTTGATCGCATCCTCGAACACGATCAAAGCCATCTCGTGGCCATGAAACATGTCTCCAATGCTGAGGAATATCTCCTCGACCATTTCCCCGGCTTTCCGGTCCTTCCTGGCGTCATGATGTTGGAAGCCATGGTGCAGGCCTCCCGCGCCTTTCACGCTCGCACGGCTGGCCCCTCGCCGCTTCCTTTGGTCTTGGGCCGCGTTCGTGCGCTCAAGTATGGTCGATTCTGCAAGCCCGGCGCTACCCTGCGGATCGAGACCTCTCCGGGCAAATCCGCCGCCGGCGAATTCGATTTTCACTGCGAAATCCGCATCATTGAGCCCGAATCCCCCTCGCTCCCCATCGATCAACTTCCCGTCGCCGCCAGCGGCAGGATCACCTTGCGCCCCTGCCGCGTGGCCGACTTACCGGCCTGATCGACCTATCATGCCCCGTGTGGCACCATGCCACGCAGCATCTTGGCCACATCCGCTTTCCGACCAGGGGAACTTTGATCCATGACTCGCGATGAGATTTTTTCCAAGGTTCAGGCCGTCCTCGTCGATGCTCTCGCGGTCGATGAAGAGGATGTGACACCCACCGCCACGCTGACAGGTGATCTGGGTGCCGAGTCCATCGACTTTCTCGATATTGTCTTCAAGATCGAGCAGGCCTTTGGCATCAAAATCGCTCAGGGAGAGCTTTTCCCCGATGGCTCCGCCCAATCCAGCTTCGTCAAGGACGGCAAGGTGCTGCCTGAAGGCATCGCCCGCCTGCGCGAGCGCTTGCCTCACGTTGATTTCGGCACCTTCGAGAAAGACCCCAGCGTGACCAAGGTGGGTTCTCTTTTCACCGTCGATTCCATCGTCACTTTTGTCGAGCGCAAGCTCGCCGGCAAGTGATTTGAGTTCAGTGAGGCGATTAACCGCATGCGCTGGATGTGGATAGACCGCGTGGTTGAACTTGTTCCGGGCCAGAAGCTGGTCGCGATCAAGCATGTTTCGCTGGCCGAAGAGCATCTGCACGATCACTTTCCCGCATCGGTATCGCATCCTGCCTTACCGATCATGCCGGCATCGCTGATCATCGAGGGAATGGCGCAGACCGCAGGAATCCTGGTTGGGCATGCCGAGAATTTTTCGGAAAAGGTTGTCCTGGCCAAGGTCAGCAAGGCCGAACTCAACACCGAGGCCCGCCCCGGCGACACACTGCGATATACGGCCATCATCGAGAAGTTTGACCCGATGGGCGCCAGCACCAAGGGCACCGTCGAGCTGCTCAGCCCCATGCCGGGAATCGGCCCCGTGATCATCGGCAGCATTGATCTGATGTTCAGCCACCTCGATCAGAATATGTCTGGATTGGAATTCCCTGAACACAACTTTGTCTTTTCTGAGTCATTCCGCACCTTGCTCCGCGGCAGCGGCATTGTGATGCCCAATTCACACTGAAGCAGAGTGTGCAGAGTCCCTGTCATGGACGACGCGCATTTGCACCAAACTTTCTCAGTTGAGGCAGCACGAAGAGATACACACCCGTTCCCCACAATAAAGCAAGCAAAATTCCCGACGGAAGAAATACCCAGCGTTTGACGATCGAGCCGAACCACGACCCATCATGCAACGCCTCGAAAACATCGCTTCGGCGGGGCGCAACCTGCAGCACACGCCCATCCGCGGCATCGACCTGCACTTCCATTCCATTCTCCGTCGACACCTTGACGAGCCCCCTGTCAGGCCTTACATCCACGCGCGCAATATCACCCCATCCGGCCACACTCACTTCAGGAATCGCGATGCAAACTGCCAACAGATGCTCCATGCACAATCGTGGCGAACCCCCACTGCTTCGTTGCTCAGGGGGTTGAATCCACGTGATGTCTTTCTTCATCTGCAATGCCAACCCGGTCAGGATCACCAGCATCGTCGGCAATGCTGCGATCGCAGAAGCCCAGTAATGCACCTTGCGCCACAACACCTGTCCACGCATCTGAAATCTCGCGTATGCAGCGAATCCGGGTCGAGCACCCGTACGCCGTCGAAGCGCAAGATAGCAGATTCACTGGTCGTGGTTCAAACTCAACATCGCGATCGCTTGCGCGATGGCTTTGTCACACGCGACAAAGCATGTTCACGCCAAAGGCAGATTACGGCCCCAGGAAGATGTCATTTTCCATCGGGATTTCCGTGCCGCGAAGCATGGGCTTCTGCAGATCAATGAAACCCTGACCACTTTGCATCTGTGTCTGGATCTGGCGGATCATCATCTCGACCGGGCGGGGCAGCCAGATATTGTCAACCATGGCCGAGGGGCCATTTCCGATCGTCACCTCGGGCGAGGCGATCCAGCCGACATGGCCATCGGAATACAGGCCATGTTGACCCATGCCGCCGTGATTCGGGCTGTTCTCGGTTGGAGACACCGCTTCACCACGCGCGTTCTTGAGCACTACCGGCGAACGATCAGCCATCACGATGGTCTGGCTGGGATTGCCACCCGGGCGCGACCACGCCGGGTGATGGCCGCCGAGCATGATCTGATAGGAATAGCTGACCTCATCCAGCGATCGCCAGTCTTCGCATTGGGGCGTGACGCAACATTCCTTGCAGCCCGGATTGCCGGGGCAGGCCAAGTCTTCAACCTTGACGAAGCCCTTGCGAGCCAGCGTGAACAAGTTGCGCGAGTTGGACCCTGTCTGACTTCCCACATCCCACCAACGGCCACCACCGAGACCGGCTGTGGCGATGGGCATGCTGTCGCGATATTCGTTGGCGTACATCCCCATGCCACCACCCACAGTGCGCATGTTGGAAAGGCACGCGGTCTTGACGCTGTCCATGCGTGCCGCTGTCACCATCGGCCACAGCACGGAAGTGCCGAGCAGGAGTGCCGCGGCGACGCCGACCAGATCACCCACGCGCCAGGAGCGGCGGGGACGAGCGGTTTCGATGGAGATGGTGCGAGCTTCACCTGCGGATTCAATCCGCGCCATCACTCGATCTGTGAGATCCACTGGCGCAACCAGTTGACTGTGATTGAGTGCGCGACCGATGGCTTCGATCTTTGCCGCACGTTCGCGTAAGGAGGGAGCAACACGCTGCACATCAAACTCTGCAAGCAGTAACGCATCCAGAGCTTCTTCATCCTGCGCCGACAATCCTGAAGCCACACCCACACACTGTTCATCGTGACGCAGCACACGGGCCATCGTCACATCGCTCAACAGTTCTGAGGCGGACTGGGCCAACGGGGTATTCAAAAGATCCAGCAATCGAGACACGGGTTGGAGATGATCGGGAGTCGGCTGCCCTGCCTGTCGCAGCGCGATGACCTGATCAATCAGATCCTCCTGCCCTTGCAGGGGCAGCACTCTTGGGCGTGGTTCAGAAAATCCGTGATTCATGAAGAAGATGCCCTGATGATTCACAACCCGTGCGATCCGAACGCTCGACTCACTCTCTAACCCGAGATTCACCATCCGACGATGCTGCGTGTATGTGCCGCCCTCATTACGAAGCTGAACGATCCGAGTTCGCCTCCATCCGATTCCACCCTTGCGCAAATGATGCGACGGCGGCGTGCAGACGAGACTTGACCGTTCCCAGCGGAATACCGAGGTCTTCGGCGATGTTTGCGTAGCTGAGCCGCTGGAAGTACGCCAAGAGAAGAATCTCCTTGAGCATCGGGGGCATGGCCTCCAAGACCTGCTGCACCCGTGCGTCGCGCTCTGCGTCATCCAGTCGATTTTCGGGCCCTGGCATGTTGATCTTCAGCAGATCCACATACGTCAGGCCGTCTTCCGAACCCGCTCCCCCGACAGGGGCGGACAGATCCAGAGTCTGGCGACGGCCCTTTCTACGCAGGTGATCCCGCCCCTTGTTCGCGGCAATCGTGAAAAGCCATGGACGAAATCGACGTTCGATGTCGAAACTCGCAGACGACAGGTGAATCTGGAGAAAAGTCTCCTGAAATACATCCTCTGCCGCGGTCCGATCACCCACCAGCCGCACCAGGAAGCGGTACAACTCGTCGCGATATCGGTCGATCAGCACGCGTAAACACGTCAAATCACCCTTGCGATACCGGTCAAATAACACCTCGTCAGGAAGATCCTGAACCGGCGTATCACGATGCTTGTCCTTGGGCGCGGCCATGCGTTGGGCGAGTGTACGGGGACTCCCCCGGAAAGGTTCAGAAACTTCCCGGGACATACGAAGCCAATATCTCTCCGTATTCACGTTCGAAGCGAATCCCTGATTCTGGAGGGAACAGCGACGCACCCTCGGCCCGCAATCGGGGAGCAAAGTCTTTCTCGTAGCGATCCAGCTCGGCCTGGCTGGCGAATCGATAGGTGCTGGCGATTCGGTGCCCCTCACCGGCCAATTTCACCACAGCAGCAATGGCACCCCCCAACCGACAGACTTCGGCGACGTGACCACCCATCAGCCACGTCAGATAACGTTCGGCAACTGCGGCATCTGGTAGTGTGGCGACGACGCGATAATGGACAGGATTCATGAACTAGGTTATAGGGCCTGATCAATTCAGGGAACTTGGGCAATACGAGCGTGTGCCACTCGTTTGACTGGAGGATGTTCAGGTGCAGGACGTGACAGCCATGAGTGCCGAAGGAGGTGCGGAAAACGCCGCGCTGGCGGTGCTCTTGGTATCGGCCTCAAAGGGAGAGGCCGATGCATGGCGCACGTTGGTGGATCTGTATTCCCGACGGGTGTTCGCGTTGGCCAAGAGCCGGTGCCGCTCGTCGGAACTTGCTGAGGAGATTACGCAATCCGTGTTTGTGACCATCGCGACCAAATTGAGCCAGAGCGAATACACCGAGAAGGGTCGGTTTGAGTCGTGGCTTTTTCGGGTGGCGATGAATCGCATTCGCGACGAGGCGCGGCGTGTGAAGCGGCACGCGACGCCGACTGATCCTGAAGCAGTGTCGGCGATGGCGGACCGCTCGCGGATGGGTGGCGAGGTGCTTCCTGATGAAGAGTCGATTCAGCAGATCGCCCGCCTGCGTGAAGCACTGGATCAACTGTCTGAAGCGGACCGTGAAATCATCGAACTGCGCCACCATGGCCAGATGAGCTTTCAGCAACTCTCGGACATGTTGAATGAACCCGTTGGAACACTGCTCGCCCGGCATCATCGTGCGTTGCGAAAGCTGAAAGAACTACTAACCCAACAACCGGAACACACCACAGCGACACTGACGACCAAAACAAAAACACATGTCGCGGCACGAATCGGATCGGAGGAACGCCAATGACCACTGAACAACCAATCAATCACCTCCCGGAAGATGTCGTCGGCATCGCCGAATCCATGGATCGCCTAGCGCAGCTGGATTCGGTTGCGCCAGAAGCGATGCAAGCGCGCGTGGCTGCCGCGGCGATGTCGGCCGCACGCTCCGAAGCACCCATCGCTGGACGCATTCATGCCGCGCACGCGAGCCCCGAGCGCCGGAGCAGAGTGACCGGACGTCAATGGGCGATGGCGGCGACGCTGCTCATCGGCTTTGGCGTTGGCTTCAGCGTGCTTTCACGCCTATCTCAACCGACCCCGACGGTCATCGATTCGACGGCAGACGCAGCACTGGCGCAGGAAGACATGGAGAGGTGGCTGACGTTGACCGAAGCGACGGATGAGACTTTCACTTCCGCCGTGAAGCAACTGACCACTGACACGTCTCGCGTGAGCGAGAGCGTGATCTCACCCCCGACGATTTCGCTGGATGGAGATTCGCTGTGAACCTGATGCACTCCCGCTCGTGGATTTTGGCTCTCGCGGCAGGCACCTGCATTGCCGCGGTGACATTGGCTCAACCGGCGGAACCAGCGGCTTCTCAGCCGGCCCATCCGGATGGTGGACAGGGTCGGCCGGGCGGCGCAATGCGCGAGCGACTGGGCGAACGCATGCGCGAGAGGATGGATGAAGGCGCGCCGGATGCCGCGACGTTGAAACAGCGTCTGCAACGCCGGTTGGAAGAGAATCAAAAATCTTCGGAGCGCTTGAAGGCGGCGATTGAGAAACTGGAAAAGGGTGGTAACGCCGAAGAGATTCTCCGCGAATTGGAGATGGGCCGAGGCGGGCGTGATGGCGGGCAAGGCTTTGGGCCCGATGGGGGGCCTCGCGATGGAGGTCGCCTGCCGGGCAGTCCGGAGGGTGGCCTCGGTGGACCTGGAGGCGGGCCCGGTGGACCGGGTGGTGGCCCAGGAGGCATGGGACGTCCTGGCGAAGGGAATCCGCCCAACGGGCCGGTGACCAAGGAGGAAATGGAAGCGATTCATCGCTTCATCGGCAAGCACATGCCCAAAGTGGCGGAGCGGATGAAGGCGTTTGCATCGCTGGAACCGGATGCCGCGGAGCGGATGACGATGCGCATGGCACCGCGGATCCGTGAATTGATGGGGCTGGAACGAGTTGAGCCGAAGCTTTTTGACCATCGCGTTGACGAAATGCGTGCTGGTTTCGAGATCATCGCCTCTTCACGCGAATTATCAGAGCTCGTCCGCAACAAGGGCACTGAAAAAGACATCGCCGACGCCGAGGCACGCGTCAAAGATGCCGTCCGTGCACGCGTCGAAGCCCAGATGAAGGGTCAGGAAGCTGAGATCGAATTGCTCGCGAAGCGCGTCGAATCACTGCGTCAGCAGTTGAACGAGCGAACCGCTTCCAAAGACAACCGCATCGCGGATGAATCCAAGCGAGTCATTGAACGCGCACGCGATCAGGAAATGCGAGGTCCGCGGGGCCGGGGCAAGGAAGGCCCTGAGAAGCAGGAATCACAAAAACACGAGCCGCGTTGAAGCGGCTCGTGCGAGTGGAATGCGTTGAAAGCCGTCGGCGACAACTCGCCCGGAGCTCCTGATCAGCGCTTGAAGATAAAAATGCTGGGGTTGACGACCAGCACCGGCTCCTTGCGCAGCATCATCATGCGGCGCATGCCATCGCGAATCTGGCCCGCGGCATGCACGCCGACGATCTCTTCTGGAACACTCCAGATGCCATCGGCAACGGCATCCTTGACCACCGCGCTGGCGGCAACCTTGGGTGAGATGAGGAACTGGCCGAACGAATCTTCCAGTGCTTCGGCCAGAGTCTTGGGCGCCGGATAATCCAGCACGTCGTACTCCGCGAGATTCACGGACTTGGCCATTTCGGTGATCGCGACCTCCATCCCGCCGATCGCATCGGCCATCTTGAGATTGATTGCCTTATCACCCGTGAAAAGACGTCCTGCAGCAGTCTTATCCAGTTCGATGCCCTTGCGACCGCTCGACACGCGTGAAGTGAAGAGCGTGTACGTCTCTGTCATCTTGGAACGCACCAGATCACGCTCGGCATCGGTCCACGGCTTGATCGAGGAAAACATGGCAGCGCGAGGCCCGCGAGCACGCGGAACAACATTGACATGGGCTTTTTCCAGCAGGCCGCCCATGGCGATCTTGCCACCCACGACACCGATGGATCCGACGATGCTGGAAGGATTGACGTAGATCTTGTCGGTACCGACAGCGACGTAGTAGCCGCCGCTCGCGGCCATGCTGCCGACGCTCGCCCAAACCGGCTTTTTTTCCGCCAGCGAACGAAGACCAAGCCACATGACTTCGCTGGCGATGGCTGATCCACCAGGCGAATCAATACGAACCACCACACCCTTGATGTGATCGTCATCGCGGATCTCGGCGATGGCATTGCGAATAGTGCGGCTGCCCACGCTGCCTTCGCCGCCACCAAAGCCGCCAGACTGCGAATCACCATCGATGATGGTGCCCTTGATGTGCAGTATGGCAATCGTATCGCGCGTTGGCGTTTTATGCATGGGCTTGCTGAGCATGCTGAAGATGGCAAAGGGGTTGCCCATATCAGGTGCAGGTGTTTCGGCATTCAACGAAGATTCGTCGAGTTCGACACCTTCGCCGTAACTCTTAGCAAGTGAGTCGGTGATGGAAGGAAGATCAACTGCGGAATCGACCAAACCCGCGGCGATGGCATCGTCGGCTTCGCTCATCCAGGCCAACTCCATGGCCTTATCAAGCTTGGCATCATCCATCTTGCGACCGGATTTGATGTGCGAACGCAGGTTGCCGTACATGCTGTCGAGGAGTTGATTGATGTTCTGATCCCACTCGGCACTGGGCTTGGCGTTCATCATCTGCTCGCTGGCACCTTTGTAGGCGCCGACCTGCACCATGTCGGCCTTCAAGCCAGCCCACGCCAGCGTGTCCGCAAGAAACATCTCCTCCATGTACAGGCCGGGGAGCTCGATCGCTCCACCCTTCTGCACAATCACCTCATCCGCGAAGGAGCCCAGGGCCAATTCGCTCGCGCCATACCCCTCGGCAAAGATGTGAACCTTTTTTCCCGCCGCGCGATACTCCTTGAGCTTGGCTCCCAATTCCTCAACCAGCGTCATGGAGAGCGGTGCATCCTTCAGACGGATCACCAGGCCTTTTGAACCCGCATCAGTCTTGGCCTCATCAATGGTGCGCAACAGAGAACGAAGAGTGACCTCACCCTTGCCACCGAACATGGTGGCCATGGGCGAACCCTGTTCGAGCACAGGACCATCGAGTGTGACGTACGTCACCTTGGAATCGGCGGCGAGGGCCATGGATGTGAGGGACATTGCAGCCGCGCTCGCAGCGATCAGGGAGAAGGTAGAGACATGACGCATAGTGCGGGGAAACAGACTGCGTGACATGGGCATACTCCAGAAATGAGAAGTGTTTTGATTCTGAAGGAGTTTATCGGAAAACCAGGGTGATTGGTTTCAGAATCATGCTTTCCAGCGGGTTTTCACTGATACCCCAGACTATCAAGGTCGTCTTCATCAAGACCGAACTGGTGGCCAATTTCATGGAGCAGAGTGACCGCGATCTCCTCACGGACACGATCGAGAGAATCGGGATCTGAAGGGTCCAGGCCTTCGCAGAGATTGATGATTCCCTCGCGAAAGAGATGAATCTGGGGAGGAAGTTGGCCACCATCTTCGACGGATGATTCGGTGTCGGGTGTGCCGGAATGCATGCCGCAGATCTCGGCAACGGCCTGAACGTCTCCAGCATCGATGCCCAGATCGCGGAGCATGTGCGGCTCCGGACGATCGAGAACGACGACGCCGACTTGATCGACGAGTTCGGCGAGGGCGGGTGGCAGATCGCGGACAATTTCTTCGACGAGCATGTCGAATGCCAAGGTCTGCCGACTGGACAATGGACGTGGTCGATATGCCTCGCTCATGGTGCCGTCCCACGCGTCGACGTGGAAGCATTGCCACCTGTTGGTCGACTCTTTACGTCTGGGCGGGTCATTTCGTCAAAGGTCAAAGGTGCTGCGAGTATCACCGAGCGGAGCTTGATCACATCAATCAGAATGGCGACAATACCCACGGTAAGCAGCATCGAACCAACGCCAATCAATGCGATGGAGATAATACGAACGAGGGATCCCTCGACGCTGGTGTCCTGTTCGGGCTTAAAGAGCAGCCAAATGACATCACCTAGGGCAGCGATGGCGATCGCGGCAAGCAGACTCGGCGTGCTCTGGCGATCAAGTCGTCCGTTGCGCATCAGTACGCTGCGCGATTGAAGAGAACGCCACACGTTCGCCAGCCCGAGCACCGCCACCGCCATCGCAGCTCCGCATGCAAGTCGAAGCAATTGTCGTCGGCCATCGTCGGCGGTTGCTGACGCGAAAATCGTCTGGGACTGACGATCGATCGTAATGAACATCAGCCACCACAATGCGGCAAGGGACAGGTAGGCAACCACCGCAATCATGACGCCTATGGCCGTGCCGGCTTCGAGTCGCGGATGGGGTCGTATCACAGGAATCAGTGCCAGTCCGGCAATGCTGGCACAGGTGCACGCCGCGGGACCAAGCCATCCGATCAATTGCGGCTGCGCACTTCCGGCAGTTGCGAAGTCCAGAGCCCTGATGATCCACACGGCGAGCGCAGCTGCGAAGGTGGCGAGCGACCACAAGCACATGGATGCAAAGAGCAATCGTGGCGAATAGATCGGAGCAAGCTCTGCAGCGAGAGGATCGACAACTGAGAGGAGCGTGGCTCGGACGGGAGTGCCGCACTCGGGGCATCGGTCGCGCACGGAGAGGCCGACCAGGTTGTATGCACAGCGGATACAGAGCAATTCACGCGACAACTCCCGACTTAGAGCATCCAGACGACCGGCGGAAATGCCGCTAAGTGGCTGCGTGGACTCTTCCGGCTCATCGCCCGTGGGCAAGTCAGGTTCGGATTCGTCGGGATTTGTGCGATCCTGCGCACTCACATTCGGAGTCTACCCAATCATGTCTCGATATTCCCGGCTTGATCAGGTGTGCCCGGCACGTCCCCCCACTACACTCGCAACCGAATGAATGACCCCCAAGTGGTAATCTCGCGGCTCAAACAGGCAATCGCCAGTGTGTATTTTGGCCCGGCCCTCACGATTGAACGTGTAATCGTCTGCCTGCTTTCGCGCGGCCATTTGCTGATCGAGGATGTCCCGGGTGTGGGCAAGACGGTGCTCGCGACCACGCTGGCACGAAGTGTGGACTGCACATTCAGCCGGATTCAGATGACGCCGGATCTGTTGCCGTCGGATGTGCTTGGCGTCAGCATTTTCAATCGCGAAAGCAATGGGTTTGAGTTCCGGCCGGGACCCATCTTTGCAAACATCGTGCTCGCTGACGAGATCAATCGCACAAGCCCCCGGACACAGTCCGCGCTGCTGGAAGCCATGAATGACGGTTCGGTTTCGGTGGATGGTGTGACTCGCAAGCTTGAGCAGCCGTTCATGATCGTCGCGACGCAGAACCCATTTGAGTTTGAAGGCACGTTTCCGCTTCCCGAGAATCAGTTGGACCGGTTCCTGATGCGCGTTCCGCTTGGTTATCCATCTTCAGAAGATGAAGAGCGGGTGCTGGAACAGCGACCGGGCGTCACCGCTCTCCCGACACTGTCGCCCGCCATCACGCGGGCCGATCTGCTCGGACTGCAGTCGCTTGCGGATGGCGTCACAGTGGACAAGTCAATCGTTCGGTACATCGTGGCCATCGCCAACGCGACGCGGCAATCCGCTGACTTTGAACTCGGCCTTTCACCACGGGCTTCGCTTTCGCTGCAGAGAGCAGCGCGATCCAACGCACTGATCTCGGGTAGATCGTTCGTCACTCCCGATGATGTACTGGCCCACTTTGACGCCGTTTGCGCTCATCGCGTCCTCCTGAAGCGTGGCGGATTGGACGTTGCTCCCGGGCACGTGAGTGAAGCGTTGCAGAGTATTCTGCGCTCGGTGCAGAGCCCGCTCTGACATGTTCTGGAGAGCCGCATGCCGCGAGTAGTACGCTTTACGACAACGACGCCATTGAAGATTGACCCCAATCTCGGTCCGAATGACACGCCACCGGCAGCAAACGTGATTCCTTGGCCGCGCGATGAGAATGGCCGGTTCAAAGTCCTCTCCATCTGCACTTGTGGCGTGTCGCGCAAGTTTCCCATTTGCGATGGCATGCACAAGACCTGCAAGAACGAAGAGCCGAACACGCTTTATCACTACGACCCGGTGACTGGAGAGATCACCAAGACAGAGCCGGATGCCGGGACCATGCCTGCATGCGGTACGTGACTCCATGATTGCCGCGAGTGACCAGCTTCAAGGTTGCAGACGCTGGGCGACGAGTTGGATGGGGTGCAAAGCTGTCGCGCCGACACCATCGTGAATCTGATGACGACAGCTTGTGCCGGGAGCGCAGACCGGCACATCTGCTGACGCCTTGAGCGCGGGGAAGAGTGCAAGATTGCCGATCTTCATCGAAAGGTCGTAGCGATCGACGGTGTAACCGAACGAGCCGGCCATGCCGCAGCAGCCGGTGTCGAGGATGCGGACACCGCCGCAGGCGCGACGCAGGAGCGCACCACTGGATTCGGCACCCCAAAGCGCTTTCTGATGACAGTGGGCGTGCAGTACGGGGACAGGTCCGGTGACGAATTGAGGGCGCTGCGGATGCTGAGCCCAGCGAGCTTCGACGAACTCTTCAACCAGAAACGCCTTGGAAGCGAGTC
>CAYTYD010000014.1:17866-24213 GCA_964441555.1 uncultured Phycisphaeraceae bacterium | reverse complement strand
CAGGCGCGGCAAAGGCCGTAACGCTGTGCATTCCGGAATTGAAGGGCAAACTCAGCGGCATGTCCTTCCGCGTGCCCACGGCCGATGTGTCGTGTGTGGATTTGACCTTCAAGACCGGCAAGGACACCTCGCTGGCGGAGATCAACGCCGCGATGAAGGCGGCCAGCGAGGGCTCGATGAAGGGCGTGCTCGGCTACACCGATGAAGAGGTCGTCAGCAGCGACTTCATCGGTGATCGTCACAGCAGCATCTATGACTCGCTGGCAGGGATCGAACTCAACAAGCGGTTCTTCAAGGTGGTGTCGTGGTACGACAACGAGGCGGGATATGCCACGCGCTGCGTGGACCTGATCCGCTTCATGGCCGGCAAAGACGGTATCAAGTAATCGCGTTTGATCAGAGTGTGTTCAAGGGCCCGGAGCGATCCGGGCCTTTTCATTTCCATCTGATTCGGACTATGGTGATGCATGTCCAAGCATCAGGAACAGTGCGTGATCTGCGATCAGATTCGGGCATGTCGCGAGGGGCGACACGCCGGATTGATCGCCGAGCTCGATTCGGGATTCGCTGTGCTCGGTGAACATCAGCTCTTTCGCGGCTACAGCGTTTTGTTGTGCAAGGAGCGCGCGACCGAGCTGCACGAGTTGTCCGAATCAGTGCGGATGCTCTATCTGAGTGAGATGAGTCAGTTGGCGGAGGCCGTGGCGCGGGTGGTGAAGCCGCACAAGCTGAACTATGAGTGTCTGGGCAATGTCGCACATCACCTACATTTTCACGTGTTTCCTAGGCAATTGAGTGATCCTGATCCCAAGGCACCGGTGTGGGGGCAGATTCCGTCGGGTGATGCGCTGGCTGAATGGAGATTGAACGCGCAGCGCGATGGGGGTTTGGCCAGGGAGATTGCCGCGGCGCTCGCCATGATCCGCGCTGGTCGATGAAAAAGGGCCGCATCGATGATGCGACCCTTTGCTCGGTATGTGATGACAGACACTGGTCTCAGCAGGGTGAGCTGAACTCAGCGACGAAGTCGAGATAGTCGAAGAAGTCGATGACCGTGTCGCCGTTGAAATCTGCCGCGGGATCGTTGGAGCTGAACCCGGCGACGAAATCCAGATAATCAAAGAAATCGATGGTGCCATCGTCGTTGAAATCAGCGGGGCACAAATCGACGAATACGGTGTAGCGATTCACGCTGGAATTTCCGGATTCCTCGTATGTCACCACGGCGATTTCATTGAAGCCATGCTGCATGTTGGTGGTGGTGCGTGACCAATCAAAGCGGTCGTTGCGCGTCGCCTGATTGAAAACTGACACCAGTGTCCGCGGATCCGTGTTCGGATTCACGTTGAGCATGGTGTGAACGCGATTCGCGGTGCGATCCGCGGCTTGCACCTTGAAGAGGTATGAAGCAGTGGTGATGGTGCTCGGATTGGGGAAGGTGACAGCGGGGCCGGTGCGATCAACATAGAAAGCCGACCGCCACTCGCGGAAGAGGGGGCTGGTGCCAGCAGGGCGCTTGCGGAAAGCGATCACACTGAGGTAGTGAATGCCCTCGGAAAGCTGTGACGCATCGATGGTCTGCTGATAGTGGCCATTGACAGCGGTGGAACCGTTGAAGGCGACCTGCTTGAGCGTGCGAAAATCTTCATAGCCACTGGCCGCGCCGGATTGGTAGTTGTAATCGATCTGACCGTTGCCGTTGGTGTCGGCGTATCCCTGATCGATGCGATACATCGCGTTGTCGTCCGTGTTGATATCGAGGGGATCACCCGGGGTTGTGGCAAGATCGATCGTGAAGGAGTTTCCTGCGACGACGGGCAGGGCAGTGAGGCGGCGGCGATAGATTGGCACACTTGATGAGTCGGCGGGCAACGCGCTCGCGGCCCCGACGAGCGTGACAGAGCCAGCAGGAAGTGCCGGACCATACACCACATAACCCTTGCTGTGCGTGCCAGCGGATGAGACATTTCGTGGTACGGTGATCAGCACGCGCTGATCGCTGCCCACCACAAGCGTTTCGGGGATGACGTTGGTGGGATCGACAGCAGGATCTGCAGCATTGCCCGTGAGTTCCATGAGGCGCGTGCCAGCCGGAAACGCGGTGAGAACGCTGCGCGAATCCGTGCCGCTGTCCCAGCGGTCGTTCACGCCCACGAGCACATTGGACTGGTTGTTGCTGCGGCGGTCATAGACCAACACGTCGGATTTGCTGGAGTTCACCGAATCGGTGAAATTGAGCTGATAGAAATCGCCGCGGCAGTACTGATTGTGAATCTGAACGAGCTTGGTGAGTGCCGCCTGGCCAGTGCTCGCGGTGGGGTCCCAGCCCAATGCGATATCGATGCCACCACGCGGCCAGAAGCCGCCGGAACGACTGATACCGCGACCGTTGTGATATACCTTGACCGATCCTGTGCGGGTGAGCAGGTAGGCGTAGGTGAAGAGGCCCTGCTGGCGGAGAGTGGGGGCCGGAGGTGCCGAGCCACCGTCACCTGTGGTCCCGTTGTCATGACTGAACGTGTGAAAAATACCCAACGAACCGTCCTGCAAGAGGTTGTTGGGATCGTCGACGACGTCAATGTGCGCATTAAGGACGTTGTTCCAATCGCCCAAGCCGTTGGCGTTGAGAATGTCACGCAGCTGCCCTGAGCCGCCAATGTCGAGTGCATCACGATTGCCGAACCAGTCACCGGCGCGGCTGGGGAGATTGCTCTTATTGTTGTTCTTGCGGATGTAGTTGTCGTAGGTGAATTGACTGCCTTCGACCGATTCACCGAAGGAGAATGGTGTGACCCAGCGGCCATCAGGTGTGAGCCGCCGGTTGTACATCACCGCGTCGAAATAGGTATCCCAGAACCATGAGGGGACGTGTTTGATGGCATCGATGCGGAATCCGTCGACCTTGTGCACATCCAGCATCCACTGCGTCCAGCGCATCAGATAGCCGGTACCGTTTTCGGCGACGGGATCATTTTGCGTGATGGTGGTGGTATTGAAGGGGTAGAACGTGAAATTGGTCGCTCCAGGATTCCGGGCGGTGCCAGGGTTATTCAGATTGAAGCCAGCGGCATCGCGATCCGTGTAGAAGCGGTAGTTATTCGGATCTGGGCGGTTGTACAGGGTGCCGGCCGGAATGTTCTGTGGATTGCCCGATGCGACCGGCTGACGGATGAATTGGTTATTGGACTCGTGCGAGAAATCAATCAGCGAAACCAAGTCGCCTCGCTCGCGGTCATAGCGCGCGCCGTTCGGATTCTCAGATTGGTAATACCCGGCACTGATGCCGTTGTGGAAATCTCCCCAGTTATCGGTCGGGAGCTTGTCACGAAACGGGCTGGGAGTGGGACCAAGCCAGAAGCCCGGATAACCACCCTTGGTTTGGAGGTCCATGCTGCCGTTGCGGCTGCCGTTGTGATTCAGAATGGTGTCCACGTACACCAGTCCGTTGGCCTGATGGAACTCCTGAACCATGGCCTTGAAGTAGGCCTCGGTGCCGTAGGCGGTCTGAGCGGTGGGGCGACCCAGGTCGAAGCGGTCCCAGGGGTCATACCCGGCGCTATCGCCGTTGCCTTGTGGGTCAACGCCGCAGCGAGAAGGTGCGGGGAGCCACGTGGCGCCATAGCCGGATGTGTAGAAATCCGGCAGTTTTCGCTCGATGTCAGACCAGCGTGTTTCGAACCACTGGAGAATGACCGGGTTGTCTTGAGCGTGGGCTGAGGCAGCCATGCCGCAAAGCAGGATTGCGGCGACCACTGCCGGAAGACGGATATGTTGTTGCGCGGAATTTCGAAGCATGGGGCTGAGCGTCTCCGGACGTGCCTGATGCGCGGCATCGGGATTGGTTATTTGACAATGTCGCGGGGAGATCAACGACCACCTCCCCGACACCTTGCAGTATCGCAGAAAGTGATTCGCTCGGGAAGGGGCATTCGTTCACTTTTGCGAACTTTCTCCAGACCAGAGAGTCGGGAGTGTGGCGATTCTGGGTCCGGTCTGGAGCGGGTGCTTGTGACACGCGTGCCGTCCGGTGGGTCCATTTCGAGGTTACCATGCGGTTATCGCTCCGCAGGGATGTGGAGTGCGTGAGTGTCCAGTCGGGGTGCGCCGCATATGAATGCGTCGAGTTTCACGAATAGAAAGGCAGACATGTCGCTTGTCCTGTGTGCTTTGCGAGGTTCTCGTCGGGGCGTTGTGCTGGTGGCTGCGGTGGGCCTGTGCCTGAGCACGGTCGGTTCAACTTTCGCCGCGTCCGAATGGAGTGGAGAGGCCGTGATGAGCATCGCGGATGGAACCATAAGTGAATCCATCGGTGAGCGGATCGTGCGTTTTCACGCGAGTGAGCAAGCCAAAACCGGGGCCTATCCCTCAATGGCGTTGATTCAGCAAGCCAAGCCGACCGGTCCTGCACCGGCGGGCTTCGGCGTTGCGGTAACTTTTTCAAAGGCCAACGGACGCCACGTCGCATCGATTGCGATTGAGGAAGGCACATCGCTTTATGGAACGGGCGAAGTGGCGGGACCACTGCTCCGCAACGGCCGAATTGTGGAATGCTGGAATACGGATGCGTATGGATATCAAGACGATGCCAAGAGTCTGTACCAATCGCATCCGTGGGTGTTGGCGGTCCGCAAAGATGGCACCGCATACGGCGTCTTGGCAGATACGACATATCGATGCCAGATTGATTTGACCAAGGGGATTGAGTTTGCCGCGATGGGGCCGGAGTACCCGGTGATCGTGATTGAGCGTGATAGCCCGCAAGAGGTGGTGAGGGCGCTTGCAGAAATGACTGGAAAGACACCGATGCCGCCACGATGGGCGCTTGGGTATCACCAGTGCCGCTATTCGTATTTTCCTGACAAGCGAGTGATGGAAGTCGCCAAGGAGTTTCGCAAGCGTCAGATTCCCTGCGATGTGATCTGGCTGGATATCGATTACATGAACGGCTTCCGCTGTTTTACGTTTGATTCGAATACATTCCCTGAACCTCGCGCGATGAGTCGCGCGCTTTCGATCGAGGGTTTTCAGACGGTGTGGATGATCGATCCTGGCATCAAGCAGGAAAGCGGGTACTTCGTCAGCGATCAGATGGCTGAAGGAAAGCATGGGGTGTTGCGAGCCGATGGCACGTTGTATCGTGGCGAGGTGTGGCCAGGTTGGTGCACGTTCCCCGACTTCACCCGCAAGGCCACCCGCGAGTGGTGGGCCAGTCTTTATCCAGCATGGGTGAAGCACGCGGGCGTGGGCGGCGTGTGGAATGACATGAATGAACCAGCGGTATTCAATGTGCCCAGCAAGACGATGCCCGAGGACAATCTCCACCGACCTGATCCGGCGATTCGCGGGCCTGTGAATGCAGATCTGTCGCATGCGCGATTCCACAATGTGTATGGCATGCTGATGGTGCAGGCGACAGTGGAAGGCATGAAGGCGGCAGAACCTGGCAAGCGACCCTTTGTGCTTAGCCGCGCCAATTACATTGGTGGGCAGCGTTATGCCGCAACGTGGACGGGCGACAACACCGCAAATTGGTATCACGTTGAGGCGTCGATTCCCATGGTGCTGAATCTGTCTTTGTCTGGCAGCCCCTTTACGGGACCGGATATCGGAGGATTTGCCGGTAACGGCGATGGCGCCATGTACGCTCGATGGATGGGGTTTGGAGCGATGTTCCCGTTTGCACGTGGACACACCGGCAAGGAGAATATCGATAAGGAGCCGTGGTCGTTCGGGCCCGAAGTGGAAGCGACGTGCCGTCAGGCGATCGAGCGCCGGTATCGTCTGATTCCGTATTACTACACGATGTTCTACGAATCGTCGCTGCGAGGCGATGCGATTGCACAGCCACTTTTCTTTGCGGATCCGAAGGATCCAGCATTGCGGTCTGAGGACGATGCCTTTCTTTTGGGCGGTAATCTTCTCGTGAGCGCTGCTGTGACGCCGGATCGCCAACGCGTACCTGTGCTTCCCCAGCCAGTACATGGTGTCGCGTGGCGCAAGTTTGATTTTGGTGATGGCGAGAACGCTGATCTGCCGCAGTTGTACCTGCGTCCCGGCGCCATTGTGCCCACGGGAATGACAGGTGTAACCAATGGTGTTGAGGGAGAGCCGCGAGTACCGGTGCAGACACAAGAGCCGATCAATCATGTGGAATTGCTGATCTGCCTTGACAGCGAGGGCAAAGCCACCGGCACGATGTACTCTGATGCTGGTGACGGATACGCCGACAAGACGCACAATCTGTATCGGTACATCCGATACGACGCGGCCCGCGATGGCGACAAGGTTCGCGTCAAGGTCACCAATCTTGGTGGCGACTTGGTCAAGCTCGTTCCCAATGGAAAGTT
>CAYTYD010000014.1:15716-17856 GCA_964441555.1 uncultured Phycisphaeraceae bacterium | reverse complement strand
CCGCGTGGTGGCGAGAATCATGCTGCCCGATCGCGAGGTGTACGGTCAGGCTATGGATGGAGACGAGATTGTGGTTGATGTCAAATAGTGGATTCTCGAATGTGAGAAGTAGAAAGTGAGAGCACAAGGCCGAGCCGTCGAGGTTCGGCCTTTCTTCTTTTCACTTTCTACTTTGAACGCTGGCCTGCTTCAGTGGCCTTGCGTGGCCAGCCGCAGAATGTTGGTCTGGGTCATGTCGTCGCCACGAAGCTCTCCACCGACCAGTCCCTGATTCATGACGATCAGTCGATCAGAGAGTGCGAGCAGTTCGGGCATTTCGCTGGACACAACGACCACTGCAACGCCAGAATCGGCGGCGGCACGAATGAGTTTGTAGACTTCGGACTTGGTGCCAATGTCGATGCCACGCGTTGGTTCATCGAGGAGCAGGACCTTGGTATCCCGCCCCATCCAACGGGCAAGAAGGAGTTTCTGCTGATTGCCTCCAGAAAGCTCACCGGGGCGCGAGGCGGCCGAAGCGGCTTTGACCCTGAACTCGGACATCTTGCCTGAAACGAGTGAACGCTCAGAACTGAATCGACGCATTCCCAGTGCTCCCGCGAGGCGGCGCATGAAGGGGAGGACGATGTTCTCGTCGATGCCTAGCTCGAAGAAGAGCCCCTGCAGGCGTCGATCTTCCGGGACATATCCCATTCCTGCGCTCATGGATGCACGCGGGCCGGATGGCTGCACTGTCTTGCCATTAACTGAAATGTTACCGGAAGCTGCTCGATCAAGCCCGAAAACGGCATCGAGTAGTTCGCTCCGACCCGAGCCAACCAATCCTCCGACACCCAGAATCTCGCCCGAGTGAACTTCAAAGTTCACCTTCTGAAGTTTGCCAGGAGAGGAAAGGCCAGTGACGCAGAGCGCCGGTGTGGGTCCTTGTTGCGGGGGCGTGCGTTTTGCGGCCGCCTCAATACGCCGACCGATCATCTGCTCGACGAGAATGGGTTCGTTAATCTCCTTGATGACATTGGTCGCGACAAACTTACCATCGCGCAGAACACTGACCCGATCGCACACTTCAAAGATCTCGCTCATGCGGTGGCTGACGTAGATGCAAGTCATGCCATCCGCGGCGAGTTTGCGGATAATCTGCAACAGGCGCGAAGTTTCATGTAGCGAGAGCGAACTGGTCGGCTCATCAAAGACGATTACACGCGGAGGAGAGGCGTCCGCCGGAACCGCCGTGTCGAGAGAGCTGGCGATCTGCACGATCTGGCGTCGGCCTGCTGTGAGCGTGCCAAGTTCAGCGCGAACATCAATGCCATTGTCCAGGGCGTGCACGAGCCGCTCGGCTCGCGAGTTCATCGCGGCGTAATCAACACAGCCCGCACGGTTTCTCGGAATGTGGTGCAGCGAGAGATTTTCGGCGACGGTGAGATTTGGGCACTGAGCCAGCTCCTGATGGACAATTCGAATGCCAGCTCGGAAAGCGTCGTCAAGCGAGCCCGGCGTCAGGGTGCGGCCTGCGATGGTGATTTCGCCCGAATCCTGGCGGTGCAAACCGGAAATAACCTTGCCCAGCGTACTTTTGCCTGCGCCATTTTCTCCCATCAAGGCGTGCACCTCGCCAGCGCGAAACGAGACTGTCACGTTGTCCAGCGCCTGGGTCACGCCAAAGCGCTTACTGATGCCGGAAGCGATCAGAACGTCCGCCGCGGAAGCGGACGATGTTGCAGGCGCGGAGGATGGCGAGATCGGTGAATTCATGCAGTTGCGAATCGCTCGCCACCGGTTTCCCGATGGCGAAGCGGTGTGTGAACGGCATTACTTACTGGCGTTCTTGCCGAGCCAAGTGTCCCATAGGCCGTAGAACTCGGCGACGTTGTCCTTGGTGACACGATCGGGGACGAAGCTGTTGATCACCTTCGGGGTCTTGTTGTTGTGGAGCTTCTCCACCAGCATGGTGACGGTTTCATAGCCCCAGCCGTAGCACTTCTGGCCGAGGAGCACCTGAACCTGACCCTTCTTGACGTAATTGAGTTCTTGAGGCAGCGTGTCGACACTGACCACCTTGGCTGGTGAAATCTTGTCGAGGGCATTTTCAGTGAAAAGAGGCCAGCCACCGACCATCAGCCAGCCAGCAATGTCAGGA
>CAYTYD010000014.1:0-15706 GCA_964441555.1 uncultured Phycisphaeraceae bacterium | reverse complement strand
ATTGGCGCCCTGCACCTGCTCGATCTTGGCGACGGCTTCGGGTGCGGTCTCGCCGTGGTAATAGGCATCCTTGAGCTTGATGCCAGCGTGATTCTTCATCTCGTCCTTGGCGCCCTGAATGCGCTTCTGGAGATTGGGAGCGTTTTGATTGCCGCCAAGGATGGCGATCGTGCCCTTGCCATTGAGTTGCTTGCTCAACTCGATCATCAACTGCTTGCCGCAGTCGTAATCATCCATGCCGTAGTAGGCGATGCGCTTGGAGTCCGGCGCATCGGAATCGAAGGTGATCGTGGGAACGCCCTTGTCAGCCGCGCTGTTGATCGCGGCGGTGAGTACCTTGGCATCGGTGCAGGAAAGGGAAATGCCGCTAACGCCGGTGGAGACGAGCTGTTCCAGATACTGGGCCTGCTGCTGAGCATCCTCATTCGCGGGAGTGCGCCAGTCGATGGTGACTTCAATGCCGTACTTGGCCGAGAGGTCCTTTGCCGCGGCGACCGCGCCAGTGTGTGCTGCGACAAAGACGGGGTTGCTCTGGCTCTTTGCGATCACGCCAATGGTGTACTTCTTGCCTTTGCCCGCGGCGGGTGCCGCAGCCGGCTTGTCGGCTGGCTTGTCAGACGGCGTCGCAGCCGGAGCCATCGCGGCAGTGGGTGCTGGTGCGGGCTCAGGTGCCTTGGCAGACGAAGGTGCGCTAGCAGGAGCAGCAGGAGTGGAGGGGGCTGATTGGGGTTTTTCGCAACCAGCAACCAGACCCATCGCGCCCATGGCGAGTAGTCCGGTGAGCCACATGGTGTTCAGTCGTTTCATTTGATCATTCTCCGGAAGGGGGGTAAACGTTGTACGCGAAATCGTACCCGATCTGGGTTCATCGTCCGCGTGTATTGAGACGTCCTTTGGCCTGATCGAGCACGACCGCCGCGACGATGGCGACGCCCATGACGATCTGGGTGTAATTCTGATTGATCTGCAGGATGAGCATGCCATTGTCGATGAGTTGCACGACAATGGCGCCCAGCACTGCACCGATGGCAGATCCACGACCACCAGAGAGTGAAGCACCACCAATGACCGCTGCGGTGATGACTTTGAGCTCGTACCCACTGCCGCTGTCAGGACTGGCGGCACCGAAATACCCGATGGAAACGCATGCCGAAAGCCCCGCGAGCATGCCCAAGAGGGCGTAGGCGATGATCTTCACACGATCGACGGGAATGCCTGCGTAACGTGCCGCGGTTTCATTGCCACCAATGGCTAGGACATGGCGGCCAAGCACCAGGGCGCGCAGAACAATAGTGCCGCCGATGGCGACGATGGCCATGACGATCAGAGGCAGTGGATAAATGCCGCCGACATTGAGCTTGAAGAATCCGGTCGTAAATGCTGGCGGAAGGGAAGAGATGCTCTGCGTGGTGATGCAGAGCATGATGCCTTTGTACGCCGACATCGCGCCCAACGAGATGATGAAGGGGTGAACTTTGAGCCCCACGATCAGTGAGCCGTTCACTGCACCAAGGAGCGCGCCCGCGAGGCAACAGGTGCCAAGACCAAGAAGCAGTGACATCGCCAGTGTGCCATTCTCTCCGCCTCCGTGGCGATTCAGCACCCATGCCCCGCAGATTGCAGCGAGTCCGTAGATCGCGCCCACCGAAAGATCGATGCCGCCCATGGCAATGATCGCGGTCATTCCTACTGCCATGATGGCAATGTACGACGCGGCATTGGCAACGCTGACGATGTTCTCCAGATCTAGGAATTTGCTGGCGGGACGGAAGACGCGAAGTGAAACACGACCCTCGGCATCCTGCTGCTGAGTGATCATGGAGAAAATGCCAATCACGCTCACCTTACCCGCTGAGCGAGACAGCACAACTCGCTGGTCCGGAGGCATTTGTGAAGCAAATCGCACTTCGATGGATTCGATGGCGCTCGACTGGTTCTGAACGGATTCAATGGCCGGTGCAGGTGCGATGGAAAGTTCAGCGAGCCGCGAGACGACTTGCTGCGATGGGTCATTGATGATCAAGTGTCCGCCGACGGATTCGCCGGAGGCAGCCCCTTGAAGAGACACCACATAAGGCTTCAGCTTGCTTCCGCCAAAGAATGTGAGCAACGCACCAAGCACAAGAATGACCAGCACCAGGCCCATTTCCTGCACCCGCAGAAGGCGCGACAACAAGCCCGAGTCCGGTCCTTTGGCGGTGGCATCAGCGTTCGGCGCGGTTGGTGCGGTGCTCAAGCGAAAATTCCCGGCGAGATGGCCAAAGAGGATCGATGTGGAAGAAAGAAACGATGGCTATGTCGGTGCTTAGCGGCATGAAAACGGGCAGCCGCGAAGGGCTGCCCGGGAGCATGCGAGATCATCACCGGCTACGCCGCGTCGAGTGTAGCGACTGGCGTGCGAATCGGTGCAGACGCATCACTTAATCCAGCGTCCGCGTTTTGCGGCTGCGATTGGGGTTGGTGCAGTTGATGCTGGTCGCCGGTGCCGGATCGTTGGGGAGAGAGGCCTTGAAGAAAACGTCAAAGACCTTGTCCTTGCTGAAGGCGGCGTGACCGTCGGTGAATCCGAGATTGGCACCAGCAGTGCCGTGATTGTCGTCGCCCTTGTATTTGCCAGCGAAGGGATCTGAACCACCGGAACCCGCGCCGTACCACGCACGGGTACCGATGTCGTAGTCGTTGCATTCATCAGCCCAGATGGGTGGCGATGTGACGATCCCCGGTTCGTCCGTTCGCAGGCCAGCGATGTAGAGATAGCTGATGTTGTAGCTGATGACCTCTTCTTCGTTCGCGGGTGCTTTGGGAGTCTTACGAGGAGTCGTGGGGAGGATGGCGTTGGTCGTGTCCGCCATGTTGCGCCAGTAGTAGTCAAGCTTGTCGGCCGGACACGTGAGGAAACCCCACGAATCGGTATAAGGCCGCAACACCGGCTGCTTGGTCACGCCATCGGCGTATGTGTTGTTGTCGGGGTCTGCTGAACCGGCGCCATAGCCACGATCTGTGTTGTCACCCTTTTGAAACAAGCTCCACAGGCCCGCCAATCCGCCGCGAAGATCCTGATCGGACCCCAGAAAGGAATTGGTGCCGAGGCCGTAATAGTTGTTATTGCCCGTCGACGTCATGGGCATGAGGGGATACCACCCCTTCCAGTCGTTGGCATACAGCGTCATGATCAGCGTGGTCGAACGCACGTTGGCAAGACATTTGGCGCTGCGTGATGCCTCTCTGGCTTTGCCAAGAGCTGGAAGCAGGATGGCGATCAAGAGCGCGATGATGGCGATCACGACCAGTAACTCAATCAGCGTAAATGCTCGCTTGGGTCGAATGAGTGGAAAGAGAAGACCCGGGCGCGAGTCGCACCCATCCCCAAACTGTCGATCGCTTGCCATCGTGAATGCCTTTCCAGATTCGGGAGTGCGCTTTGCGTCGTGCAAGTCCCCTCAATCTGTTAGGGTGAAGATACAGCAAAGGTTCCAAGCTCGTCAAGAGTGGTGACACCTTAACACAATGAAACAGTGTTTCACGCTAGGTTAGAAAAAGGGATTCTCCCTAGTGCCGGGGATTTCCGCAGGTCCCATACAGCGCAAAATTGATCAGAATCGCGACTTTACCTGTTCGCAATTCGTGCAGGTTGCAGTAGGATAAAACGGTTCGAGACCGGAACTTCGCACGCGCGAAGGGTTTTTCAACGCGCCGGTCTCCATTTGAAATTCCGAGCGGTCACGCTCGATGATGAGGAGATGTGATATGACGAACTCGCGCGGCTTGGCGATCCTGGGATTGGTTTCGTGTTGCGGCATGGCCGCCGCTCAACCCGTGGTTGATGGCGCCAAGGACGCCTCGTACGGCGCAATCCAGTGGGTCCAGAACACTCCTACCGCCTTCGGCGACAACACCGCCGGCGGATCATGTGATGAAAACAACGTTGGCAATCCCGGAGCTGTGACGACGGGCATCGAATTCAAGATCCCGCTGGCGGCGATCGGCAACCCGAATATCGGTGACATCAAGATTGCCGGATTCATCACCGACGGTGGGTACGGCTTCATGTCGAACCAGGTCATCGGTGGTCTGGCTGCGGGCTCGGCCAATCTTGGCGAATCACGCGTCGTCAATTTCAGCACGATTGCTGGCAATCAATATCGTGGCAGCATTGGCACCAACGGAACAGCTCCGACCGTTGATGGAACGCTGGATGCGTCATACGGCACCGCTCTTTTCACGCAAACCTGCCGCACCGGCTTTGGCAACAGCGACTCAGGAAGCACGACCAACGCCAACGGTTCAGAAATCGACGGTCTCTACGCGGTGGTCGTTGGCAATGACCTGTACGTCATGATCACGGGCAATATGCAGAGCAACTTCAACAAGCTCTCGCTCCTCATTGACTCCATCGCTGGCGGTCAATCGACCATGGCGGGTGACAACCCCGATGTCGACTTCAACGGTCTCAATCGCCTCGGCACCGGCACCGAAGGCCCCGGTCTGACATTCGACTCCGGATTCGCGGCCGACTACTTCATCAACATGACCAACGGTGGAGATGCGCCCAACACAACGATTTATGCGAACTATGCCCGACTGCGCCCCGATGCCAATGACCCCGGCGAGGGGTATTACCTCGGCAGCCACGTGAATGGAGCTGGCCCGGCTCTTTCGGGTGGCAACAACCCCAACGGCATCGAGATCGAAATCAACAACAGCAATACCGCTGGCGTTGATGGTCCGTGCCCACCTCCCGCCGGTGATCGCAACGTCGCTGGTGGCAGCGAAATCGACGGTGTCTTCGCTCGTGCAGATGGCGCGATTCTGTCCGTGCTTGTCACTGGCAATCTCCAGACCAGCTACAACAAGATTGACCTGTTCTTCGATGTGACGTCCGGCGGCCAGCAGCAACTTCGCGGCGATAACGTCGACATCGACTTCAACGGCCTGAACCGCATGGGTGCGGGGTCCCAAGGCAACGGCATCATGTGGGATAGCGGCTTCAATCCCGACCACTGGATCGCCTTCACTAACGGTGGCACCAACCCCAACGTGCAGGTCTTTGCCAATGCCGCGACATTGCGCACCGATGGTCCTTTGTACAACCTCGACAATTTCAAGATCGATTACGGCGCGTACGACGGCGGCAACAAGTCCACCAATGATCCCATCCTCTTTGATGGTCCCCGTCTTGACATTCAAGACAACACGCAAGGCAATATCTTCACCGAGTACTCGCCGCGCGAAGCCCAGCTTGAGGTCTACAACAATCCCTCCAGCCCGGCACCGGTTGCTGGCATGACCAAGCTCACCATCGACAACAGCAACATCGCTGGCGTAACAGGCAGCAGTGTTGCTGGCGCTGCGGACGTCACAACTGGCCTGGAAATTCAGGTTTCTCTGTGGGAGCTTGGCTGGGACGGCATTTCACCGATCAAGATTGCGGGCTTTGTGAATGCTGGCGGCCATGACTTCGTCAGCAACCAGGTGATCGGTGGCCTCCCCACTGGTACTGGCAACCTCGGCGAGCCCCGCACGATTGATTTCTCCACTATCGCTGGTGATCAGTTCATCACGCTGAACGTCTCCCCCTGCGGTGGCGATTTCAACGCCGATGGTGTCGTCGATTTCTTTGATTACCTCGACTTCGTCGCCCGCTTCTCCGCCAACGACACCCGCGCTGACTACAACCGTGACAATGTCATCGACTTCTTCGATTACCTCGATTTCGTCGCGGCATTCTCGTCCTGCGCCTGATCGTTCTTTAACGATCGGTTGAGCCGGACAGATCATCGCACTTCACACGGCCTCGGGATTCGTCCCGGGGCCGTGTTGTTTCCCGGTGTTGCATCTGATGGATCAGCGGGAGTACCCTGACTCCACTATGCCGCAGGTTTACCCATTTCGTGCAGTTCAATTCTCCACTGGTGCTGATGTTTCCGCGCTGGTTGCCCCTCCCTACGACGTGTTGGATGCCTCCGGTAAAGCCGCGCTTTTGGCCAAGGATGCTCGCAATATCGTCGCTATCGACCTGCCGCACACACCGGCCAAGGAACTCGGCCCACCGGCTGCCTATCAGACAGCAGCAGAGACATACTCCAAGCTGCAATCGCAGGGCGTCCTCAAGCGGTCCATGCTTCCCAGCATGTACGCCTATCGCCAGACCTTTCGCAGTGCCGACGGATCAAAAATGATCCAACGCAGCGGCATGACCTGCTGTGTGGATGCTGTTCCATTCGGTCCACGCAAGGGTGGCGGCATCCTTCCTCACGAAGAGACCTTCAGCGGCCCAAAGGAAGATCGCCTTGCTCTGATGCGAGCCACCAAGGCGCAGATGTCTCCCATCTTCGGGCTCTTTGCAGACGAGAAGGGCGTTGCGACCAAGATCGTCCGCAACGTCATGGAAAAACACCGACCAAATCTCACCGCCCGCACCGCCGATGGAACGCTGCACGAGGTGTGGACCATTCAGGACACATCGACCGTTCGAGCGTATCAGGCTGCCCTGGATTTCGAAGACATCTTCATCGCCGACGGACACCACCGCTACACCACCGGTCTGAATTACCTCAAGGAACTGGAGGCCTCCGGCTCGCTGCCCGCTGATCATCCCGCTCGTCGCAGCATGATGGTGTTGATCGGCATGAGCGATCCCGGACTTGTGATCTGGCCCACACATCGAGTGTTGGGTGGTATGAAGGACTACTCGCTCGACGCATTCCTTGCGGCTTGCAAGGGGCAAATCGAGGCATCGCCCGTGAGTGGGGGGCTTGAAGCCATCGAAGCTGCTATCGAATCCAAGTCCGACTTTGGTCCCATGCGATTCGGGATCTTTGACGTCAAGACCGGCAAGGCACTCGTTGCCAGACCCGCCAGCGCCGACCCTCTCGCGGCACGATTCGCCGACAAGCCCAAGGCCTGGCGTGAGTTGGTGGTGGCGTTCACCCAGTACGTGCTCGTTGAAGAACTTTGTGAGAAAAAGCTGAACGGTGGTGAGAAGGTTAAATGGGCGTTCCCCCACACCATTCCCGAAGTGGCCGCGATTGCCAAGGGTGAGGAAACCGGCGCGGGTGGTGGCAAGGTCTTCGGATCGACGGGGGCTCAGCTCGCCGTCATCGTGCGTCCCACGCCGCTGGAAGCCGTGCGCGATGTCAGCCGCGCTGGCGTGTTGATGCCGCAGAAGAGTACATTCTTCTATCCCAAGTTGGCAACGGGTCTCTTCATGAACCCGCTAGCTTGACCGCGGCTTCGCGGACGCGCTGCAAAGCGCGATTCACAAAGTCAGCGTGTCCGGCCAACGCAAAGTTCGATTCGTGGCGATCGCGAATGATCAATCGGCCATCGGCTTCGCGTTGCACCAGGAAGGACACTCGCCGCGTGACCAGCCCTCCGAGTGCAAGCACGCCGAATTGACGCTGCACAACTCTGTCGGTGTCGGCCAGCAACACAAATTGCAGCTTGTGCTGGTCGGCGAACTTCCGTTTGGACTCCTGGTCCTGCCGGCTGATTCCGACGAGAGACACGCCTGCAGAGAGTAGTTCGGTCTGATGATCTCGCCCCATGCATGCCTGTGCAGTGCACAGGGGTGTGGAATCAGCAGGGTAGAAATACACCAGCATCCAACCGCTGCGCGACAATTCTTCACTGCTGCGGTGATCACCGTGCTGATCGATAAGCGAAAATGGCGAAACGATGTCCCCGATCGAGAGCATGATTGCTTTCTTGCCTCAGTCCATGGGCAGACCTTTGGAACGCCACAGTTGTGCGAGTTGCTCAAGCGTAATCGGCTCCCAGATCATCGGATCGACCACTTCGTTGGGATTGCTGCCGCGGCGACGAAGCTCGATGCGCATCAGCTCGCCTTTGGCGTTGTAGTATGCAACCTCCGGGTCGGCATCTTCAGTTTGCTTGGTGGTGAGCTTCCACATGCCTGGTTGATCTGCTGGCTGTTCCAACGTGTCGCGACGCAGCGTGATTGCCTGCGCTGAGCTGTTCCAGCAATACGCGCCAAATTCTGAGGGTAACTTGGCGCGAATCAAAAGCTGCGGGAAAAGCCGGGTTTCCAATTGTGAAAGGTAACCGCTGGAAGCCAGATCACCACGGATCATGGGTCGCATGCTTGCGGAATCGGCAGTTCCCGTCACACTCACGGTCATGTCTGTGCCATTGCGTGCGCCCAGTTCGGTCAACTGACTGGTGCTCTTGGAGCCCTTCACCGCAGTGCGATTGCTCCACGCTTCGCTCTGACGATCCGCAGACATGAAGTACACCGATTGCGAATCGATGATCTGCTTGACCTTGGCATCCAGGCCAAAACGGTCAAAGTCCAAGGCGCGAGCATCCATCTGAAAGATCAATCCCTCTTCCTGCTCAACCTTGGTGTAGCTCTTGGCATCGCGAGTCGGATCAAGCTGGCCGCGTTTGCCGACTGAAGATCGCACGCGCCGATAACCAACCTCAATGTCATCGGCCTTCGCACCGGTCTTTCCTGGGATGTACAGCCGCTGCCAGCGTTCAGGCCGCTCCACAAGCTGTTTGAGGTCTTCTGGTGTTGTTCGCCTCAAAAGAGCCATCGTCGTTTCGATCGCGGTCTTGCGACCGGTTGAGAGTGTCGCGACATCAGCGAATTGAGCTGTGCTCACCATCGCCTCATATGGAACGCGGGTTTTGGCGAATGCCTTCGCCGGAGTGCGAAAATCGATGATCACAAATCGTTCGGGGCTGGGCTGAAAGAGCGTGAACCCGCGAACGACGACAGATCCTTGCGAATACTGCTTGCCGGTCTCCGGCTCGTGCATCGCTTCATCAGTGACCTTCTTAGCGATCGCGTCTTCCACATCGGTCACTTGGGATTCGATGTAGAAGCGAACCGCAGTGCCGCCGGGCAGGACCAGATTGTCCTGCCGCTCGATCAATTTGCCCCGGAAGCCTACGACTTGCTTGTCTTTGGAATCCAAGATTGCTGGTGACGCTGCAATCAGCTGCTCGATTAGTGCGTCCGCCGCTTCTTTCAAATTCACGCCAACGCGGCTCGTTCGAGGCGATTCGATCTGAACCATCCACGTGCGATCTTCCGAAGCGATCGTCGCTGCTGAGATATCCGCTCCCGTTCCCAGTTCGGACCGCACGCCCACCGGCAGCCGCATCAACATCCCCACCGAGTCGATTTTCAAATATGAGTCCGAGAACTCGATGCCAAGATTTGCAACAACTGGATCCTGTTTGCTTGGGCCGGATCCAGCCGGGCTTGTGTTGCTTGGTTGGGTCGCTGGGGCAGGTGTTTGCTTGGGCTCCTTAGGACGATTTGTGTTCGCGGGCATCGTCTGCGCGGCGGCAGATGCTGCCAGCAAAAGGAGTGGGATCGAAATGAATGCAATCAGTCTCATAGGGTTTTCCCTGGCATGATTGGAGATTGTGGAATTGGCCGCAAGGGTCCTGTAAAGAGTAGATCGGCTGGCGACGGGACTCTTGAAGAGTCGGCTTGACGGCAGTTTTGACCGACAACCTGCCTTTGGGTTCAGGTTTGGCAAAAGAACTTGATTGACATAGCGGCAGGGGGGGCTATTCTTCTCCCCCTTGCGGCTGCGCGTGCACGTTCGTGTATGCGCTCCGGATGGATGTGGTGGAGCTGGTGGGCTCCGACACAAGTTGAGCAATTCCGGCCGAGACATCGGCCACGGGATTGGTACCGCCCGACGCGGCATCAGTTCCGGTCCTTTGGCAACTCAAGATGGCGGTCACGATGACGGGTCAACGAATCAGAATTCGGATGGAAGCGTACGACCACCTGGCTCTGGACTCTTCAGCCAAGGAGATCGTGGAACACGCCAAGCGCACCAACGCGAAAGTGAGCGGCCCGGTGCCGCTGCCGACTCGTATCGAGCGGTACACGGTTCTGCGCTCTCCCTTCATTGACAAAAAGAGCCGCGAACAGTTCGAGATCCGTACTCATAAGCGGATCATCGACATCTTCGAGCCCAACGCTCGTACCGTCGAGGCCCTCAATCGCCTCGTCGTTCCCGCTGGCGTGTTCATCAAGATCAAGGCCTGATAAGGCCAATCGGCAACGGCCGCTGCGAATCGCGTAGCGGCCGCGTGTGTTTACAGGTGGTTTGGGCTTTTCTGGCACATTCGCTTTGAGATTCTGACTCCGGTTGGAAGATCAAACAGGCAAGTAGAAGAATGTCGAGGTTGTCATGGCTGGTGTTTCACTTCTTGGTCGCAAAATCGGTATGACCCGGGTCTATGAGAACGGTGTTTCTTTCCCGGTGACCGTGGTTCAGGTTGGTCAGAACGTGATCACCCAGCTGCGCTCAGAGGAGAAGGACGGCTACTCCGCCGTGCAGATCGGCTTTGACGAGGTGAAGCCCCGTAATAGCACGATCCCGATGATCGCTCACGATCACAAGGCGGGAACCACTCCCAAGCGAGTGCACCGCGAGTTCCGCGTTGAGGCCAGCGAACTGGGTGGTTTCACCCTCGGTCAGGCCCTCACAGTCGAGAATCTCAAAGATGTCCCCTTTGTTGATGTCACCGGCACCAGCAAGGGCAAGGGTTTCGCAGGCGTCATGAAGCGTTGGGGCTTCAAGGGTCAGTACGCCTCACACGGTACCGAGCGTAAGCACCGCTCCCCCGGCTCCATCGGCTCCCTCTGCTCCAACCGCGGCTTCGGCGGCGGTCTGGCCAAGGGCAAGCGCATGGCCGGCCACATGGGTGATGCCCAGGTGACGACTCGCTCTCTTCCCTTGGTTCGCATTGATGCGGAAAAGGGTCTGTTGCTGGTCAAGGGTGCGATTCCCGGTGCCAATAACGGCGTCGTGATGGTCCGCCCGGCGACGCGTTTGTACAAGTCCAAGGCAGCCAAGGCCGCGGGCAAGAAGTAATCGATTCGGACATCAATCACTCAAATCGGGTGCTGATGTTCGGTGACTGACTGGAAACAGTCGGTGAAGGTGGTAATAATCTCGACCCCTCGCGTGTTGCGAAGGGTGATCTCAGGAAGAGTGATCGGACTGAGAACGAGTGGATGAATCAACGCTGGCTGGAGATCACCTCCGACCAGCGTGCTCGGAAGGTCGAACGCAAGGGAACATGGTCGCAAGACCAGAACCCGACGCCAGATACCACCGAGCGACGACAAGGGTGAATCGGTGTCCTTCTGATGACCTCAGAAGACACAGGCAGCCGAGTCAACCCCGAGCCCTCCCGAGCAGCACCCCGTGTGCCGCTTCGCGAGTGAAACTCCCGCAAGTGGAGAGGGCCGGATGAGGCACGCTGAGCGACGAAGGTCGCATCAGCACAGGCGCAGGAAAGGACGACGGATGAAGGTTCCCGTTCTTGATATGCAGGGCAAAGAGGTCGGGTCGATGAATATCGACGAGGCCGCCCTGGGTTCCGAAATCAACTATCCCCTGCTCAAGCAGGCGTATGTGCACTATCACCACAGCACTCGCCAGGGCTCGAGCAAGACCAAGAATCGCCACGAGACCGAAGGGTCGACTAAGAAGATCTACAAGCAGAAGGGCACTGGTAACGCTCGCCACGGCGATCGCAAGGCCAACCTGTTCAAGGGCGGCGGCCACGGCCACAGCAAGAAGATGGTCCGTGAGGATTTCCGCAACGACCTCCCCAAGAAGATGCGCCGTAAGGCCAACCGGAATGCGTTGCTCGCCAAGCTGGTCGACAACGAGGTTCGCGTCATTTCCTCATTGGAAATGGCTGAAGCCAAGACCAAGAACTTCATGGCATTCCTCGAGGCCGTCAAGGTCGCCGACAAGCGTGCTTTGATTGCCCTTCCCATCGACGGCGCAAAGGCCCGCAATGCGATGCTTGCTGCACGCAACGTCGAGCAAGTCTCTCTGACTCGCTGCGATCAGCTCACCGCCTTCAACATGCTCAATCACCGTTTCCTCGTCATCGGCAAGGCCGATCTCGAGGCATGGCTCGCTGGTCCATGGAGCCAGACCAACAAGGAAGCCAAGCTCAAGCCGCTGGGTGCCTCCAACGAGGTCGCTGCTCCAGTCGCTTCCACACCGCGCGGTCGCAAGCGCGCCGGTAAGGATGGCAAGCCCGCCGCCAAGAAGAGCGCGGGTTCCAAGTCCGGAGCCAAGAAGGCCTGATCAATCAGGACGGAGCATAAATCATGCCAGCCAACATCGACTCATACAGCATCATCAAGAAGCCGCTCCTCACTGAGAAGACCACCTTCGCAATGAACGAGCAGAAGCGTTACGCGTTTGTCGTTGACAAGCGTGCCAGCAAGACCGAGATCAAGAAGGCCGTCGAAGAGGTTTACGGCGTCAAGGTCGACGGAATCTGGACCAGCATCAAGAAGTACCCCAACAAGCAGATCAAGTTTGGTCTGCTCAAGGGCACCGAGGTCAAGAAGGCCACGGTGACGCTGAAGGGTAACGCCACGATCGAACTGTTCTGAATCAAGTGAGCACTCTCCGGAAGTTCGAGAGATCGACTTCCGCAAAGGACTGAAGTATGCCGATTCGCATCTACAAGCCGACCAGTGCAGGACGCCGCAACGCGAGCGTCAACGCGCACGCGGAAGTGACCAAGACCACTCCCGAAAAATCCCTCTTGGCTCCCAAGCCCAAGAAAGGTGGTCGCAACAATCAGGGCAAGATCACCAGCCGCGGTATTGGCGGCGGTGTCAAGCAGATGTACCGCCTCATTGACTTCCGCCGTCGCGACCGCGTCGGCATCGAAGCGACCGTTGTGGGCATCGAGTACGACCCCAACCGCTCCGCCCACATTGCTCTGCTTCAGTACACCGACGGCGTGAAGCGTTACATCATCGCTCCCGCTGGCCTCAAGGCTGGCCGGAAGGTGCTTGCTTCCGACGATAAGGCGATCGAGCCCGATGTCGGCAATGCCATGCCCTTGCGTTACATCCCCGCCGGTCTTGACGTGCACTGCGTTGAGATGTCCTTGGGCAAAGGCGCGGCGATGTGCCGCGGTGCTGGCACCTACGCCAAGCTTTCCAACAAGGAAGGCGATTACGCCACCCTGATCCTCCCCAGCGGCGAAACCCGCAAGGTGCACCTCGAGTGCATGGCCACTATCGGCCAGGTCGACAACCCCGATCATGCCCTGCGTCAGTTGGGCAAGGCGGGGTTGACTCGTTTGAAGGGGCGTCGCCCGATCACTCGTGGTATGGCCAAGAGCCACCATGCCCACCCCCTGGGCGGTGGTTCGGGTCGCAGCAAGGGCAATCGTCCTCCCGTCGGCCCCACCGGTGTGGAAGCCAAGGGCGGTCGTACCCGCAACAAGAACAAGGCCTCCAGCAAGCTCATCATCCGTCGCCGCATGAGCACACGCTACGGCCAGGTCAAGTAATTCCATCGCCATCAGGATCACCCAACGAGATCAACAGTCTCTGCCAGGAAGATAACGCATGAGCCGCAGTCTGAAGAAAGGTCCCTACGTCGTCGAGAGCGTCTACCGCAAGGTGGAGAAGCAGGCCGATTCGCGCCGCAAGGAAGCGATTAAGACCTGGGCACGCTCCTGCACGATCGTTCCTGAGTTCGTCGGCCACACCTTCAAGGTGCACAACGGCAAGAACTTCATCGAAGTCTTCGTCACTGAAGACATGGTGGGGCACAAGCTGGGTGAATTCAGCATCACCCGCACGTTCAAGGGACACACCAACAAGAAGGAAGGCCTCGAGGCCGGCGATGCCAAGGCTCCTGCCGGGGCACCCGCCAAGAAGTAATCGTCGATCCGCATCAACCGCAATCACCACCTGCCAGCTCTGACTGGCAAGGTACGAAGGGACGTAAGCCATGAAACTGCGTGGCAGTGCACTCAAGAAGATCTCCGAAGCCAAGGGCGTTTCGCGCGAGCAGCTCGCCGCTGCCATCGAGCGCGTCAACGTCAAGGGCGACAAAGCCATGTCGGCGATCAACAACTGGTTCAACGACCGCGATCATCCTCGCGCCCGCGCTGAGGATGTCCGCAAGTTGGCCGCAGCCCTGGGTGTCGCTCCCAAGGACATCTGCCGCTTCACCACCAATCTCCGTAATCACCGCGGCAGCCCCCGCAAGGCCAAGCTGCTGGTGGACATGATTCGTGGCAAGAAGGTCGACGTGGCCCTCAACATGCTCACGTTCACTACAAAGTCCGCTGCGATCAACGTCAAGAAGGCGCTCAACGCCGCCATCGCCGACGCTGAGCAGGCCGACGCCGATGTCACTCAACTCGTCGTGGTGGAAAGCCGCGTCGACGAAGGCCCCCGCATGAAGCGCTTCCAGCCCAAGGACCGCGGTCGCGCTCACAGCATCATCAAGCGTTTCTCACACATCACCATCGGCGTCGAGGAGAAGGCCGGCCGCTAAAGCCGCGAAACACCCATGGGACAGAAGACTCAACCATTTGGTTTCCGCCTCGGCATCACCGAAGCTCACCGCTCACGCTGGTATGCCCCCAAGGCTCTCTTCGGCGAGTTGCTTGTCGAAGACCAGAAGATCCGCTCGTACCTCGATAAGCGTTTGAACCGCAAGCCCCCCTTCGCTGCGGTCTCGGACATCCACATCGAGCGCACGCGTGAAGAGCTTAAGGTCGTCATCAAGACGGCCCGCCCCGGTCTGGTCATCGGCCCCAAGGGTGCCGAGATCGAGCGCCTCACCGAGGAACTGCAGCTGATGACGGCCCGCAAGGTCGCCATCTCCATCATCGAAATCAAGAACCCTGATATGGATGCTCAGCTCATCGCTGAAGGCGTCGCCGAACAGCTCGCCAAGCGTGCGCAGTTCCGCCGCGTCATCAAGATGAAGTCCGAAGCGGTTCTCGCGGCGGGCGGCAAGGGTGTGAAGATTCAGCTTGCTGGTCGTCTGGGTGGCGCGGAAATGAGCCGCACCCTGGATGTCAAGCTTGGCTCCCTTCCTCTCTCGACCCTGCAGGCGCAGATCGACTACGGCTTTGCCCAGGCATACTGCCCCTACGGCGTGATTGGTGTTCAGGTGTGGATCTACAAGGGTCTCTACACCCGCCAGCGCACCGAAGAAGAATCAGATGCCGCAGGTGGCCGGGCTCGCGCCCGTGGTCGCCGCTGATTGCTTGTGTCAATCAGCTGAATGTGAATGAAATGTGTTCGGGTTGGATTGAATTGGGATTGGGTTGAACTGGAGATTGACTCATGGCGATGATGCCAAAGAGAGTGAAGTATCGCAAGGAGCAGCGTCGCGTGCGCGACCGCAAGGCCACCAAGGGCAACTATGTTGCTTTCGGTGACTACGGCCTGCAGTCGATGGACACCCTTTGGGTTTCCGCACAGCAGATCGACGCTGCCCGCATCGCGGCTCAGCACTTCCTCAAGCGTGAAGGCAAGTTCTTCATCCGCGTCTTCCCCGACAAGCCCATCAGCAAGAAGCCGCTGGAAACCCGAATGGGTACCGGTAAGGCCGAAGTTGAATACTGGGCAGCTCGCGTGAAGAAGGGCACGATCCTCTTCGAGATCGCCGGTGTGTCGGAAGCGTCCGCCAAGGCCGCTCTCTACCGCGCCGCGATGAAGATTCCGGTCAAGAGCCGCATGGTCGGTCGCCGCGTCAGCGTCTGAGTTAAATGAGGAAACCCACGATTCTCACATGAGAGTCTGTTCGAGATAGGTGCAGCAATGGATATGAAGGAACTTCGGGCCATGTCAGATAAGGTGCTGAATGAGGAGTTGAAGAAACTCCGCGAACAGCATTTCGACCTGCGCTCTCAGATGGTG
>CAYTYD010000013.1:0-24495 GCA_964441555.1 uncultured Phycisphaeraceae bacterium | reverse complement strand
GGTCAGATCTACCTCGAACCCGAACTCTTCTTCTCCGGTGTCCGCCCCGCCGTCAACGTGGGTATCTCCGTGAGCCGCGTGGGTGGTAACGCCCAGATCAAGGCCATGAAGAAGCTCTCCGGCTCGCTCCGTCTCGACCTTGCCGCCGCTCGCGAGCTCGAGGCCTTCGCTCAGCTCGGCACCGAGCTCGACAAGGCCACTCAGCGTCAGCTCGATCGTGGCCGCCGCATGGTGGAGCTCTTGAAGCAGGGTCAGTACACCCCCTTCACCGTCACCGATCAGACCATCTCGATGTACGCCGGCACGCAGGGCTTCTTGGATGATGTCCCGGTCGCCAACGTCCGCGCCTTTGAGACTGGCCTCCTCAAGCACTTCCAGGGCGTTGCCAAGCCCATCTGGGATGAGCTCTTCCAGAAGAAGGCCCTCGATGCAGATCTCGAGAAGAAGCTCAAGGACGGATAAAAACGGCCTTGCGGTTCGCCAAAGCCAGCTTTTGCCCGGCACCTGTCAACAGCTACACCTGATAACCGAACCCCGACCCTTGCAGGGCCGGGGTTTTTCTTTACAATGTTGAAACTACCCGAACTTTATACCCAACCAATCCGTACGGTTATAGATCGGTAATTATTCGTGAGGTGTACATATGGTCTCAATCAAGCAATTCTCCAACCTCTGGCGGCTCGCGCTCGCCCTTTGCGCAGCCGTCTTTGTCTTTGCGTTCGCCACGCCGCGTGCGAGTGCGCAGTGTGATCCCGTGTGGCAGCCGTTTGATCCCAGCACGAGCTCATTCCCAGGTACAAACGGCTATGTGATGGACTCCATGGTGTGGGATCGCGATGGGCCTGGACCGCACTCCCCGAAACTGGTTCTTGCCGGCGTCTTTTCGATCGCGGGAACGGTGCAGGCCAACAGCATCGCTGCATATGACATCCACACAGGAGAATGGTCCGCATTTGGCTCAGGTGTGCCATCTCTGATTTCCGCCGTAGTCGCTCTTCCCAATGGAGATTTGGTCGCAGGAGGAAGGTTTACAACTGCCGGTGGAGTGCCCGCCCTCAATGTCGCTCGTTGGAACGGTTCATCGTGGTCCGCTTTGGGCTCAGGCGTGGGCAATCAGACTGGGGATGTGACTAGTTTGGCTGTGATGCCCAACGGTGATTTGATCGCCGCGGCAGAATACACCCCTCCTATGGGCGCGCTCACATTTCGTGTCATGCGATGGAACGAGTCAACCGGAAGTTGGTCGCCATTGGGGGCCGATTTCAGTGGTTACATCAGCGCCCTTCTCGTGCTTCCCAATGGAGATCTGATCGCTGCTGGTCTGATTGACAACATCGGGGGCGTACCCGCACGCGGCATCGCTCGCTGGAACGGTGTGAGTTGGTCTGAAGTAGGCGGCGGTATCGACGGTTGGGTCTACGACATGGCCATGAATGCTCAAGGACATGTGGTGGCGGTCGGTTCTTTTGATACTGCCGGAGAGGTGAATGCGTCGCACGTGGCGATCTGGAATGGGACAGATTGGTCGGCCTTGTCTGACGTGACGTACATGGATGTCAAAGCGGTGAAGGTGCTCGCGAACGATGACATCGTTATCGGAGGAGACTTTGACACGCTGCTTGGCATGCAGGTCAACAATTTGGCCAAATGGAATGGAAGTTCGTGGTCAGCCGTAGGATCAGGCGTAAACAACCGCGTGAATTCACTTGTAGAGTTGCCAGATGGCCGATTGATTGCGGCAGGTGACTTTACCCGAAGTGGCGCTAAAGCTGCATGCACAGTCGCTTGTTGGCGCAGCGGCGAGTGGTTCGCTCTTGGAACCGGCGCGAATAACGCCGTCTCGGCTGTAACCGTATTGCCAGATGGCGGACTTGCTGCGGTAGGGTACTTTACATCTGTCGGAGGAGTGAACGCATCGCGTATTGCCCGGTGGCATCCCGATTCTGATGGCGGGCATTGGACCGCGTTGGGATCAGGGGTCGCCGAATCCACAAATAACGAAATGACTTCCGTCGTCTCATTGACGAATGGCGACATCGTGGTTGGCGGAAGACGGATCAACAATATTGGCGGCGTCAACGCGTGGGGTAGTATTGCGCGATGGAATGGCTCCGCATGGTCCGCTATCGGTACCAACAATCTGACCAATGGCTCTGGTGTTTCCGCTCTCCTGGCTCTCTCTGACGGTAATTTCATTGCGGGCGGAAATTTGGCGGTTGAAGGCCCCTTTGTGTTCGGCAACATCGCCCGCTGGAATCAATCAGCTTGGGTTCCCTTTCCACCCGGGTTGAACAGCGACGTACTTGCTTTGCACTTGCTTCCCAACGGTGATTTAATCGCGGGTGGTATTTTTACTTTCTCCGGCGAAACAGTTGTCAATGGCATTGCGAGATGGAACGGATCTGTGTGGATGCCCTTGGGAACAGGTGTGGCTGCAAGTTCAAATCCCGGCATATTGGCAATCACAGCGCTGCCAAATGGAGATGTAATAGCTGGCGGGGTATTCACGAGTGCGGGTGGAAATGCAAACGCCAGAAACATCGCGCGTTGGAATGGATCAGCTTGGTTGCCAATGGGAACGGGAGTGAATAGTGCCGTTCGATCGCTGGTCGCGATGCCGAATGGCATTGTATTCGCCGGCGGCAGCTTTCGAAACGCCGGAGGCGTGCCCGCGAACTACATCGCGAGATGGGAAGGCTCTGGTGCTGGTGGTTGGTCTTCTTTGAGTGCAGGAGTTGGTGGGGTGACAACTCCAGTGGTCAACGCTCTCGCGATGATGCCGAATGGGGATTTGGTGGTTGCAGGCCGTTTCTTGACCGCCGGTCAAGTGGTTGCACCTTACATTGCTCGCTGGGCCACTCCGGTTCCGCCCACGATCACGGATCAACCGCAAACCCGCTCCATCTCTACCGGCGACACTCTTGTTTTGACCGCCTCGCTTGCATCGGGTTCCGCTTCCGTCTCCATCCAATGGCAGCGCAACGGCATCAACATCACCAACGGTCCGGGCGGTGCTTCACCCGGTGGCGGCACAGTCGTCGGCGCAGCCGGCTCGATGGGTTCCATCACCAACGGCACGCCCGCATCCCTCTACATCTCCAACTTCCAGCCCTCCGATGCTGGCTCCTACACCGCCACCTTCTCCAACACCTGCGGCAGCGTCACTTCGCTTCCTGCCACCATCACCATCGCTCCGCCGCCGTGCCCTGCCGACTTCAACGCCGACACAGTCCTCGATTTCTTCGACTACCTCGACTTCGTCTCCGCCTTCGCCGCCAACGAACCAGCTGCGGATTTCAACGCCGACACCGTCATCGACTTCTTCGATTACCTCGATTTCGTCGCCGACTTTGCGAACGGATGCTGAACACCAACCCACATTCCTGATCCAATTCCCGATTCTCGCTTGTGTTCGTCTCTGCCGCGCGCCATACTGCCCACATCGTGGCAGGGTGCTTCCTTGCCCTTGTGTGTCACATTGATGGGAGAGTTCAACACACGGAGGCCTCACATGAATCGCTCGCTTCTCGTCGTCGTCGGTTCAATCGGTGTTGCCGCGTCGTTCTCGCACGCCCAACTCACCGCTGATTTCGAGTCGCCCGCGTTCACGGGCTCAGCCAGCGGCGTCGATGCCAACGGGCAGCAAGGGTGGTACACCCCCGGCGTCGCCGGCACCATCGGTCAATTCATCTACACCTACACCGACAATGTTCGCGGCCTCACAGCCAACCCCGCCGGTGGTGCGCAGTTCCTGGGTGGTCGCAGCGATGGTGGCACTGCTCTCGCTCGCGCCCAGCGCGACTTTGATTTCTCTACCGCAACGACGTGGACACTCACCTTTGACTACGCCTGCAATTACGACGGCGTCACCCCCGTCACGCCAAATCTCTCCAGCTTCTCTCTCAATCACCCGACACTGACGACGGGCTTCAAACAGTTCATCGCTCTCTGCAATTTTGTGGATGTGAACAACCCCTCAGCAGGATGGAAGATTGAATACAACATCTGGGATTCTGCTGGAACAGCGTTCGTGAACCAGAGCCCCGGCGCCGAGTGGTCCAACCTGACATTCAATCAGTGGTATCGCATCTCAACCACTGTTGATTTCTCCACCAACCGCATCACATCAGTCAGCGTCACCAATCTCGCCACTTCAGTCACAAATACTGCAACGCTCGATTGGTACGTCACCGGCGGCTCATCCAGCACTTTGCCTCTGCCCCCATCGATCCGCTGCTTTGTCGGTGGCGCGACCGCAGGCAGCATCGGTGGCTTTGACAATGTCTCCGTTGTTTCCATGGGATGCGCTGCCGATTTCAATGGCGACACCGTTCTGGATTTCTTTGATTACCTCGACTTCGTTGCCGCCTTCGCCGCCAATGAACCCAGCTCCGATTTCAACGGCGATACGGTGATCGATTTCTTTGACTATCTCGACTTTGTTGCAGCATTTGCCGGGGGATGCTGAATCATTGGGAATAACGGCGCCGCCTGCCCGGTACATTGCTTGGCGCGATCACATGTTGGGGAGGTTGCAGCGCGCGCTTCGTTCGCACTCTGTGTGTATTGATTTTTCAGAACATTCTTATCCAATCGTCATCATGACGACAACAGCCGCTGGTAGGATCAACCAAAACCCATTCGGAGGACCGGCCCGGTGTGTGCGCTGGTGCCGCCGAACTAGCAGTGCGGGGTGAATCATGTTAATGCGTTTGTGTGCCTTGACCATGGCCGTCGGCGGTCTCGCCGCCATCAGTACGTCCGCACCGCCGCGAGCGTCATCTGCCGCGGCACAACCCGCGTCGTCAGTGACTCAGCCCGCGCAGCTTCCCACTGTGCCGCAGTGGGCTGCAGAGCTTCCCGACGGATTCGCCGCACCCGTCCCTAGTGACATGGTTGTGCCGAACTTTCCGATGATCACTCCGCCCGGAGACCTTCACGCTTCGACATCTCACAGCGAAGATCCGAATGCGGGTCCGATGGTGAGCCCAGTCGGTGATCTTTCTTCATTCCTCGGCGCGGCTGCGCCTCCGGGTTGGCAGCCCCCAATGCCGCCAGTCGGTGAACCAGCCATGCCAGGCGTGATTCCGCCGTGGGGAGTTGAGGACCCCGGCAACGGGGGCAATGTGGATCCCGCGGCATGCACAGATTGCATCGCCGGTTCGATCTTTGAGAATGAGCCCCTGTGCGCCGACGGCTATATCGATGTCACCAATGGCGGCTGCAATTCCAGCCCGAATGTCTTTGGTGCTCGTCTGCAGTGTGGCGATTCCGTGTGCGGTACATACGGCACGTATCTCAGTTCTGCCGGTGCCGCCTTCCGCGATACCGATTGGTATCGTCTCTCGCTGCCAGTCGCTACAACGGTGACATGGTCCGCAGTCGGTGCGGCACGCACCCGAGTCTTCATTCTCTCGGCAACTTGTCCAACCACGACTGTCGCGACCGTTGCTGCGAATCCGTGCGAAGCCGCGACTGTGACGGCCAATCTTGCGGCTGGTGATTACTACCTCTTTGTGGGTACGGACGCGTTCGCAGGAGTCCCCTGCGGATCGCGTTATCGCGCGACGCTGACTGGAACTCCGTGCTGCGTCACCGATGCGCAGCCCGGCGACGTGCTTGAGAATGAGCCAACCTGCTTCACTGGCTACGTCGACGCCAACAACGGCGGATGCAATTCTTCACCAAACGTGTTCAAGCCCCTTTCATGCGGTCAGACCGTGGCCGGCACGTACGGCACGTATCTCACTTCCACTGGCGGCGCCATCCGCGACACCGACTGGTATTCCTTCACCATCACCCAGACCTCCGACATCACGTGGACGGTCACCGGTGAGGCGCCGACTCAGTTGCTTCTGTTGAACGGAGTGTGCCCGGCATCTGTTCGCAACTCTGCTTCCGCCGCCGCGTGCACGCCGGCCACGCTTTCAGTGAGTGCCCTGCCGGCAGGAACCTACTACGTCTTTGTCGCTACCACTGCATTCAGTGGCATTCCCTGCGGTTCGAAGTATCGCGCCACGCTCAATGTTTCCACATGCTGCCAGACGGTTCCTCAGCCCGGTGACACGTTGGAGAATGAGCCGGATTGTGCCAATGGATACATCGATGCCACCAACGGTGGGTGCAACTCGTCCCCCAACGTCTTCGGCTCTGTTGCCTGCGGCCAGACTATTGCTGGCCGCTACGGCACGTTCCTTTCTTCAGCCGGAGTGCAGAACCGTGACACGGATTGGTTCACATTCACACTCGCACAGACTTCCAATGTGACATGGACATGCGTTGGCGAGGCACCAACCACGCTCTTTATCTTCAACGACCTCTGCCCGACGGCATCACTTGGGACCATCTCCGGAAACGCCTGCACGCCTATCACGCTCACAGTCAACAACTTGCCGGCAGGAACGTACCGCGCCTGGGTCGGAACCTCTGTCTTCTCAGGAATTCCCTGCGGTTCACGCTATCGCGCGACATTGACAACAACGGCGTGCTGTTCCGTTCCACCGATTGCGGGCGATTCGATCGAAGGTGAGGCAACGTGTTTCACGGGTCAGCCGATTGACAACTTCAATGGTGGTTGCAATTCGACGCTGCCTGTGTTCAGTCGCATCAACTGCAACCAGGTCATGGCGGGTACGTATGGCACCTTCGGCTCCGGCACACGCGACACCGATTGGTATACCTTCTCGATTCGCCAGCGCGGCGCTGTGCGGTTTGCCGCAATCGGAGAAGCCAGTACTCAGATCAACATCCTGTCTGACGCGTGTCCCACCACTTCGCTCGGTACGGTGACTATTCCCGCGTGCACGGTCGGCGAGATTAATCTGGTCTTGAATCCCGGCGTGTATCGCGCGTTTGTCGCCACCAGCGCGTTTTCTGGAGTGCCCTGTCCAGCTCGCTATCGCTGTCTCGTTCAATCGACTGTGTGCGGCTGCCCTGCCGACTACAACGGCGACACCGTGCTCGACTTCTTTGACTACCTCGATTTCGTTGCCGACTTTGCCGCCAACGCGCCGACTTCGGACTACAACGGCGACACCGTGATCGACCTCTTTGACTACCTCGACTTCGTGGCTGCCTTCGCCGCAGGTTGCTGAATGGTTTGAATTGAATCTCAGAAAACACAAAGCCCCGGGTTCTGCCCGGGGCTTGTTCATTTTCCAGTGTGGCGCAATCGGTTCAGGCCACGCGGCGGGCCTGCTGTCCAATCATCGGTTTGGCAGCGGCTGGCGTGGCATTGTTGCCCGCCTCGATTTCGCTGCCGGGTTTGGTGTGGCGGATGCCCGAGCACTCGGAGAGGTATCCAAGGGCGCGGGCCACCAGCTCGCCCCGGCTGCTGGCGTTCAGCTTCTTGTGCAGGGCCTTGACGTGATCGTGGACGGTGTGGGGGCTGCGGCCCAGATCGTCGGCGATCTGGCGGACGCTCTTGCCCAGGATGAGCTGCTCGAGGACCATCTGCTCACGCGGGCTGATCCAGCCGCCGCGTTGGCCACGCGAGGTGCCGATGGCCACCATGGCGCGGCGTGCGAGCACCGGAAGCAGAGCCCGCATGGAGGTGGAAATGGTGTCCATGATCTCCGGGGTCATGGTGCCTGACGGGGCGACGGAGACGATCATGACGCGGGAGGCATCGCTGGTCGAGACGCTGACGATGCCGATGAGTGCGGGCATGCCGTGCATGCCATCGAGCACCGGCAGGGGTGATGCGACGCTTGTATTGACAGTGGCCTTGACGACCAGGCCAGCATCAAAGTTCACGCCCGGCACCGTGGAGCCCAGTTCGCTGGCCCGATCGAGGCGGCAGCGCAGTTCGGCCAGTGCGGATTCGCGCATGTTCATGCCAGCGACGCCCACACCGGTGGATTCGATTTCGGAAAGGGAGCCATCGGCGGCCAGCGAGGCCACGACGATGGTCGCGGCGGTGTTGGCGTTGGTTTCCGATTTGGCGAGCTCGGCAAATGCCTGGGCGGCGCGGTCGCACCAATCCAGGGTGGCGACGGCCGGGAGGCCGCACAATGTTTCGGTCAGAGTGCAGACGGCGTGAAGATTGGTTTGCGTGGTCATAAACTTCCTTTGCATGAGTGGGGCGCACGCATTGCCCGCGGCATGCTCTTCGGCCAAATTCACCCGTGCCCTATAAAAGGGGCCGCTGGAATGAGGTATTGGCCCTAGTTGATAGTTGCCGAGTGCGGTTTTGGTAGGGTGAAAACCCTATATGAGGTCGGCAGGGCAGCGGAGTGGCGCGTGGACTGAAAGGGGCATGTTGGATGTCGGATGCAATTGGTGGATCGACTTCATTGGGACGGGTGGTGATTGTCGGTTCGGGGCCGACGGGATTGGGCGCGGCTTACCGGCTAAAGGAGCTGGGGCATCGTGATTTCATGGTGTATGAGCGGCATCCCTACATCGGCGGCCTGTCGCACTCGTTTCTGGATGAGCAAGGGTTCACGTGGGACATCGGCGGCCACGTGATGTTCAGCCACTACAAGTATTACGACGAGGTGTTTGAGAAACTGATGGGGCAGGATTTCACGCTCAACAACCGTGAATCGTGGGTGCGGATGTTTGAGCGATGGGTGCCGTATCCATTTCAGAACAACATTCGCTATCTGCCGCCACAGGAGTGCTATGAGTGCCTGTCGGGATTGATCAAGGCGCAGGCGGTGAAAGATGGTCACAAGGCGGCGCAGAACTTCGGTGAGTTCATCGATGCGATTTTCGGTGAGGGGATCGCCAAGCACTTCATGCGTCCGTACAACTTCAAGGTGTGGGCGCATCCGCCGGAGATGATGAACAAGCAGTGGATCGGCGAGCGTGTGGCGGTGATCGATGTGGACCGGGCGCTGAAGAACGTGGTGCTGCAGCGCGATGATTTCGGGTGGGGGCCGAACAATCAGTTCAAGTTTCCTCTCAAGGGAGGTACGGGGGAGTTTTATCGTCGATTCGGGCCGGTGCTGGATGGGCACATTCGCCTGAATACAGCGATTCGCGAGATCGATGTGGATGCGCGGGTGGCGCGATTTGCGGATGGAACGGTGGAGCAATTTGATCGGCTGATTTCCACGATGCCTCTGGATGTGCTGTGTACAAAGGTGTTGACGGGGAATGTGCCGGCGGAGATTCGCGCGGCGGCAGCGCGATTGCGGCACTCGGGCGGGCACATGGTGGGGATCGGCATCAAGAGGCCGTGCCCGAGCACCAAGAGTTGGATGTACTACCCCGAGTCGAACTGTCCGTTCTACCGGGTCACGTATCTGTCGAACTATTCGCCGTTCATGACGCCGGACAAGGATCGCTATTACTCACTCTTGTGTGAGACGTCGGTGAGTGAGTTCAAGCCGGTGAACGCGGCGACGATTGTGGATGAGACGATTGAGGGGTTGATCAACTCGGGAATGATCAGCCGCGACGAGACCAAGGACATCGTGTCCAAGTGGCATTACTACGCGGACTACGCGTATCCCACGCCGACGGTGGATCGGGATGAGATTCTGGAGCAGGTGATTCCCTGGTTGGAGAGCCGGAGGATTACCAGCCGCGGCAGATTTGGATTGTGGAAGTACGAGGTGGCGAACACGGACCACACGCTGATGCAAGGTGTGGAATGGGCGAGCAAGCAGATGTTGGGTGAGCCCGAGGCGACGATGGGGATGAGTTATCGGATAACGGATGATGGCCGAAACAACGCGGTGGTGGCGTCAAGTCATCGTCCGGAGGTTGCGGGCAGTGGAGAGAAGCGACTGCCAAGCCGGCAATGAGCGGCGGGAACGTCTGGTGTTTGTACCAGTCGAAAGTCCAGAGAGAATGTCCGGTAATCTGTCGGTTGCAACTTTCTGAAAGATTTTCCGATTGTGCGGCCGGTTCTCTGGCAAACGCGCAATCCTGTGGCATATTTCTATTGGAGATTCCAAAATTGGGGTCTTTGCCGGAGTGGTGCCCGGCAATCTTGTCCGGGGGGTATCCGGCCAAGCAAAACAGGTGGTGAAGGAACGTCCCTGTGGTGCGGGCCGGATGCTATGAGTGCGCTTCCGAAACATTCCGGGCTTCCTTTACAGGCGACAGACTGGCAACCGGAAACGGTGCAGTTGCTGGACGAGTCGCACTTGGTGGCGTTTTCAGAGTTTCCGCGTCGACGAGTGGAGTTTGCCTCCTCGATCGCGATGTTTCTGCAACGTCAACGGGATACCGAGGTGTGCAATTTGTACGGTCAGTACATCACTGATCTCGAGTCATTTTGTTCGCAATTGGAACGGTGTCTGCCTGGGCCAGCGTTGATGCGACGCGTGGATGGGACATCGGGAATTGTGAGTCTTTTGCGGAATCGAGCGGCTACGGCCGTGAGAACTCCGAGCAAATTCCGTTACTACATCTGGCACGATGCTGATGTGCTGCTGCGAGCCAACCGCGCACTCTTCGGTCGGCTTGTGGATGCGATCATCGGGGTCGGCGCTGAAGCCGAGTTTGCGAGTGACGACCTGCTGCTGCTGCACCGCAGCATCTTTGTCGGATCATCGCTGCTTGACCTGTATGCCGAGGATCCCTCCAGCCAGTTCAACGTCTGGGCACCCGATGCAGATGGTGAACCATTCTGGAGCGTGGTGACGGGTGTCGACAAGCCCCAGGTCACCAAGTACAACGTCGATGCCCTGTGGACGTGAGGGTCGGCGACAACCAAACAAGAGGGAGCAAGCCCGCGAGATTGAAACATCCGCGGGTTTGTTGTTTTTGATTGGCGGCTAAAAACCTGACCTGCGGCGTGCGGCTTCTACAATGCGGCCACATGCCTGATATGAGGATCATTGCGGGTGAATATCGAGGTCGGCGGCTGCTTTCTCCGCCTGAGGAGGCAGAGACACGCCCGATGCCGAGCCGCGTGCGCGAGTCGCTTTTCGGGCTTTTCCGGGGGCATGTGAAGGGGGCGCAGGTCTTTGATGTGTTTGCGGGGACGGGGTGCTTTGGGTTGGAGGCGTTGAGCCGCGGCGCGAGCAAAGTGGTGTTTGTGGAGCGCGACCGGGCGATGGCCAGGGTGCTGGCGCAGAACATCGCGACGATCAATGGCACAGAGAAGAGCGAGATTTTTGAAGGGGATGCACTGGGGGCGGGAGCGCTGGCGCGGTGTCCGCGTCCGGCGACGTTGATCTTGATGGATCCGCCGTATCCGTTGGTAAGGCAGGAGCTGGGGTGGGCGCGGGTGAAAGCGCAGGCGGAGGCGCTGATCAAGTTGCTGGCGGATGATGGGTACCTGGTGCTGCGTACGCCGTATCCATTTTTTTTGGAGCAGGAGCCGGAAGCGGTGGAAGAGCGGCCCAAGAAGAGCAAGCCCAAGCGCGAGCCGCGATGGAAGATGCAGGACTTGGAGCGTGAGGCGCGGGCGATGCGGGTCGGCAAGGGTGTGAAGCGGTTGGGAACGCCGAACGATGTGCCGGTAGAGGATCTGAGGAAGCGCGGCGAGGATCTGGACCTGTCGTCATTGAGCGATGAGGAACTGGATGCGCTGGATGCGGCGGATGAGGCGGCACTCGAGAATCGCGCGGCGGAAAGAGCTGCGGCAGCGGCTGATCAGTCACCGACCGGAGCACCGGCAGTGGCACCGTCATTGGAGATGGCGGGAGCGATTGGTCCGGAGACACATATCTATGGGACGACCGCAGCGCATTTGTATATGAAGAAGAGGGCGTGAGAAGAGCTATTTCTTTGAGAGTGCTTGCACCAGTTCGGCGAGGGCTTTGACATCGCGCTGGTTCATGATCTTGGTGCGGGTCAGGGCGTCTAGATCGGTTTTTGCGAGGGCGGTGTCGACGCGTTCCCAGAGTTTGGCGCGGGCCTTGTCGTTGGAGGCGAGGTAGATTTCGGTAACGAGTTCCTGCAGCTTGGTGAGGGTGATGGTGTCGAGGTTCGCGTAGTAGCGATTGACGATGCCCTGCTGATGCTTAGTGAGATGTTGGCCCTTGGTCATGGTGAAGAGTATCTCTGGCGGATTGAAGATTCACTTGGTGAGCGTGGCCTTGAAGAAATCGGCGAGTTGATCCTGGGTATTGGGCTGGACCCAGAGGACATCGTTGTGACCTGCGCCGGGGACGTTGATGATCTGGACGGTGCTGCCGCTAGCGCGGGCGGCATCAGCGTTGATGGTGGTGTGACGAGGATGAACCACGCGATCATCGGAGCCATGGATGAAGAGGAGAGGGCGTTTGCCGTAGTTGGCGAGGAGGACGCGGGGGTCGAGCCCCTTGGAGAGGAGGACGGGGGCGAGCTTGCGAGCGTGATCCCAACCGACACCTTGCCAGGAACTGAAGGCGGCGATGAGGGCGCAGGATTTGATATCGGGATGTTCGGCGGCGAGTGCGGAGGCGTAGACGCCGCCAAGGGAGACGCCGAGGAAACCGATGCGGGATTGATCGACATCGGCACGGGTGCGGAGATACGCGAGGGCAGCGCGGGAGTCTTCGAGGAGTTCATCGCGGGTGAGGAGGCGGCCACCATTGTCGGATTTGCCGTACGAGCGGTAGTCGAAGATGAGGACGCTGATGCCAGAATCGGGGAGGGTTTCGGAGAAGCCGATGTGCTGGCTGACGTTGCCTTCGTTGCCGTGGAAGTGGATGACAGTGGGGCGAGGAGTTTTTGCGTCGAGGGTGCGTGCGGGGATAAACCAGCCACGGAGTGTGAGGCCGTCGGAGGTTTGGAAGGAGATGTCCTGATATCCGGCGGGGGTGATGTAGTTGGGATGGCCGGGGTGAAAGAAGGTGAGAGACTCGGCAAGGCCGGTGGTGCGGGCGATGAAGAGGATGATGGCGACGATGAGTGACACGCGGAGGATGCTCAGGAGGAGGCGGATGTGCAGGGGGCGGAGGGGCTTGGATGGAATGGATGCAGTTTGCGCGGACTCGGCGGGGATAGATGCTTCGGAAGGCATGTGGGTTCGAAAGGGTTATTGGGGATTGGTGGCGGGGGTTGCAGGTGTGCCCCAGGAAAGCGGGTTATTGGCCAGGTCGAGCAAAACGGCTTTGGTGCCTTCGACGACGCGGGCCATGCAGTGGTAATCGAGCGTGTCTGGCGTGTCGTCCATGGTGTGATAGTTTCGATTGCGGTTGATTGCAGTGTCTGTGACCATGAGTGACGGATAGCCCTGCTTCCAGAAGCTCCAGTGATCGCTGGAACCGATGCGAGGGACGAGGGTGGGCATAGCCGCGCCCGCGACTGGGAAATCGGTGTTGGATTTGAAGGTTTCGACGCAGCGATTGACGAGAGGTTCGGCGGTAGCGAAACTGACGAAGGCGATGAAGTTGCCTTCGCTGGGCATGGAGAGGCCGACGAGGGGCGGATAGCTCTGTGAACCTTTGTCATCGCGGAAGTAGCCGATCATCTCCAGCGAGATCATGGCGACGATGTTGTCAGAGCGGTCTTTGCAGGCGCGGGCGTAGACGAGCGAGCCCATGGCATCGGTCCAGAAGTGGGGCGGCTCTTCGTTGGTAAAGAAGACAAAGCGGATGGTGCGCGAGTTTGAGGTGTTGAACAAATCACGAGCGAGGGCGAGGGTGCCCGCGCATCCACTGGCGTTGTCATCGGCACCGGGGGTGACCTTGCCGCGATGATCGACGGAGTCGTAGTGTGCTCCGACGATGACGATCTCATTTGGAAGTGTTGTGCCGCGCTTTTCCGCAATGAGGTTAGAGCACTCGACATCGCCAACGAAGTAGGACTGCCACTGCACTTGGTAGCCCATGCGAGCCAAAGACGCGGCGATGTGATTCTCCGCGGCTTTGAGGGCGAGAGGGCGTTTGGTATTGCGTGGGCCGATGTCGCCGGCGAGGGTGCGAACATCACGTTCGAGTTGTGAGACAAGAGACTGTGGTGGAGGAGGAGAATGTGCGTGATTGTGGCGTGAATCTACGGGAATGAGTGCGCAGCCAGTGAGGATCAGGACTAAAGCACCACAGATACTGAGCAAGAACTGTGGCATTTGGCGAGTGACAGTGTGCGTCATGTGGTTGAAGAATCCAATTGGTTGTCAATCGTGTTGCGATTGTGAGGTGTCGTCGATCTGGCCGGGTGCGTTTGATGCGGCAAACGATCTGGGGTTCACGCGACCGATCACGAGGGGACGCTTAGGAGCGGGAGTGGATTCCGGCCCCAGCAGTTGAGGATCGGAAGGAACATCGCTTGCAGATGTTTCGCCTTGCGTAGGCAGCGTGTACCAGCCGACGCCGAGGCCGGTGAGGGTTTGCGGCAGGAGTTTGCCGGTTTGGGGATCGAGGCCCGGGTAACGCAAGTCACCCGTGCCGCGATTGCCGCTGGAGGAGTCGATGATGAGGACGTGCCAGGCGTAGCGGGGCGGAGTGGTGGCGATTGCGCGTTTGGAGGGAACTTGCCTCCACACAGCGCGGGACGCGGCGATCATGACATGGCCGGTGTTGGAAGCGCCGGGTTCGTAGCGAATGGCGATAAGGTCGCCCGGATGGATGTCGGTGGCGCGGCGGATGCGGGCAAAGCCGCGTTCGTTGAGGATCGCGGAGAAGTAGTGTCGGGCCAGGGGGCGCTTGGCACGGAGCAGAGCGGAGAGTTGGGTGTCTTTGAGGTTGTAGGCGTGGGTGAGGAGGGAGTTGGTGAGGCCGCTGCAGTCGGCTTGGCAGGTGGCTGTGAGAGCTGGTTGCGCGGCATCGGGAAAGACGATGGTGGTGGGGCGGTGCTGATAGAGGGTGTTGGCGGGGGCGGTGTGGCGGATGAGCGACCAGGCCTCGTGCAGATGCGGCGGGAGGGCAAACCCTTCCAGCCAAGTGAAAACGAGAATGCAGAAGAGAAGCAGCACGCCGCCAATGGTATCGATCGGGCGAGGATCGCGGCATGGCAGATGTGGTACCTTGTGGGGATGAAATCGCGTACACGTCGCCGCATCTGCTTCATCATGTCTCTGACTCTTGCAGTGAGTGCTGTGATTGGGATCGTCGGGCAATCAGTGGCTGGCGCTGAGAGTGTTGAGCACAGGCGGTTGGTCATGACCGAGCTTGACGCGGCAACGGAAATTCGACCTTTGGATTATCGTGCGGTGAAGTTCACGCCGGGTTCATTCTGGGGTGAGCGGCTGGAAGCGATTCGTAAGGGGACACTGAAGGCGAATCGGCATCAATGTGAGATCACTGGGCGGCTTGCCAACTTTGATCGCGCGGCGGCGAAGATCCGGGGCGAGAAGGAGCCGGGGGAGTTTCAGGGATTGCTGTTCAATGACTCGGATGTGTACAAGATGGTGGAGGGGTGGTGCTATCTGGTGGCGACCACGGAGGATGCCGCGGAGCGGGCGACGCTTGAGAAGGATCTGGATGGATTGATCGCGCGGATCGCGGCAGCGCAGTATCCGGATGGGTACATCAACACGTATTTCACATTGAAGAAGGGTGTCGAGAACCGCCTGACCAACGAAGGGAATGACCACGAGACGTATTGCATCGGGCACTTGATTGAGGCGGGGGTGGCGCATTTCCAGGCGACGGGGAAGCGGACGCTGCTGGATGTGGCGATTCGTGCGGCGGACTTTGTGGTTGATGTGTATGAGAAGGGCTTTTCAGTGCCGCCGGGGCATCAAGAGGTGGAGCTGGCTCTGATTCGTTTGCAGGATGCGCTGCCGAAAGAGGCCAAGCAGGATGGGAAGTACCTGGCGACGGCTGAAAAGCTGATCGAACTGCGGGGCAGGCCGCGGCGGACGCTGGATGGAAAAGAGCATCCGCCGGCGGGTGAATATGCGCAAGATCATGTTCCTGCCGCGGAGCAAATGGAAGCGGCGGGGCATGCGGTGCGGGCGGTGTATTTGTACTGCGCGATGACTGATCTGGCCGTGCGTGGCAAGGGAAAGTATGTCACAGCGCTGGACAGCTTGTGGGATGACATCACAGGACGGCGGATGTTCGTGACCGGCGGCATCGGACCCAGCGCACACAATGAGGGGTTCACGACGCCGTATGACATTCCCACCCATTCGGCGTATCAGGAGACGTGCGCTTCGATTGGGGTGTGCCTGTGGGCCCAGCGCATGTTTGAATTGCATGGAGAGGCCAAGTACTTTGATCAGTTTGAACGGACGCTGTTCAATGCGGCATTGGCGGGAGTGTCGCTGGATGGAGAGAAGTTCTTTTATGTCAATCCGCTGGCGAGCCGCGGCGCAGAGGCGAGGCGTGAATGGTTCAGTTGCGCGTGCTGCCCGCCCAATGTGCTGCGGTTCTTCGGGTCATTGGCTGGGCGGTGCTATGCGGTGCGGGGTTCGAAGCTGTATGTGAACCTCTTTGCAATTTCCACGATGGAATGCGTGGTGGATGGGCAGCCGCTGCGCGTGGAGCAGGAGACGGAGTATCCATATGACGGCGCGGTGAAGCTGAAGATTCGCCACTCCGGCACGCGGCCCATCACCCTGGCGATTCGCTGTCCGGCGGGGAAGAAGGTAGCGGGGTTGCCGGAGTGTGGGGATAGCGGCTACGCGGAAATGGAGATCAAGCCCGGAGAGCATGAGGTCGCGTTCGCGTTACCTATGGACGTTCGCCGCGTGTATGCGGATCCGCGTGCCAAGCAGTTGGCGGGGATGGCGGCCATCATGCGCGGGCCGCTGGTGTACGCGGCGGAGATTGTTCGAAACTCGGATCAGAGGGCTCAGTCACCAGAAGATCTCTGTCGTGTCGCGCTGACGAGTGTGCGAGAGTCCACGGTTGTGCTGGATTCCGACGGTGTGCCAGAGTTGATGGTGGGTGCTTCGGATTGTGGTCATGCACTTCTGACGCAGCGCGATGATGTGCTGTATCAGGCAGGTCCGGATGGCAAACAGATTGAGATGAGGATGCGTCCATATTTCACGTGGGCGAATCACGGATCGGCGCGGATGGCGGTGTGGTTTGCGGATGGAGTATTCGCCTTGCCGCGGTCGAAGGGTATTGAGATCACAGCATCGCATGTGTGGAGCCGTGATTCTGCAGACGCGGTGGCGGATGGGCAGGAACCGGGATCGTCAGGCGACCAGAGCATTCCGCGGCTGACATTCTGGCCGCATAAGGGAACAGAGGAGTGGGTGGAGGCCAGGTTTTTCAACTCGCGCAAGGTGAGCAGTGTGAGCGTGTACTGGTTCGATGATGCCGGCGCTGGTGCATGCCGAACGCCAGCGGAGTGGACGATCCAGGTGCGTGGGAAAGATGGCAGGTGGATTGACGCATGTGGAGATGTTGCGGGCCCTGGAAGGAAGGACAACTGGGACGCACGGTCGATTCAGCCGGTTCAGACGCAAGCGATTCGCATCCGCATCAAGCAGCGGGAAGGGTTCTCCAGCGGCATCCTGGAAATCAAGGTGAATTGACCAGACATCAAGGAAAGCGTGGGAGTGGGGTGCGGTCTATCATTTTATAATATGCAAAAAGTGAAACGGACAAACGCAAAGTCCCAAGACTACTACGAGATCGCTGATCCCCGGCAGTTCAAGGCCTTGCGATCAGCGATCAGACAGGAGGTGGTGGACGTCATGGAATCGCTGGCCCCGTGCACCATCGCCTCGCTTGCCGACCGCCTGGGCCGCCCTGCCGCGTCGTTGTATTTTCACGTTCGCGCGCTGCAGCGTGTCGGGCTCATCAAGACAGTGGGGGCGGAGGGAGATGGCCGTGACAAAGCCGCGCTGTACGCCCTTCCCGCCAGGCGGCTGCGCTTGAGTTATGACACGGAACCGAGAACGCGGCAGCGCCAGGTGGGCCCAATCGCTGACAGTCTGCTGCGGCTGGCCCGCCGCGATGTGAAGCGCGGGCTTTCATCGGTAGGCACCACGGTCTCCGGGCCAGCTCGGCAACTGTGGGTGCTGCGGGCCCGCGGTTGGCTCACGCCATCGGAGTTGCAGCGCCTAAATCACCAGCTTGCGGCGATTTCTGAATTGATTTCCAGCGGCAAAGAACGCCGCGGCGCCGCCCCCATCGCGCTGGCATTCGCACTCGCACCCGCTATCAAGTAACCCGATCAAGCCAATCAAGGAGTATCACCATGTCATCTCGTTCACGCACGTGTGCGTTCCTGGCTTCCGCCGCGATCGCGGCGAACGCTTTCGCTCATGCCGCATTTCAGGGCACACAGCCCGGGGCAGATCCTTCAGAGGCGGTATTGGCGCGCGGCACAGCGAGTTTCACCTCTGCCGCGGCAAAGCCGCTGGAGATCAAGCGGGCCCCGACCGGTCATCTGCTGGTGAAGCCGCGGATCAACGGTGTGGACGATGGGTGGTTCATTTTCGATTCTGGTGCGGGGATCTGCGTGGTGTCGACGCCGCATGTGGAGCGCTATGCGCTCAAGCCCGAGGGAGAGATCGACTCCACAGGCGTGGGCGGTGCGGTAAAGAACAAGCTCTACTCTGCCGCGCGCGTGGAGATTGGGTCGCTGGTTCTGGAAGATCATGCCATCATGGCGACCGATCTGTCGTTCCTCAAGCAGTTTCTGAAGGAGGAGATCGCCGGTGTGCTTGGGTACGGCGTGTTCACACCGTCGGTGGTGGAGCTGGATCTGGGGACGCCGCGGATTGCGATTCATGATCCGGCGACGTATGCACTGCCCGAAGGGATGAAGTGGAGCAAGCTGATCGTCTCGGATCGCATTCCCAGCGTGCATGCCCGATTCGAGGATAAGGATGGGCTGTTCCGACTGGATACCGGGGCCAACAGCCAGATCACGTTTCATCAGCCGGCGGTGGAGAAGTGGAAGCTGCTGGACGGGCGTGAGACGCAGGAGGCCAAGCTGGGCGGAGTGGGCGGGTTTGTCGCCGCGCGTCGGGGCACTCTCAAGTGGATCGAGCTTGGCGGCGTCAAGATCGAGAACCTGCCGGTCGAATTCGCCACGGAGGCCAAAGGCGTGTTCGCCGAGGCGAGCAAGGCCGGCAACATCGGCGCCGGATTGCTGAAGCGGTACACGCTGGTCTTTGAGTATGGGAAGGAGCGGATTGCGTTCATGCCGCGTGCGGAGTCGGCGGCCCCCAGTCCGACCAGTGATTCACCGGCTGAAGCGAACAAGCCCAAGCCATGAGACACACCAGATTTGTCATTCACTGAGCGCTGCCCGGGTTTCGGGCGGCGTTCAGTTGCGCGGCCAGAACATCCGGAATGTTCATCTTCTGAGCATTGGGATAGTCGTAGGTGACGATGGTGCTCTTGCCGATGGCGACGACCTGAGATTGGGCGGTGCTGGTGAGGGTGTGTTCGAGGGTGAAACGGTCGGCTTCGACGTTCAGCACGGTCGTGGCGATGCTGAGTGCGTCGGGAAAGACCACCGGGCGGCGAAAGCGACACTCTGCATGCTGGAGGATGAAGCCGACACCCTTGGCTCGATCGGAAACATCGACCCCCATCGAGCGGATGAACTCGACGCGGGCGGTCTCCAGATAGCGGAAGTACGCCACGTTGTTGACGTGGTTGAGGGCGTCCATTTCGCCCCAGGCGACGGGGATGGAAGTGATGAGAGGCGTGGGCATGAGTGAGAGTAAGGGGGAGTTCGCGGTTGCCGGGAGCGGAACAGGGCTCAATCATGAACGATGCGAGCGTACGCTCCTGATGAGATTGGTTTCAAGTGCCGCCAAAACATCAGAGAATCAGCGGCGATTGCGTGTTGTGCCATCTGGTAGTATTGAAGAATGCGAATGCGATCACATGTGAGCACTTTGGCGACGTATGCTGTGCTTGCGATAGCATTCGCCGCTGGCGGTTTGGTTGGTTGTACCTGTCGCGTGCATGGTGATCGGTTGGTGACCAAGAAGACCGAGATCCAATTCGGCCTGCGCGATTGGCCGATGGTGACTCACGCCTGCGAATCGCGGTACTTTCCTCATCATGGTCGTGGTGGCTTTGGCGGTTGCGATGTTCCGTATGAGCCAGCGTATGTGACGTTGACTATTTGCCCGACATGTGTTGCAACGCGTGAGGAGTTTCTCAGTCTTTGGCGGCAAGGGCGTTACAAGTTTGCTGATCTGCAGAACGAGGGAATGGGAATGGGAAAGGAAATGGGATACCTGAGGGAGGAATCATGCGAGTCATGCAAATGATCGCCATGTGTGCTGCGAGTAGCGCGGCGGTTCTGTTGTTGGGTGGTTGCAGGAGCTACTGCCAAGTGCATGGAGGCGAGCTGCAGCACGAAGAAGTACGGACCGCGTATGGTCTTTATCGCTGGCCGCCGGACTATTTTGAGACTGGGCTGCGAGAGTTTCCCAATGTCGGCGAGAGCTATGGAGGTTGTATGGTGCCGCCTGGACCTCCTGAGAGGGTGCGTGTGCAATACTGTTCGGAATGCCGCGCGGCGCGCAAGGCGTACTTTGATCACTGGCGATCGCTGACCAGCGAGGAGCGTGAACGCGCACAACAGGAATATGCCGCGAAGCGATGGAGAATAAAGTGAGCCGGCGAATCTTCGCGATGAGCACACGGTTGCACGATCGAATAGCGTGTCTGTGCGAGATTAGGTTTCAGTAAGTCAAAAAGTGAGCCCGGGGTATCCGGGCTCACTGCGTTGCATGTGTCAATGCCGCCAATTCGCGCGAGTGTGACGTATCAGTCGGATCTCGATGTTGCGAGGTCATTCGTGTTCAACGGCGAGGTGGCCGCGAGTGCCAAATCGTGATCCGTGACCCTCGGGTCTGCTCCGCTGTGCGCGGTTGGCCGCGATTGCAAGATATCACCGCGCATCTCGTCGATGGCTTGGCTGATGTGTTCATCTCGCACAGTGTCGTCCGGGCCGCCTGCATAGCAGATCAGGCACGCGCGTCGCACCAGCTCTCGCATGAACGTGGCGCTCACGCCTTCGGTGCGTGCGACGTGGGTTTGCAGATCAACCAACGCTGTTCGCACCTGTGCTGAGTACAGCGTGAGCAGTCGCCGGCGGCATTCGGCATCCGGGTGAGGGACCTCGATCGCCTGATCAATCCGACCAGGGCGTGACGAGATGGCCTGCTCAATCGCCGCGGGGCGATTGGTGGTTAGCACAAACAGCACATCGCAATCTGCGTGCAGACCATCCATCTGATTCATCAGTTCATGCAGCATCGATGCACACTGGCTGTTGGATCGATCTTGGGCGATGAGATCAACATCTTCCAGGATGACTGTCGAAGGCGCTAGTTCCCGCGCCAAATCGCACGCACGCGACACCGCAGCGTAATCGAGCCCGGCACATAGAATGATGGTGCGTCCGGGCATCCGGCTGGCCAGATACATCGATGTGAGCGTCTTGCCGGTGCCGGGTGGGCCATATAACAGAATGCCTCGCTTAAGGTGCATGCCTGATGCCTTCAGGCGTTCTGCTGCGGCTGAGAAGGCGATGGTCTGCCGATCAATCAGTTCGAGGGTGTGCTGTGGCAGAATAATCTGATCGCGATGGATGGGCGGCAATGAGGCGAAGGTGACGCTTTTACATCCAACTGTCAGCATCTGGCCGCGATAGATGTTCAATCGATTCGCGCGTTCCTGCAGCTGGTCAATATGTTGTTGGCAGGAATCATGAGTTGTGCCGATGATTTGCAACAGCAGCACACTGCCGTGATCCGCGATTGTCACCATAAGGGCGTATCTCTCATGATCGATTGACACGAGGTATAGGGCGTTTGATCCAACCATCACTCCATCGCGTCCAGGCACGGCAAATCGAGTGCGCTCGATTGGTGCTTTGCCAAAGCAATAGCTCCCTTTTGCCAGCGAAGTGAGCGAAGGATGCACCCAAGATTCGCTGGATGCGATGCCTTCAACATGAACCGCTCCGCCGCTGGACGCGATCTCCGCGAACCACTCCTGCAACGCCATTTCTAAGTTGGGGTGTTCGTAGGTTTCCAGCGCAAAGCTGAGAATTGGAAGAGATTCCGGTTCTGCCTGGAGGTGATCGCGCAGTGCTTTGTATACCCACGGCACAGACGTGGGCTTGACGGGTGCTGACCGTTCCATCGCATCCAGAAAGTTCTGGACCGATGCCGCGAAAGACTGAATGTCAGTCATGAATGGACGTCTCTGCGGAAAATCCGGTGTCAGCCGGCCAGCCAGAGCTACATCCGAGCAGAGTCTAGACGCGTAATGCGGGTGAGTCGAGCGGGAATCGAAGTTCAATCATCCCTAGTTCGGTCAGGGCGATGTCGAAGCGGGTTCGCTGTGCATCTTTCTCGACGACAACATGCCAGGGGTTTTGTGCAGCATCCACAGAAACCACAGCAATAGCGCGAGCACCAACAACCCGGAAAGTGCGGAGCCGAAGCGTTCGTTGGGCTTTCCGGGCAGAATGACTTGTGCTGTGGACATGCACACAAGGCCCGCGAGTGCCGCGCAAATCAGAGTCATAAGTCCTTGTATGAACCATGGCACCGAAAGTGGATCCTCGGTGAACCGCATGTACTCGGTGACGATTTCCACAACGAGGAAGAGAGTGGCGCCCACCCATGCGATGATGCGGGCGATGCGGTGGCGTTTCTTCTCAAAGATCGGATCGGCGGTCACCCGCAATTCGCCGCATTGCGTGCATTTCATCAAGGCACGGCGGCGATGCCGGGTGAGGGAGTTGGTCTTGGGGTCGTTGTAGATCTCCAGTTCGCCGCCGCAGTGCGCGCAGCGGAACTCCGGCGGCTTGATCTCTGAGGGGTTGAGGAGGTCTGAGAGCATGCGGTTGCCATGCAAAGAAACACCCCGGCACGCATGCGAGGGTGTGCAAGTGTTCACAGCTTATTGGGAAATGAATTCTGGTGTTTTAAACCCCAACCGCCTGCCTGGCCCCCTTGCGGCTTTCGTTCAGAAGGCGGCGGAGGACGGTGTGCAGCACGCCGCCGTTGCGGTAGTACTCGCTTTCCACCGGCGTATCGATGCGGCAGCGGGTGGTGAAATCCACCTTGCTGCCATCCGGCTTGGTCGCCGTCACCTTGATCTCGCAGCGCGGCTCGATCAACCCTTCCGCGCTCACGGGGACGTGAACATCGAAGGTCTCCTCGCCGGTCAACCCCAGCGACGCGGCATTCTGGCCATTCACAAAGTTCAACGGCAGCACGCCCATGCCCACCAGGTTGCTGCGGTGGATGCGCTCGAAACTCTCGCTGATCACGGCCTTGACGCCCAGGAGCAGCGTGCCCTTGGCGGCCCAGTCACGCGATGAGCCCATGCCGTAGTCCTTGCCGGCCAGCACGATCAGGGGTGTGCCTTCCTTTTGGTAGTTCATCGAGGCGTTGTAGATGAAGTCGATCTTTCCAGCCCCGGCCTTGGACATGTCTTTGGTCCAGCCACCTTCTTTGATCTTGCCGCTGGCGGGGTCTTTGGCGAGAGCGTTTTTGATGCGGGTGTTGGCGTAGGTGCCGCGGGTCATGATGCGGTCGTTGCCGCGGCGTGAGCCGTAGGAGTTGAAATCGGCCTTGCGCACACCCAGAGATTTGAGGTAATCACCGGCGGGGCTGGCTTCGGCGATGTCGCCAGCGGGAGAGATGTGATCGGTGGTGACGCTGTCGCCCATGACGGCCAGCACGCGAGCACCCTTGATGGCGGAGGGCTTGCCGGGCTTCTCGCTCATGCCGGTGAAATATGGCGGGTGCTGGATATAGGTGGAAGACGGGTTCCACTTGTACTGCTCACTCTTAGAGACCGGAACAGCGTTCCACTGCTGATTGCCGTTGAAGACGTTGCCGTATTCCTTGCGGAACTGCTCGGGGGAGAGGCACTGGGCCTTCACATCCTGCACTTCCTTGAGCGTCGGCCAGATGTCTTTGAGGAAGACCGGCTTGCCATCCTTGGATGTGCCCAGTGGTTCGGTGGCCAAGTCGATGGCGACGGAGCCAGCGATGGCATACGCGACGCAGAGGGGCGGGCTGGCCAGGTAGTTGGCCTTGACGCTCTGGTGCACGCGGCCTTCAAAGTTGCGGTTGCCGCTGAGGACCGACGCGACGCACAGATCGCCTTCCTTGATCGCGGCTTCCACTTCTTCGGGCAAGGGACCGGAGTTTCCGATGCAGGTGGTGCAGCCATACCCGACGGTGTTGAAGCCGATGGCATCCAAGTCCGCCGAGAGGTTGGCCTTATCGAGATAAGCGGTGACGACCTTGGAGCCGGGGGCCAGCGAGGTCTTGACCCAGGGCTTGCGGGTCAGGCCCAAGGCGCGGGCCTTGCGGGCGACGAGACCGGCGGCGATCAGCACATCGGGGTTGGAGGTGTTGGTGCAACTGGTGATGGCGGCGATGACGACGGCGCCGTGGGTGATCTTGCTCGTGGTGCCGCCGGGGTGCTTCACTGTGCCGCTGGAACCGAAGATCTTGTCGGCAGCCATGCCGAAGGATGTATTTCCCAACGGCGCGGCCATGGACTTGAAGAACTCGGCCTTGACAGTCTTGAGCTCGACGCGATCCTGGGGACGCTTGGGGCCGGCCAGAGAGGGCTGCACGGTGGAGAGATCGAGTTCGAGGACATCGGTGAACTCGGGCTCAGCGCTGCCGGGGGTCCAGAAGAGGCCGTTGGCTTTGCAATACGCCTCGACGAGGGCGACGGTCTTGTCATCGCGACC
>CAYTYD010000012.1:6879-25473 GCA_964441555.1 uncultured Phycisphaeraceae bacterium | reverse complement strand
GGATCTCCGCCGGGTCGCGATCGATGTCGGCGCAGTGCCGCTCCAGCACCTCCATGCTGGTGCGGTAGGCGTCGGGCGGCAGCACGATGGAGTTCCACTCGTGGGCGAAGCGGGCGGCGGTGCGCAGCGTGCGCTTCGGCCCGTTGCCGCCGATGAGGATGCGAGGGCGGCCCTGGGGCGGATGGGGCTTCGAGTCGGTGCCGTCGAGCCGGTAGAACCGACCCTCGTAGTGGCCGGGGTCGTCGTACCAGAGGACCTGCATCATGGCCAGCGCGTCGTCGAGGCGGTCGTAGCGCTCGGTCAGCGGGGGGAAGTCGACGCCGTAGATGCGGTGCTCGTCCTCGTACCAGCCGAATCCGGTGTTGGCCTCACCATTTCCATACGGAGCGGGTGGAGCACCGATTGGCGGCGTGTCACGCGTGATCGGATATAGCCAGAACCCGGCCTGGCCTTCACCGTTCTTGTTGGGATCGAAGTGGGACGCCTTGACCCATTCGTCCTGGGTTGGAATCCAGAACTTCGCATCAGGACTATGTTCGATCGGTCCCCGCATCGGATTTGACGTGGTGACGTTCAAGTATCTTGCCACGTCGTAGGCGCCCGTCATAATCTGGTCGAGGGAGGTTGGCCGACCGTTGTTCAGCCAGTTGCAGTACAGCATCGCCTCGATTGCGGTGGCATCACTCAACGCAATCGGTGTGCTTGTTGGTCGCCATTGAGTAATACGATTGTTAACGATTGTGGAAACAGCGCCGTAACGAAACGAATCGCCGAAGAACGAGAAGGTGGGATCGGCCCGCCACTCCTGAATCGTGCGCTGGGCACAGAAGGCGTTCAGAAACTCGGCATATTGACCGCCCGTGGTCTCGGTACGCGAGATGCGATAGCCGTAGTTGACCCCGCCCACCGACGTGTTGGCTCGGACTCGAAACCCATCATAAATGTCCGGTGCAGGCGGCTCCAAACTGTCATCCACGCGAAAGCCAGCATTCCCGGCGTGCGTGATAGTGACGAACTCATACCCTTCAGAACGCGATACCTGCACTCCCGCTGGCGGCGGCGGGAGGGTGACCGGCTGGGCCTGCGCCAACCCGCACACCGCACCACTTGCTAGAAGGGTCAAATTGGTGAGCACTGACTTCATGCTCAACAACTTACCAGATGTTTCCACCTAAGGTTGCGGTCGACGTGGCTCCTAGCAGAAACTTTGCAATCTGGTGTCAAAATGAGGCAACCACCCCACCGGTCCACGTTAGGGAAATCCCATGAACCGCATCCAGGCGAGTTGCTGCGGTCTTGACACCAATCAGCAAACCCTCTCCCCAATCGCCTTCTTCAACCGCTCCGCCTCTGCCGCCTCCAACTTCCCCGCCTTCCATCCAATCCCTAATCCTCGTTCATCCATCTTCGGAATGATGTGAAAGTGGACGTGCATCACCGCCTGGTGCGATTCCACCCCGTTGTTCGCCAGCACGTTGTACGCCGTTGCGCCCGTCGCCTGCATCACCGCTCGCGCGATGCGAGGCAAAACTCTTCCGATCGCCGCGGCAGAGTCATCCGAAAGCTGGTCCACCCGCTCCGCTGGCTCTTTGGGAATCACCAGCGTGTGACCCGGTGATAACGGAAAGATGTCCAGAAACGCCAGCACGCGATCATCCTCATACACCTTGTGACAGGGAATCTCACCGCGGATGATCTTGGAAAAGATGGTCTCAGCCATGTCTCAAAGATAGTGAAGGTTTTTGCGGAACGTTTTTCGCGGCAGGAATCTCCGGAACGCAGTCTTTCCCGGACCTTCCCGTATCCGACAAACAATCTCCTTGGCGCGCGAAATCACCTCTTGTAAACTACGCACTCTGGCCACAACCACCGGCCAATTCCCCTATGCACCTTCTCACCTCGGAGATTCTCACATGAAAACCATCAACGTGCTGCTGGCCGCCTTTGCCCTGATCGCCACCGTTGCTCAGTTCGCCACTGCACAACTGATCCGCCCGGATTCCGCCACCGCCACCAGCACCTTTAACAGTTCCTACGTCATCGCCAACGCCATCAATGGCTCCGGCTTGCCTGCCAACTTCACGACCGCCGATGCCCACGCGACCTATGCGGTGAATAACCATTGGACGACAGCCTTTGGCCAGACCATCGGCCAATCCGCCACCTTCAATTTCACCACGCCCAAAACCATCGGCGCCTTCCACCTCTGGGCCCATCGCTCCAATGGTGTCGCCTCCAATCCTTACTATGTCGCCACTCGATTCGATCTTGTGTTTCGTGATTCGGCCGGCACTGTCCTCTCAACCGTGACCAACATTCCCGGCACGCCTGGGGTCGCTGTTGCTCAGACCAAGTTCTTCGATCAAGTGCTCAACGTCTCTTCTATTCAATACATCGTGCGTGAAACGGCAAACAACAACTCATCTCCCTACACCGGTCTCGCCGAAGTCGCCTTCGAAGCATGCCTTCCCTGCTCCCCCAGTGTTCCTGAAGCTCGCACCGTCTGCCCCGGTGGCTCGGCCTCATTCACCGTCGCTCCCAATGGCACTGGTCCCATCTCGTATCAGTGGCAACGCAACGGCACCGACATTCCTCTTGCCGGCCCCGGTGGCAATGCCACGGCCCAATCCGCCACGCTGGTGATCAACGGCGCAGACGCTGGTGATATCGCCACCTACTCCTGCGTGCTCACCAATCCCTGCGGCTCAGTCCCCTCCGCTGGCGCAACGCTCAACGTCTGCCCCGCCGATTTCAACTGCGATGCCGGAATCGACTTCTTCGATTATCTGGATTTCGTCGCCGCCTTCAGTGGTGAAGAGCCCGCCGCCGATTTCAACGCCGACACCGTCATCGACTTCTTCGATTACCTCGATTTCGTCGCGGCATTCAGTGGCAACTGCTGAGCCGAGAAAACTGAAATCTCAGTTCACCAGACCCTTGGTCAATCGCATGAACGCTGTCTCAAGGTTCACCGGCTCTTCCACAAACTTGGTGATTCTGAACCCTTGATTCACCAGCACGTTCACTAGGTCCGCGCTCACCTTTCCCGGGTGCTCTTCAAAAGAGATGTGAATCTCCTTTCCTCCCGATCTTCCCGCGGCGGTCGTCGCATCCGCCGCGACGATCTGCACTTTCTTCACACCCGGCACCTTCGCCAGCACTTCCGCCGCCTGTTCGCTTCGATCTGAAACCGCCATCTGATACACGTGTCCCAGTTTCGCACGCCGCAGGGCTTCATCGACCGAGCCGGAAAACAGCAGTGTGCCCCGCTCGATGATCCCCACCACATTGCACAACTCTGCCAACTCCGGCAGAATGTGACTGGAGATGATGATGGTCTTCCCCATCCGCCGCAGTTCTTTGAGCAATTCGCGCATTTCGATACGGGCGCGGGGGTCAAGGCCGCTGGCCGGCTCATCCATCAGCAGCACTTTGGGATCGTGCAACAGCACCCGCGCCACCGAAAGCCGCTGCTGCATGCCGCGCGACAGCGATTTCACTTCCGCCGTCGCCTTGTACGTCATGTCCGTCAGTTCCAGCACATCGTTGACGATCTTCTTGCGCTGTTGACCATGAATGCCGTACGCCGCGGCGAAAAACTCCAGATATTCCGTGCACACCATGTCTTCATATTCGCCCATGAAGTCCGGCACATATCCGACCAATGGACGAATCTGCCGATTCTGATATCCAACCGTCAATCCCGCGATGTTGGCCTGGCCGCTCGTGGGCTTCAAAAGCGTCGCGAGAATCTTGATTGTCGTGGTCTTTCCTGCACCGTTTGGGCCAATGAAGCCAAAGCAGTCACCCTCATTGATGGTGAGATTCAGATTGTTCAGCGCGACCAGATCGCCGTAGCGCTTTGTCAGGTTGATCGTTTCGACCATCGGCACGGGAGAAACCTCCAGGAGATTGAAGCGTGTTTATGCGATCAGTGTCCGTTGATTCACTATTTCGGCGGGCTCTTCCCCGGTTCGCCGGGCGGAGGCGCGATGGCAGGGCCAGTTGCCCCACCAGCATCTGCCTTGGGTTGATCCTGTTGCACAGGCGGCGGATTGTCCGGCAGGGGATAGATCCAACGCAGTTGCACGCGGCCGCTGGTGGGCACAGCTTCACCATCCAGCATCACCGGCACCGGCGATTCGAATGGCGTCGCACTATCACCCAGATAGCCGACGATGATGATGCACGGCTGCGTGAACCACTTGCCGATATCCCATCCGTGCGTCGCATGCCTGCGGTAGACATTCGAGCCAAAGCGGCTGGTTCCGTACTCGGGTGGTTCAAGTTGCGGAAAGAGCGCGACTGCCATCATGCGTTGCAATTGGTTGCCGGGATTGGGTCGATCATCACCGATCACGATGCCTCCATCTCCTGTCGGCATCAGCGATTGGATGTAGCTTGCTGGCAATTCGAAGGCCTTGCGATCGCCTCGCAATTGCGCCAGGTCGAGCGTCTGATCGGGCAGCCAGTCATCACGAATGCGATACACCAGCATTTCCGTCATCAGCGAGTTGGTGCGTTGCCCGCTCAGAGGGGTCTGACGCCGAATCACGAAAATCGTGCTGTCTTTCAGTGCTGCAGGCAGCTGGTGCGCCAACACACCTTCCAGCTGACCGTCGACAAGTCTAATCGTCGCCGGTCCCTCGGGAGCAGGCTGGCCTTCAACTTTCAGATGCACCGGGATCGGGAATTTGTATCGAGGTGGTCCCACCCAATCCGCCTGCACTTGCTTCACTGTGGAGCGAACAGGAATCCGCAGAGCAGACGGATTCCTCGCATCAATCACATACTCGCGCGTGTCGGGAAACGACCCGGCATTGGTGTCGGCCCCGCGTGCATCCCATGCGGTCAGGGCATGTACGGCCTTGGTGGTTCCGGAAAGTGGCGGATCCTTGGGATCACCGATCGAAAGACGCGCATCGCCATAACGGGGAATCAACACCTGCATCCACGTACGAGCGCGATCGGTGTTCTGTCCGTAGACGTGATCGAGAAGGGTGTAGTGCGTGGCGTTGGCATCGCCGGGTCGGAGCGCTGTCGCACCACTCCACGCTATCGCCGTGAAGACGCCGCCTGTTGCCAGAAAAATCAACCACGACCAATGCGCCTTTTGATAACGCTTCAAGCCAAAGAAACCCAATGGCCCCGCGATCAGCCAATACAAGCCGAAGACCACGATGCCAAGCAGGATACCCGTTGCCGCTGCCGCGCTTTTGTTGATGAGCACGGGAATGTCGAGATCCGCGCTGCGATCGGCACGCTGCTGCATCGCTGGATTCTTCTGGGCTTCTTCGCCAGCATCCTTGGCGCTCTTGGTCAATCCCCGCTTGCCGAGAATGCGATTCCAGAAGATGTCGGCATCGATCATGCTTGCATCGGTGAGGATTCGGTTGTTCAGGTCAATCCCCACCAGCGTCACCATGCCGCTGCCGACCAATCGGCGCGCGACCACGCAACGTCCGTCGGGGCCGTTGAGCACGCGAACCGCCTCTGCCGGAAGCGCATCCGCCGCCGGAGTGAAGGTGTGCAGCACAGCGCCGCTCGGCAGCTTGCGCGTGTCATCCGCGGTCAGCAATCTGCGATAGGGAGCCAGATCAACATTCTCCTGCCGCTGAATCTGCACCGCAGGCAGCATGTCGTACAACTCGTTGTTGGCAGCGCTGGTCCAGCTCTGACCCACTGGCGGCATCACCACCACCAGATGGCCGCCACGATGCACCCATTCACGAATCGCGGCAGCGCGATCGCCGCGCAGTTCGCCGGGCTCTCCGGATGCCCACACCAGGGCGTCGTACTGCATCAACCCGACCCACCGATCGGGCAATTCGTCCGGTGTCAATCCAGGAACGGGTTCTAATGGCTCATGCCCATAGGCAGAAGTGCCTCCGCCATTCACGCTGACCGTATACCCGGCGAGTCCCATGTGGCGGGTGCCGACCACGGCGACCAGACCGCGTGAAGATTCTGCCAGACCTTGCGCGGGAATGCGCACTTGCCCCAGTCGCTTGCCCGGGCGATATTCACCGCTGCCCGCATCGCCACTTTCGATCGCTTCTGAACACGTCACCAGCAACGTGTCACCAGTCTGAAATGTGTAGGGCAGGCGCTGATACAGCCACAAACCCTGCCACACATTCGGGTTGGTGGTCATGTCGCGCTGTGCGACAGGGAAATCGCCGTCAGAATCCGATCCCCGGATGCGCACCAGCACTTCGCGCGGGCGCGAGGATTTGTCGCGCACGCGGATTCGGATGCCGGTCCACTCGCCGCTGCGCGCCACGCCGCCAACGCCGAATCGCTCCACCTCGATATCGACCTCAGAGGTCGGATCATCAGTGATCAGCGTCTGCGGCACGGCCACGGTCGACGAATCAGCTTTGGCGCCGGGATCGGCCTGCCTCGCCGAAGCGAGTGGGGGCATGGTCAAGAGATAGACCAATGCAAAGAAAAAAGTGCACACACCGGGCCATATGGAAAATCGAGGATGTCGTGGTGTGAACATGCAGGGACAGATGGTTATGGGGCTCAAAGGCAGGGCGACGGAGGCAAACCAGACGCAGGATTCTACTGGCATTCAAGCCGCCGAGTTCCAGGGTCGATCCACTTCCTATGAAGGATTCCTGGGTCATGATTCTGTCGGTTGGCGTGGCCGGTGCCTTTGGCATTCTGGCCATGCTCAACCTGCTGGCCTGCCTGGTCCGCAACGAGCAGGTGGTTTTCAACCTGCGCTGCGAAGTGGAAAGACTACAGGCCGACTACGCCCGTCGCATGAAGGAAATGCGCGAGCTGGAAGCCGCCGGGTTAAAGGTGATTGAGGCCTCCCCAGCCGTTCCCTCCAAGGTCAGCAAACACTGAATCCTGCTTTTACTTTCCCAGAGACCAAAGTTCACTGATGAGCGCGGCGTGCGAACGCGCACCCATGCGGAAGCACGACACCTCAAACTTCTCATTGGGGGAGTGGACGCGGTCATCATCCAGTCCAAAGCCCATGAAGATGGTCTCTAAGCCGAGTTGGGTCTTGAGCAATCCTGCAACGGGGATCGAACCGCCCGACTTGATCATGGCGCACTCGACCCCTGTGGCACGCTTGATGGCGCGAGCCGCGGCTTGCAACTCGTTGCTATCCGTGCGGCATGTCGCCGGTGGCCCACCGTGATGATCGACAAACTCCCAGCGGCACCCCGGCGGTGTGCGAGCACTGCACCAATCAAAGAACGCATGCGTGATCACGGCAGGGTCTTGATCGGCAATGAGTCGGAATGAGACTTTGGCAGAGGCATGAGCGGGAATCACGGTCTTGGCGCCCTTGCCGGTATAGCCGCCGTAGATGCCGTTGATCTCGGCAGTGGGGCGGGCCCATTCACGCTCGGTCGCGGAATATCCCTTCTCGCCAATGTTGGCCTCGGGTTTCAGGCCGATTTTCGCGAGGTTCGCGGCATCATCGATGTTGAGCTTCTTCCAATTCTCACGCTCGATCGCCTCCAACGGGCGAACCGCATCGTAGAAACCGGGGATGGTGACGCGGCGATCCGCATCCCAGAGTTGCGAAAGTACTTTGACCAGTTCGTTGTTGGGGTTGGGGCAGCGTCCGCCCCAGAGACCAGAGTGCAGATCCTGATCGGCTGAGTGCAGTGTGACTTCGGTGTACGCCATGCCGCGAACGCCGTAGGTGATGGCGGGGCGATCACGACCGAGCATGCCGGTGTCGCTGATGAGGCAGACGTTGGTGGCAGAGAGCATCTGCTTACGCGATTTGATGAATGGTTCGAGGTTGACCGAGCCGGATTCTTCTTCACCTTCGATGAGGACGGTGAACTTCACACCGCCGGCGGCTTGGCCGGTTTGTTCCTTCCAAGCACGCATGGCTTCCAAGAACATCATCACCTGGCCTTTGTCATCGACTGCGCCGCGGGCCACGATGCGGCGACCGGGACCGCCGCTGGTTCCTTCGCGGATCACGGGTTCGAAGGGTGGGCTTTCCCAGAGATTGATCGGGTCCACCGGCTGCACGTCGTAGTGGCCGTAAAAGAGGACGTGCGGGCCTTTGTAATCCGGGCTGCCTTCGCAGGTGGCGAGCACGATCGGGTGCCCGGGCTTCTCGCTCGTACCGGTGGGGCACACTTCGGCTTTGAAACCGACTTCGCGCAATTGCGTGGCGCACCATTCGGCGGCGTTGCGGCACTCGATGCGATACGCCGGATCTGTTGAAATGCTGGGAATCCGCAGCCAATCCACCAAACGGCGGACGGAACCCTCTTCATGGTCGCTGAGCCAGTTGAGCACACGATCGAGATTGGCAGTGGTCATGGCCAGAGCGTACGGCGGTACTCCCATCGCAGAAAAAGACATCGCCCCGGCATGGTGACCGGGGCGATGATCGTGAGAACTGATGTCGTATCAGATTAGTTGTACTTGACGGCGCAGCCGTAGGGGCGGGTGGTCTTGGTGGTCACTTCCTTGCCAGCGATGATTTCATCGAGGGCCTTAGCGACGTAGTTGGTCTTGCCGGGGCCGTCAGCGCCGTTGTCGTCATCGATCGCACCGTAGTAGGCGACCTTGCTGTCGGGGGTGACGACGACCATGAGTGGGGTGTTCTTGGCGTTGTAGGCCTTGCCAGCGGTGCCATCCTCATCGATGAGGATGGGGTATTCCATCTTCCATTCCTTCTTGGCCTTGGAGTTACGCTCGGCGCCCGAGCCCTGCTTGCCCTTGGCGCCGCTGTTAATGGCGATGAAGGTGACATCCTTGCCGTACTTGGTGTTCAGATCGTTGAAGGTGTTCCCCTGCTTGCCGTAGTGCTTGACAACGAATGGGCAGTCGGGGTTGAACCACTGAATCACAACCGCCTTCTTGCCCTTGAGAAGGTCAGAGAGGTTGTGCTCTTTGCCGTCGGTGTCCTTCAAAGAGAAAGAAGGAGCCGTGTCGCCTGCGGTCAGGCCGGCCTTGCTGTCCTTCTTGTCGGCCTTCTTGTCACCCTTCTCGCCCTTTTCACCCTTCTTGCTCTCTTTGCCATCCTTGGAGTGATCGTGGCCCTTGTGGCTGTCTTTCTCTTTGGTGGTGTCTGCGGGTTTGGGATCATCCGCCAAGGCCACCTGGCTCGTCAGGGTGAACGTGCTCACGGCAAGACCAGCAACTGCGATCAGAGAAAGCAACTTCTTTGCGTTCATGGGCTCCATCCTTTTTTGAGCGGCTTCGCAGGTTGACCACAGGTCAGGTGCGAAGATGCTGGAAACTCTATTGGACCAAGCCATCAGCGAGCCACAGGAGCCGCCGGGGCCTGAGGAGTTGTTACGGATTTCGGACCTGCTGGGTTCAGGGCAGATTTCGAGATGTGGTACCACCGAGATTCAGGACCGGAGCCGATTTGAATAAGGCCCGATAACTTATTGTCGGGCTTTGCATCCTCAAAGGTGAGCGTGAGCGACTCGCCCTTTCCGGTTCCTTCCTTCAGCAGTGCGGGAATTGGGGAACACTGGTTATCGGGCACAAATGTTAAGCCCTTGGTCTTGGGAACAGTGATGGTCACGCGCTCGGTTTTTGCACCGCCATGAAACTCAATCTTGGCGAGGTCGGCAGGGGCGGGGGAAGGGATGGCTTTGACCGCCGCGGCGATCTCTGCGGCGTTCGAGTCTGGTTGGGGCTTGTGTCTGGGGGGCGCAATGTCGAGAGTCCTGGAGACTGTGCCTTTGCCAAACTTGCAGACATCAGCGCATTCGAGCCAGGTGAGGGTGCCCTCAAGTTTGAGGGAGTCGCCCTTGAAATCTTCGCTGATGGTGAGGGTGAAGGGGAGTATGAGGGATTTTTCGTAGATGTGATCGAGAATCGAGTCGGCCTGCACCAGCCGCTGGGGGGGCGGGAACTGCAGGGGGGAAATGGTTACTCCGGCAGGAAGGTCCATTTTCAGCGTGGGGGGTTGGCCGGTGTCGTTTTGGCCGTTGAAATAGAGGTGCCAGTGTTCATCGATCTTGAAAGAGATCGCCATCTGATTGACGTCCCGCACCAAGGCGAGATTGGAGGCGAACAACGTGGGAGTGGCGTGCGTGTCGTTGGAGTTGAGTTGGCTGGCGATGGCTGTGGATTGGAATGCGGAGAGCGATTCATTCGTGGCAGTGCAGTGTGCCGCGGAGGCGACCAAGGCGAAGCTGGCAAAGAGGGCAAGCGAAGTGGCATTTGGCATGGGTAAATCCTGTCGCGGTTTGCAGAATCAACAGTTGGCCGGGGTCGGATGTGGGTAATGTATTCGCATGAATAAGACGTTTACCACGGGTTTTTGTTCGGGGTTCGGTGGCCGCTCCAATTTGGCGATGGTGCTCTTCTGCTCGTTGGCCGGGCTGGGGCTGGGGGGGTGCAGCGTTTCGGATGCGGATATTGAGTACATCGATCTGAGCCAGATGAGGCAGGCGCATGTGGAAGTGGGCAAACCGGGGAAGGCGGTTTTTCTGATTGACCCGCGCACGCCGTCGCAGTTTGCGGATGGTCACATTCCCGGGGCCAAGAACATTCTGCTGCCGAGCATCAAGGCGAGCAGCAAGCCCGATCCGGACATTGAGGAATATGGATTAATCGTGGTGTACGGAAACGATCCGGCGAGCGTCGCGGCCAAGGGAATGACCAAGCGGCTGATGGAGATCGGCTACGACGATGTCAAGATGTATCGGGATGGGTTCGCGGCGTGGTATTTGAACAAATTGCCGATTGAGACCGGGCGGGAAGAGAAACCGGAAGTCGAGTTCAAGGCGTCGAAGTCGGCACGATGATCGTGGATCAGGTTGCAAAGGAGAGACACATGTTGATCGCAGCGATGGTGGCAGGGCTCGCGTGCACCGCAGATGTGCGAAGTGCGGCACAGTGGTCGAACCAGCAATGGGAGATCAGGCATTTCAAAGAGCCCAAGCCCCTGGCACTGCGTCCAGAGCGGATCGCGGTGCGCAGTGCGAGAGGTGTGGCGGGGGCACCTGAGGCCGTCGCTGGCTGGCATGTGGTAGCGCGTGACGCCGGGATTGCCGGTGATTTCTATTCGCCGGTGTTTGTGGATGATCTCGGGGGAGACACGTTTGCGACTTCGGCGATGTTGGTTGGGGTTGATGCCGCGTTGACGGCTCAAGAGGCGTTGGCGATCGTGCAGCGGATTGCGCCGCCGGCGACTATCGTGAAGGCGTATGAGTTCATTCCGGGCGTGTTCCTGATTGAATCCGGCGCGAACGACGGCGCGGAAGTGATAAGGATGGCCAATCGACTCGCTGATCAGGACGATGTGCTGTTTGCCGAACCGGACATGGTTTTCTCCGGCCGCGGGGCGCTGGTTCCCAATGACGCGAACTTCACGAGTTGCTGGGGTCTTTTGAACACGGGACAGAGTGGCGGCATGGTCGGCTTTGACATGAAGGCCGTGCCGGCTTGGGATGTGCAACTGGGATCGGCTAGCGTGCTCACGCTGATCATCGATACGGGTGTGGAGCAGACGCACCCTGATATCAACCAGATCACCGGGCGGGATTTCACAGGATCGCCAGGGCTGAACGGCGGCCCGGGAAACGCATGCGATAACCACGGCACGGCCGTCGCCGGGTGCGTTTCTGAGCGCATCAATAACACGATTGGCGGCACCGGAGTGGCTCCCGGTTCGCGTTCGGTTTCGGCGCGGTGCTTTGTGTCGCTGACGGATTGCAGTGGCGGCTGGAACGCGACGTATTCGTGGACAGCGGACGCGCTGAACTGGGCGCAGTCGATTGGTGTGCGGGTGACCAATAACAGCAATATCTATGGTGGCACATCGGCGGTGATGGAAACCGCGTACGCGGCGACGCGGTCGGCGGGAATGATTCACTTTGCGGCAGCGGGCAACAGCGGAGCGGGAAGCATCGCGTATCCATCCAGTCTTTCGACAGTGAACGCAGTGGCTGCGCTGCAACGCACTGGTACTCGCGCCTCGTTCAGCCAGTTTGGACCCGGGTTGGATTTCTCGGCGCCGGGGGCCGCGATCGCCACCACGGATCGCACGGGTGCCGCGGGGTATGGAGCGACGGATTACGCCACGGTGAACGGGACTTCGTTTGCCTCGCCATACGCGGCGGGTGTCGCGGCGTTAGTGTTTTCGCATTACCCCGGTCTGACGGGGGCGCAAGTGCAGACGGCGATGCAGAAGAGTGCGCGGGATCTGGGGACGACCGGATACGACACTGGATTCGGATGGGGCATGGTGCAGGCCTTCGGCGCGATTGATGCGGCGTGCCCGGCTGACTTCAACCTGGATGGCACGATTGATTTCTTTGACTACTTGGACTTTGTCGCGGCGTTCTCCGCTGGTGGAGCTGCCGCGGATTTCAACGCGGATGCCACGATCGACTTCTTTGACTACTTGGATTTCGTGGCGGCGTTCTCCAGCGGCTGCAATCCGTGAGCTGAGTTGGAACTGCAAAACAGGCGAAGAATTGAATTGGAAAAAGAAAGCGGCCCGTCCTGATGAGGGACGGGCCGCTGAGTTTTTCAGCTGCTCAGGTGGCGATCAGGCGATGCCGCTGATGGGGTTGAGAATGCCGAAGGGGACGGCGTTCTGGGTGTAGCCACCGTTGATGCGGAGGTCGTAGTGAGTCATCCAGGTCATGAAGGGTGTGGCAGAGGTGGTCTGCACGCTGTACCAGGTGTTGCCGGGGCGACCGGGAGCTCGTGGATGCGGAGTTCGCCGTAGCCATTTGCACCGATGGAGACGCTGGTGGTGAAGGGGGTTGTGCCATCGGCGAAGATGAGACGCACGTCGACCGTACTTCCCGCGGCCGTGGGGTTATACAGGTAGAGGAAGTCAAAGGTCTTGACACCGGCATCACGCGAATCGATGAAGGCGTCGCCATAGAAGAAGTTGGTGCCGGCGGTGTTGGTGCTCTGGCTGGCATCGCCGTCGCCGTAGCGCACTTCGTTGGCAATGGCCACGATGGGTGCGGTGGTGGTGGTGTAGGAAAGGCCGACGGGCTGATCGTCGGTGATGCCAAGACCGGCTCCGGTGAAGGTGCGGATGGCGCCAGCGGGGACGTCGAAGGTGATGTTGATGGCTGGGAGAGACGCACGGACGTACTGACCGATCAGGTTGACCGTGATAGGGCGATCTGTGGGGTTGAGGAAGGTGATGTCGGAGGTGGCGGTCGGGCCGTTGGTCACGACACCGAGTGCGCCACGCGTGCTGCCACCATCGGGATCACCCAGGGCGGCAAAGCCGGACCCTTCAGCCAGGTTGTAGTGGCTGAGAGAGGCGACGATGCCGATGTTGGAGCTCTCGTTGGCGGAATTGCTGGCGCGGCTGGTGAGGACCATGCCGAAGATGCCTGTGGGCAGTGAGGGTTCGCCGTTGATGCTGAAGCCACCACGCTTGAGTGCTGGGACAGTCTTGGTGATGATGATGGGAGCTGTGCCGCCAATCTGGTAGGCGGTCAGGGTGATGGTCATGGCAAAGTTGTTGGGGTTGTAGACGACGAGGTAGTCGCGGACAGTGGCCTCATCGCGCTCAACGCGGGGGAAGGTCCAGGTGTTGCTGGTGCGTTCAGTGAAGGCCTCGCCGAGGGTGGCGCCGAAGTCGTAGTGGGCGAAGGTGGCACCGAGCTGCGCATCGGCTTCGATGATGACGGAGTAGCCCTTGTTGAGGGTCAGGCCGGGGACGCGATACCCCTCGGCGTTGATGATGGTGATGCCGTCACGCGAATTGGCGCGTGCCGTGCGATTGGCGGCGAGCAGATCGGGCGTGCCGTCGTCGTAGCGAAGGATGACGCGGTAGTTGACATCGAAGTCGTTGGAATTCACGACGGGGATGAACTGGCGAATCTTGGTGGTGGCGTACCCCTCGGGGAAGACCAACTGGGTGGTCACGGGGAGGGCGTTGACCTTGATGGAGTAGGAACCAGTAGAGTTGCCGATGCCGGCGACGATGATGTAGTACGTGGTGTTGGCAGCGCCATCGAAGGAGACGTTGGCTGTGACACCCGGAATGCCGTCGGCATCGCTGGTGAGGACCGCAGTTTCATTGGCGGCGTTGAGAATGGTGATCTTGGCATCGAGCACCGAGCCGTTGGGCGTCAGCACCTGAACAAACACGCGACCGCCACGGTTGGGCGTGGTGAAGCGGAAGAGATCGCGATCGCGGGCCACGTTGATGAGGTCGGTGGTATTGCCATCACCCGTGCGCGCATCGAGGTTGATGGTGGTGGGGTTGTTGAAGTCGATGACTCCAGGGTCGGTGCCATCCGGCGGGGGCGGTGGACCGCCGCCATTGTCGGGAGTGTCGACAAAGACGCGGTACTCGCCGGTGCTGGAGCCAGCGCCGTCAGCGATGACGAGGATGTAGTACTTGGTGGCGGTGGGGGAATTGGTGATCTGCACCGCGGCGGTGTTGCCGGCGCCGGATGCGGTCGCGCTGCCGACGAGGGTGAAGGAGGCGTTGTAGATTTCGACACGCGGGGCCATGTTGCCCAGCGAAGTGTTGAACGGAGTGATGGTGATGACCGCGTTGCCCTGACGAATGGTGGTGAAGGAGAAGAGATCCGTGTCAGCGACGTAGTTGAGGCGAGGGTTGGTGGTGTTGGGACCACTGGTGGTGCCGACGCTGCCGTCGCCACTGACCGTGTTGAGGGAGATGGGTGTGGCCAAAGTCCACTCGGTGGCGTTGGCGTGATCATCCTGAGGAGCAGTGGTGACACTGACGGTGTAACGACCGGTGTCGGTCGTGACAGTGCCGCCGGCCACGCCCTCGACCAGCACGAAGTAGGTGCGGCCGCGGACGAGGTTTGCTGTCACCGTGGCCTGATACAGCGTGGTGCTGTCGGCACCGGTGAAGGTGGCGATGACGGTGGTGCGATCCTGATCGATCAGCGTGACGCGAGGACGAATCGTGCTGGTGCCGGGACGATCGATTGTGATCGAGCCAGCGCCAGTTGCAGGAGCAGTGAACTTCAGGAGATCGCTGTCGCCCACCTTCTCGATGTTTCCGGTGGTTGCACCCAGGCCCGACAACGGATCGACCGGAACGAGCGTGGCGAAATCGAATTCGCCGACATCCGGGTGATCATCCGTGGCGGGGAAGGAGAGATTGACGCGGTAGCGGCCGCTGCCGCCTTGCCCATCCGCATCAGCAACCTGGATGTAGTAGTAGGGGTAGTTGGTGCCGGTGAAGACCGAGGTGTGGTTGGGGTTGACAGAGAATGTGATCGAGGCGTTGGTGTCGTTTGCGGCGCGATCGTTATTGAAGGCGATGACCGTCCAGTAGGGGTTGCCGGTGGCGTCTTCACTGACTTCGTAGACGATGAGCGTGGGATTCAAGGTCGTATCCAAGCCCGTCACGGTGGCACGCACCGTGTGGAACCCGAAGGCGACAAACTTGAACATGTCGACATCGCCCGGCACTTCGATGTTGCCGGCGATCTCACCCGAACCCAGGAAGTCGCGTTGAGTGATTTCCTGAGCGAATGTGATGTTGTGGAAATCAGCGAAGTCGTCGATGGCGGGAATGGTGCCGCCGATGGAGACGGTGTAATCACCTTCGCTGGGGCCCGAGCCAGCGATATTGATGTAGTACTGCTGGCCAGCGACTGCGGGGACGGTCAGCGTGAGCGTACCTGAGCCGACCGCCACACCACTGGCGACGATGTTGTACGCATTGGTGTTGGCATCGAAGGAGTAGATGCGCAGCGCGGGAATCAGCGTCGCGCCTGTTGCACGCGTCACGGTCACGGCGAGGTTGCCCGAACCGGTAGCGAGGAGAACAAACCCGTCGTTGTCGGCTGGGTTGTTGGGCGTGTTGTTGATCGTGCCGAGAATGCTGCCCGTGCCGTTTGCGGGATTGCCGATGTCGCCATTGACCGAGATCACGCTGGCGATGGCGGCGGTGTTGGCATTGGGGATGGGATCCGCACCGTTGAGAAGGAAGTTGACGTGGTCGTCCTGGATCGTCTCAGAATTCTCGACATCCGTGGGAATGAAGGCGTGGGTGTGCATGACCAGCTCATATGCGCCAAGTGCATTGGCCCAATTGATCTGAGTGACATCACGCTGATTGGAAGGATCGTTGCGAGAAGTGGTGTCGCTGATCGAGCCATCGATGTAGCGCTGGCCGGAGCCAACTTCGACGAAGTATGTACCGCCAGCGGTCACGTTCATGACGATGCGAGCGTCGCCGCGACCGAAGGAGCGGGTGTTGGTACCGACATTCACATCCTGGAAGGTGCCGGTGACGGCGTAGTTGTCGTTGTTGTAGGCGATCTGGTTGAAGTCGTTGTCGTAGATGCGCAGATAGCTATCCAGCCAGCTCGACACGCCCTCCTTGGTGAGGCCTCCAAGTTCCTGGATCAGGGCGCCGCTGCGAGTGCGGGATGCGCCGACCAAGGCTTCGTTGTAGAGGCGCGTGATGTTGGTGGTGTTGATGCGGATTTCGACCTGGCCGGTGAAGTTGGGACGGAAGACATAGACATCCGTATCCAACAGCGATTCGATGGTCGCCTGCTCGCTGAAGCGGCGGATGGCGCCACCGAGCGACGGGATGACGTTGTCTTCATCCTGGTTGAAGGCATTGGTGTTGCCGGTCTTGATGTTGGTGACGTCGCCAGTAGCGGGGGCGATGTCGAGCTCCGCGCGAGCGAGCGTGGCGGCCCAATTGCCGTGGTTGGGCACATCGCGCTGCGAAGCGTTGATGTTGTCGTACACCACATCGGTGTTCACATCGGGGGCCGGCTCGGCCTCCATGGTGATGCCGATGGTGTAACGGCCGGTGCCCGTGCCGCTGACTTCGATGTAGTAGGTCTCACCAGCCCAGAGTCCGGGAAGAACCCAGTTCACTTCATAGCCGGGGGGAGCGATGCGGGGATCCTTGGAGCCGGAGGGATCGGTGGGATTCTGATCTGCTTCGGGGTTGGTGCTGATGAAGTCGCTGTCGGTGTTGTCGTTGGTGTAAAGGAGGTTGCCAGCGGAGTCGAAGACGCGGACCAGCGTGTCAAGGAAGCTATCAGTGGTGGGAGCGACAGTGATCTGCGGGCGAGCGGCAGGGCGCTCGTTGCGATCCCATTGGCCGGCGATGCCGTCATCGAATTCCGTCAGCGCGTACACGCCGATGGCGTTGCTGGGCACTTCGGGCTGGGCTTCGGTGGTGTCGCCAACGCCGCCGCGCATGGCGGTCATGGTCCAAGCTTGTGTTGTGGTGTTGAAGAACCATCCGCCGACGCGATTCAGGCGCAGGCCCTGACCGGCGGTCGTGGTGAAATTACCACCGAAGTAGAGGACGTTCTGTCCTGTAGGGATACCGGGTTCCTGATCATCCACAAACGAGGTGAAGGTGCGCACCGCGCCGTTGACGCCGATGTCAAAGGGGCTGAGTGCGATCGTGAACGCACCCCAATAGCTATCGGTCACGATGTTGTTCACGGCGGCGCCGGCGTAATTGGTGAATTGACCACCAATGGCAAGACGGATGCCGTCGACAATCGGATCGCCGGTGGTATCGAAGGGATCCCACAGTTCCAAGGCGAAGACCGGGCCATCGGTGCCGCGCGGTGTACCTAGAGGCGCACCGGCATCGCGAGGTGAAGAGCCGTAGGCCTGCGCAACGAGTAAGCGCGGAGGTGTGCCGTTGGCTGTTTCGGTGTTGAGAACACCCCATTCCACCAGGTTGTTGACACCAGTCTGGCCGAAGGCATTGGCAAACTGCCCGCCAACGACCAGGCGCTCGTTGAGGGTGAATCCACCCACATCGACAGGATCAAATGCCTGAATCGCAAAGACGGTTCCGGTGACACCCTGAGTCGGCAGCCAGCCGTTCGCGCGGGTCCATGACGTGACCGTGCCACCTGGATCAATCGTGGCGCCATTGGCAAAGCGAGCTTCGGTCAACGGATCAGTGCCATCCCATCCCACAAAGCCGCGGCCGCCAGCAGAGGCGCTGAACGATCCGCCGACAAAGAGCGACCGCTTGAAATCGACCTGCAGGTCCTGGTTGGTCACGGTCGGAGGTCCGCCGGGTGGCGTCGTCGTCACGGTCACATCCAAGGTGGGTGCCGGAGGATCAAATATCTCCAGCGCGTTCACGGATCCGTCGGTGATGCCAAGATCAATACCAGTCCAAGCGTTGCCGTTACGCCGCGCCAGACGGGGGCCAAGGTTGGTGAAATCACCACCGATGATCAACTGTTCAGCGAATGGATCATCACGCTGCTGGGCAGGGCCTCCCAGGTTCTGGGGCGGATCCCATGGAGTTTCGGGATCGAAGATGGTAATGGCGCGGACTGCGCCGTTTGGATCTGCGCCGGTGAACTTGCCCCACACATAGCGTCCGGCGTTAGGGTTGAAGCTCCACACGGCCATGTTCTGAATGATCAATGGCGCGGCGGGATTGTTGGTGGGAACGATCAGGTCAAAGTCGCCACCGACGATGAGAACTCGCGAGTTGTCGCCACTGGTGCCCGGGGGCTGCCAGCTGTACATCACATAAATTTCGGCGCCGGCAGTGGCAACGGTGCCTGCGTTATCGTTGAAACCAAGGTGGCGAGTGCCCGGGGGCGGATTCGCCAGGCGCGGGTCGATCTTCTGAGCGCCAGCGAACCAGTAGTTGAACGCGTCATAGAT
>CAYTYD010000012.1:3835-6869 GCA_964441555.1 uncultured Phycisphaeraceae bacterium | reverse complement strand
ATGGCAAGAGTGCGCGAGCCGACACCTTCGGGCACGACGCTGCGATCAGCGATTGTGAAACCGCCACCCACATACAAGGCGGTGCCAGCGTTGTCGTCGTTGCCAGTGAAGGTGTTCAGCAGGTCCTTGGGAATGGTGAACTGGAAGATGTCGGTATCGCCAGCGGCTTCGATGCGACCAGTGTTGCTGGCGGTCTGGCGGAAACCGATATCCAGCACGCGGTTGAAGTTTGCATCCAGGGTTTCAAAAGGCGTTCCAAAGATCAGGGGTGTCGCCAGCTGTCCAGGGTTGTTGACGTGATCATCCACGCCCGCGCCCGGCTGGTATGGAGCGACAGTGTCGTTGGTGTGATTGCTTTCAATGGCGAGATAGAAATTGCCACCAGCGGTGTTATCGAAGGAATCGACAATCACGTAATACGTGCGGCCACCCTGGAGCGCGACCAGAATCTGGCTGTTCAAGCCGTTGAAGTCGTCGTTGAAGCGAATCAGGTTGCCAGTGTCATCGATCACGCGGATCGCCGGGTCCTGCAATGGAGGCAGGCCAGCGCCGACCACGGTGATGATCGAAAGTCCGGTGCCCTGGGCGACAAAGCTGAAGAGCGCGGTGTCCTGCGCCGAACCGATGCCGCTGTTCACGCCGCCAACCGCGTTGCCGTTCACGCGGCCGCCGTAACGCACGACCGGGTCAACCACAACTTGCGCGGCTGACGCATCAAACGTGAAGGTGTACGCACCGGTTGAGGCAGCGTTGTTCGGGTCAACATTGTCGGCCCGGACGCGGAAGTAGAACGTGGTACCCAGTCGGCTGCGGAATGTGGTGAATGCGTCGTTCAGATTGCCCGAATCGCTGTCGACCTTGATCTGGTTGCCGTTCTCGTCGTAAATATCGATTCGCGTGTCAATCCGCGCTGCTGGCGTCGGATCGTTGGGCAGACGCGACTGCGCGTTCACAGAGAAGAGACTGTCAAAGACCGCAGTTGCCAACTGAGGCACTGTGCCGGTGTTCTTCAGGTCAAACTTGTAGACGATGTCCTGCTGCGCACGCGCGATCACATCGCGAATCTGGCCCAGGCCCTGGTCGATGATGCCCGCCGCGTCAAAGAACGGCGGGGTCGGGCCAAATGGCGGGGGCAGTGGGGCGGGGAGGGTTTCCAGCGACGTCGACTGCGCATCGACAAACACCTGGTAATTGCCCTGCGTGTTGTTCTCGCTGAGCACGCGGATGAAATAGGTGTCACCCGCTGTCGCGATGAAGCCGAACCAGCCGTCCTTGGCCACGCCCGTCGTCAGCGTGCCGTTGTTCAATCCACGCGCGGTGGCGTTGTCCGTGAACGTGACCCGCGTTCCGGCGCTGTTATACACCTCGACGCGACTGTTCAGCGTGCTTCCCGTCGAATTCACCGTGTCGGCCACCAGCGACACAAAATCATTGGCCGGTGCCACGAACGAGAACATGTCGTCGTCAGTGGTCGAGTTGATGACACCCGAAACGTTTCCCTCACCATTGCCGTTCAGCGTGATCGCCGTGGCGCTGGGGAACTGCGAGAAGCTGGGGTGGTCAACACCCAGCATCTGACGCGGCTCGAGCATGTCCAGCGCGAATTCGCGAACCGCCTTGGGTTCGCCACGCGAAGACATCACACGCCCCGCCATCCTGGCAGTCGCGCGAACGAGGTTGAGGTTTGAAGACATCCAGTTTCGGTCAAATCGACTCATGTCTTACACATCCTGATAGCCGCGCCCGAGCGCGCAGCGGTTGAAACAGAACCCGAATTGCCCCAGTTCGAGGCCGTTCCGAGGGGGAGAGTACTCCGCTCCCTCCCGTTTGGACGCCTTTCATGCGGATCGCTCCGCCTGTTTGCCGTCCCATCCACCAATGCACAACCCGTGCACAACCCGGTATCAGCCGGGCCAATCAATTTAGCGAAGTTTGCCTGTGTTTGCACGCGGATCACGATCCCGCAGGATCAATCGCTCGTGCCCTCTTTTCGAGGTGATGCCAAGCATGCATCTGGGCGGAGGTGCCTGTTGCTTTGGCACGCCGCCATTCCCTGCACGTCGTTGCCGACGCACGAGATATACCCCAACTCTACATAATTTACCAGAAAGTGATGTCTGGTGTCCAATTTGCGCTGGAGCGAAGGTCACCTTTTTGGGGTCCAAACCGCGTCATTTCGAAAACTGGTAAAAACCTTGACTTGGCATCTTGATGCAAAATCGTCGATAAACGTCCTATAACCGTGGCCGTTCGCAGCACTTTCCAAACTCGCGGCACACCGGATGATCTGTACACTCGCCGCCCCTCGCTGTGCACGCCCGCCGGCCATGAAATATGAGGCGATGCGAGGCGATCGCCCACAACTCGCGCGGCAAGAGTGCCATCAGTCGCTTTTCGATCTGTGCCGCGTTCGCTCCTTTTTCTGCCAGCCCCAGCCGAACCGACAGCCGCGCCACATGCGTGTCGACCACAACGCCCTCGGGCGTTGCAAAACACTCACCCATCACCACGTTGGCGGTTTTGCGGGCGACTCCTGGCAGGGCCAGAAGTGATTCCATATCCCGTGGCACTTCACCGCCGTGAAGCTCGACCAGTTGCTTCGCGCACGCGACGATGTTCTTGGCCTTGTTGCGAAAGAGCCCGATGGTGCGGATGAAGGGCTGCACATCTTCTGGTGTCGCGCGTGCCATTGCCGCGGCGTTGGGGTATTTTGCAAAGAGAGAAGGCGTGATCTTGTTCACAGCGACATCCGTGGTCTGTGCCGAGAGGATCACCGCGATCAGCAGTTGAAAGTGCGAGGCGTGAGTCAGTTCGCAGTGCGCATCCGGGTACGCGCGATCCAACGCCTGCATCAGTGCGATTGCCCGCGCTTTGCTCTCTGGGCGAACTCGCGGCAGCGCAAATGGTGGCACAAACTTCGGCTCATCCTGCTTCTGCTCATTCTGACGAGTTGACGATTGTCTCGCGGTCATGATTGAGCTGCACCGGCTTGCTCCGGACCAGATTGGTCCGCATTCGGCGACACGTTCTTCTT
>CAYTYD010000012.1:0-3825 GCA_964441555.1 uncultured Phycisphaeraceae bacterium | reverse complement strand
TGGAGCCAGCACCACCATGATGCACACGCACCCGATCAGCAGCAGGAGCATGCGCAATCCCATCAGCCCCGTGGCAATCGGATGTAGCTTGGAAAACGCAGCATGCCCATCAGCCGACGCCGCGGCTTGCCCTGCAGTATTGGCCGATTGAATATCCGATAGCAATTGATTCATTCGCCCGTGCAATGCGAAATCACCGCAGATCACGATGAGCAATCCGGCCAGCGAAATCCACGCGCCCAAGGTTGCACCGCTGCGCAACTCTCCCTTTCGCGGCCAAAGCAGCGTCAACACCGCCAGCACACCCAGCGCTGCAGCGCGGTCATTCATCATGAACGCCTTCTGCATTGGCAACCCCGCCACCAGCATCCACGCCTGCGGATCAATCGACCATGCCGGCACCACCACGCCCAGTTTCTTCACCGTAGGAAACGCCATCGCGGCGGTTGCCCCGGTCGAAACCAGCATTCCGGTCACCACCGCCAGAATCATCAGACCCAGTGCCCAGCGTAGTCGCATCGTCGATGATAGATCTTCATCCGATCGATCATGCATCGTGGCTGGCACGGCGATGCCGCCGCGCCTTCAATCATCATCATGCACATGGGTGTGCCTCGCGCTCTCAATCTTTCCGGGATCTCGTTTGCGGATCCCGCCTCATCCCCGGCGACCAATGCGCGGGCCCGCATCGAGTGGGCCGCAGCGCTGGGTGTTCGTGCCATGCAGTTGGACGCCACGTCGCCGGGCATTCGCCCTCGCGAGTTAGATCGTTCCGCACGCCGCGATGTGGCATCTCTCTTTCGTCGCCTCGAAGTCGGCTTTGCTGGTCTTGATCTTTCCATCCCACCCGCACATTTTGCCGACCCCGCGCATGTGGATCGCGCAGTCAAGGCCACCTGCGATGCTCTCACGCTCGCAGCCGACTTGGCCGCGTTGATCCCTTCTCCCGGTTCACTCGGCGCGGTGGATTCTCCCGCCTCACGGCTGGTGGCCATCACACTTCCGCGTTCGATATCTGCTGATGTCCGCGGCACGCTTGCCAACCACGCCACGTCGTGCCATTGCACGCTTGTCGATTTCCGCTGGCCCCTCCCAGAATTTGATGGGGCAGACAGCAGTGGGGGTAGCGGCAAAACAGGAGACAAGGGGCTCGCGATCGCATCCGCCGCCACGGATGCCGCCAACTCGCCTCTCGTACCGGGCCTTGGAATCGGCGTGGATACCGGCATACTGCTGGTCAGTGGACTCAACCCCGCCAAGTTCATTTCCCGTCTGGCCACGCGCTGCCCCGGTCAACCCGCCCAACTCCGTTTGACAGACGCCGCGTCATCACGCCGCGTCCCCGTGGGTGACGGTGAATTGGATGAGCTCAGCGTCGATGTCGCGTGTCAGGTCGCCGGATACAAGGGCTTTGCGGTCATCGATCTTCGCGGCATTCCTGCCGCGGATCAGGTCGTTTCCCGTCTGTGGGCATCATCCTGACGCGACCAAACGTGGCTGATCATGCATCGCCAAACACGCGTTTCCTCAGCAGTCGCATGTCAATCGGAATCAGAATCAGCAGGATCAGCACGCACAACGCCGCAGACGCCGCCAGATGCCACGTCGGCTTTCCTGCAATGAGGAGCCAGCGCAGCCCCTCTGCCAGGTGATGCAGCGGATTGATCATCGCGATCTCGCGAATGCCGATCACGTCCGGAAGCGGGAAGTAGGTGCTGGAGGCAAAGCCGATCGGCATGATCACCAGAAAGAACGGCAGACTCATGTGATCAATGCTCGGCAGGATCGCCGTGAAGAAGAGTCCGATCGCAGAAAACGCCAGCGCAGTCAGAAAGAGCAGCGGCACGACGGCGATCAGCCACGGCCAATGCAGGTTCAACATGCCAAAGCTGCCAAAGAGCGCCAGCAGAATGCACACCACCACCGCATAGCTCGTCGCCAGCGTCGCCGCCCATAGCGCCTCGCCCCACACCACATGCTCCAGCCGCACCTGCGTGGTTAATTGGCCCTCCCAGGATTTCTGAAAGTGCATGCGGATGAACGCCGCGAAGAGCGATTGAAAGAACGATGACATGAACGCGGTGTACGCCAGGATTCCCGGTGCCAGATAGTGCAGATAGTCAAGTTTCTGATCCTGCCACGTCAGCGTCCCCATCTGCCGCCCCAGCCCCAGGCCAAAGGTCAGCAGCATGATCAGGGGCTCGCACACCGGCGGCAAGGTGACCGTGTGCCAGCGGCGGACATGCACGCGGACGTGCCGCGACAGCACCGCCCGGCTCTGCCATTCCCAGGATGCGCGGATCACGTTCATGACTTTCCTTCTTCAGCCAGCGCCAGGAAAAGGTCATCCAAGGTTGGCGGCCTCACTTCATACTCCATGCCCGCAAACGACGCGACAAAGTTCGCCAGTTCCTTGGCTTCGAGTGGCACATGCCATTCGTTCAGCACTTGCGCTGGCTTGATCCCCTGTGTTTTCAGCCAGGAGAGCACTTCAGCGCATCTCGCCGCCGTGGCATGAATCACCACCACGTGCTCACCCACCACATCGCCAAGGACGGCGTCGGGCTTCCCTTCGGCTCGCACTCGCCCGGATTGCAGCACCAGCAGTCGATCGGAGAGTCTTGCGGCTTCATCCATGTAGTGTGTCGTCAGAACCACCGCCATGCCTTGAGCGCGCAGCGTGCTCACCAATTCCCACACCGCCATGCGGGCTTGCGGGTCCAAGCCCGTGGTCGGCTCATCCAGAAAGACCACCTTGGGCTCATGCACGACGGCCCGCGCGATCATCAGTCGGCGCTTGTAGCCGCCGGAGAGTGTTTCGGGTTTCTGGTCAGCAAACTCGCGCAGGCCAAATTGATCCAGCAATTGCTCAATACGTTCCTGCAGCCGAGCTGGCCGAGGGCGGTAATACCTCCCCGTCTGTTCCAGGTTTCCCTTCACCGTGAAATCCGCATCAAACGTGTCATCTTGTGTGCACACGCCCAGTTGTCGCCGCGCTTCATCGGGCTCATGTTGCAGATCATGCCCGGCGATGCGAATGGTCCCGGCGTCGGCACGCAGATATCCGTAGCACATCCGCAATGATGTGGTCTTGCCCGCTCCATTGGGACCGAGCAGACCCAGCACCTCGCCACCCTTGCAACACAGATCAATGCCATGCACGATTGGCTTGCCACCCAGCGATTTCACAAGCCCGGTGGCTTCCAAGAGAGGTGCACCGCTGGCTGAGTTGCGGCTGGGCGTGGTCATGTCTGTCGGTTGGCGATCCATGCGGGCCCGAGCATATCCCAATCCGCACCAACAACACTCCAAATTGAGGGATGGGGCGGGTACCCTCCGCACATGGAAATCTATATCGACACCGCCAACCTGGATGAGATCAAGCAAGCCGCCGATTTGGGCATTCTCGACGGCGTGACCACCAATCCCACTCTCATCGCCAAGGAAGGCATCGATTACGGCAAGCGACTGGCGGAAATCTGCAAGGTCGTCTCCGGCCCGGTCAGCGCCGAGGTCATCGCCGTTGATTTCGATGGCATGATGAAAGAGGCGCGCGAACGGCTGAAGATCGCCGACAACATCGTCATCAAGCTCCCCGTCACCCTTCCCGGCTTGAAGGCCTGCAAGGCACTCGCCGATGAAGGCGTCAAGACCAACATGACGCTCTGCTTCCAATCGCTGCAGGCCATGATGGTCGCCAAGGCCGGCGCATTCCTCATCAGCCCCTTCATCGGTCGTCTCGACGATGTCGGCGAAGATGGCATGGAGCTCATTCGCAACATCCGCCAGATTTACGACAACTATGGCTTTGAGACCAAGATTCTC
>CAYTYD010000011.1:0-26956 GCA_964441555.1 uncultured Phycisphaeraceae bacterium | reverse complement strand
GGTTCGCCTGAATACCTATCCGCCAAGACCATCAGGCCGACATCAGCCCTGAACGGCATCACCTTCACTGGCGCGACCCAGCAGCAATCGCGCGATCACATCCTTGGATTGCGCGCCACTCCCATCCGCGCCGTGACCCGGCACACCCAGCGCATCCAACATGCCATATCCAAGGCCTGTGTTAATCAACAACCACGCGATGATCTCTGGCGAAAAGCGCCCGGCAATCTTGTGCTGCTCGCGCGCCAGGGTCAGCTCGCGCACCAGAAACGTGTGAAGGCGATGCACGTGCTCAGCGACAACTCTGCGAATATCCGGATCATCCGTCTCCGCCACGGCCTGAAAGATCACGCGATACGTCTGCCGCATTTCTCCCGTCACCATCGGATTCTCACCCAGCAACCGCAAGAGCCGCTGCGCCGGATCCTCTGCCCCCGCCAAGGCCTCTTCCCAAGCCCGAATCGTCTTCTCACCCGTGCGCCGAATCAGCTCGACAAACAAGTGTTTCTTGGATTCAAAATGGCGATAGATCACCGGCTCGGTCACGCCCGCCGCACGCGCCAATTCACTCGTCGTCGATCGCGCATACCCGTGGCGGCAGAATTGCTCTAACGCACAACTCAACAGCTGCTCACGCCGTTGCGTACCTGGCAAGCGACGCCGCGGCGACTCGCTTCCCGCGTCTCGACCTGCGAAAGTACCTATACCTGTCTGTCTTGTGCGGCGTCCCAATCCCATACCTCTCTATCCGCACGCCATCGCCAGCGGTTGACGGGGATTTCCCGCAACCTTGCCGCTTCGCGCCAGTGCCCACTCACTTCCCTCTCATCGACCGCCGCGTGCCCTCACTTCACCCTCTCGTCCCGACTCGCGGCCTCATGCATGGGAACCGGGTCATACCCGCCGCGAGCAAAGGGGTGACACCGCGCGATCCGCTTGGCCGTCAACCACCCACCCCGAAATGCCCCGTAGGTTCTAAACGCTTCCAATCCATAGATCGAACACGTCGGCACGTAGCGGCACTGACCACCCATAAACCTCGACAGCGTCAGGCGATACACCCAGATGAGGCCGATCGCCGGCACCGCAAGCCAGCGGCTTATTCGTCCCGGTCGCCATGTCCCATCAGCATCCATCTCATCGCTCTCCGCCGCGCCTTGCTTCTCGCCTGGAAACCTCACGTACCGCCGAACCCACGGCATCCGCCAGCCAATTTCGATATTGGTCGAGCTCTGCTGGCTCGTGAGGTTTGACCTGCACGATCAGATCGGTGCCACCACCGCTGGCCAGCAATTGGTACCCGTGCCGGTCCAACCGAAACGCCTCGCGCAGCAATCGCTTCACCCGGTTTCGCACCACCGCAGTTCCCACCCGACGATGAATAGCCAATCCAAGGCGGTGCTCACTTCCGCCATTTGGCGCGGCGTACACCAACAACAAGCCCGATGGTTTTCGGACCTTGTATCCGTATACCGACTGATATTGCCGCGCGTGCGTCAGCCGCAGGCGCCTAGGAAACGCCAGAGTCGGAGGTGGGGATGGTGATGAAGCGGCCACAGCATGAGCATACTCACGCCCTCTGCCACCTCTGAGCACCCCTTCTTGCGACTCAGTCTCAACACTGCGCTAACATTCTGTCATGCCTTTGACCGCTTCAGCTCAATTCGAAGGACGGCCCCTGCTGGCGATGACCGCCGGCAGCCAGGGACAGGTGGTGGGCACCGGGCTGGACGAGAAAGACGCCGCCATGCTTCGCGCCATGGGCCTGCGTCCCGCGGCGACCGTGCGCGTGTGCCGCGTGGGCGAGCCCACGATTGTCGAGCTGGTTCCCGATGGTCCAGGCGTGTGCCGCAGTGGCTGCCGCATCGGCCTTGCCAAGTCGCTGGCGGCACGCATTCGCGTCAGATAACCGAGAGTTGGGATCGCACGCATGTCAACCACCTCACCTGTGACGACCGCTGCCCCATCCAGCGCAGAGGGCACGGGCCTTCGTCGCGTCGCGCTCCTGGGCAATCCCAACACCGGCAAGACCACCCTCTTCAACCGTCTCAGCGGCCTGCGCCACAAGACCAGCAACTTTCCGGGCACAACCCAGGAAGCCCGTAGCGGCCGGATAGGTTCAGATCTTGATGGATACACGCTGATCGATCTTCCCGGAATCTACTCCATCGAACTCGATCTGAGCGAGTCGGCAGTCTGTCGCGATTTGCTGGCGGGGCGCACGGCGATTCCCGGCCAGCCGATGGCCGAACCCGATGCGGTGCTGGTGGTGGTGGATGCGACCAACCTGGCGCGAAATCTCACGTTGGTGGGCGAAGTGCTGCGGCGACGCTTACCCACCGTGATCTGCCTGAACATGATGGATCTGGCCAAGCGCAGTGGCTTGCGTTTGTCGTTGGCCTCCCTCTCTGAGCATCTGGGGTGCGAGGTCCTTCCCATCTGCGCTCGCGCGGGCGAAGGAGTGGACCACATCGGCCCGGCGCTTCTCCGTGCCACCATTCCTAACCGCACTCCACCCGGCGAAGTGCACGCCCTGGAACAGTGGGCCGCCGATGTCGCGGCAGAGGCCATTGCCGCTGCGCCGGCTTGCACTGATGAAGAGGCCCACACCCTGCCAAGCGAGAGCGACCTCTTGAAACGCCGGGCCCGCGCCGACCGCATCGATGCGCTCCTGGTGCATCCTGTCAGTGGCACGCTGATTTTCTCACTCGTCGCCGCCGCGATCTTCTGGCTCATCTTTAGCATCGCCCAGATCCCCATGGATGCGCTGGACGGCCTCATTGGCACGTTGGCCGAGTGGGTCGCTTCGGTCCTTCCCTCCGGCTTTGTCAATGACCTGATCAGCAAGGGCGTCGTCGGCGGCATTTCCGGGGTGCTCATTTTCATTCCCCAGATCGCGCTGCTTTTTTTCGTGATTTCACTGCTCGAAGACACCGGCTATCTGGCCCGCGCGGCATTCCTGATGGATCGAGTGCTGCGCCCCTTCGGTTTGCCCGGGCATGCTTTTGTGCCGCTCCTCTCTAGTCATGCGTGCGCCATTCCCGGGATCATCAGTACGCGGGCGATTCCTGATCGCCGTGAACGATTGGCGACGATCATGGTCGCGCCCTTCATGACGTGTTCAGCGCGGCTACCCGTGTATGTGTTGGTCACCAGCGTGCTCTTTCCCACCAGTCCTGCCCTCGCCGCACTCGCCTTCGTCGGGTGTTACGCATTGGGCATCGGCGCTGGCCTCTTCACGGCATTGCTTTTCCGCCGCACGATTCTTAAAGGTGCGGGAAGGCCGATGGCGTTGGAATTGCCCAGTTACAAACGCCCCAGCTTCCGCACCGCGCTCCTCGCGGCATACGACCGCTCACTCATCTTCTTGAAGAAGGCCGGAACCAACATCCTCGCCATCAGCATCATCCTGTGGTGGCTCAGCGCGTTTCCCCGCACCGGCGAGACAACCGAAGCGATGGCCCTGCGTGCCCAGGCGGAGGCGGCGATTCAGGCGGCTGACACCAAGGCCGGCAACTTGCTGGCGCAAGCCGACGAACTGGATGCCAAGGCGCAGGCCCGCAACTCGCTCATCGGTCGCTTGGGAAGATTCGCCGAACCCGCTTTCCGCCCTCTGGGATACGACTGGCAGCTGACGATCGGTGTCCTCTCCAGCTTTGCCGCGCGTGAGGTGTTCGTGTCGACCATGGCCGTGGTGGTGACGGGGCATGAATCGGCAGAGGATGATGGCGTACTCGATCGGCTTGCTTCAGCGCGGCGGGACGATGGGATGGCACCGGTCTTCAGCGCTGCGGCATCATGGTCACTCCTGGTCTTTTTTGTGCTGGCGATGCAGTGCGTGAGCACACTGGTCATCACGGCTCGCGAGACCGGCTCTTGGAAGTGGTCGCTCCTGCAACTGGGGTGGATGACGGGCTTGGCGTACCTGCTGGCGATGATTGTGTATCACGCGCTGGCATGATGATCGCTTGCCGTCTCGCAGAGCGGTCACAGGTCTGTCACATCGCTCAGGTCTTTGGAACAATCCATACGATCATCAGTCTGCCTGTAACGGTGACGATGATGAGTAGTCAGTCCATGAAATCAAAGTCTGCAAGAATCCTGATGGTCGCGGCATGCGCGACATTAATGTTTGCGGGCATCTACACATGGAGATCGTGGGACAGCGAACCCTCACATGCGATCACAAGCGAATCCAATCTAGCCGATCTCATCGGATGTTCTGTGGTGATGACAGGTGATGTGGAAATTGATAAAGGTGGCTTTGTTGTATGCCAGGGCAAGCGTTGTGTTGTGCTCAAGGATGTGGAGTTGGATGATTCGCGTATCGTTCGTGATGCCCGCGTCACTGTGTCAGGGCAGCTTGGCAGATGGGTGGCTGATCCCACGGTCGTGCGGCCCTCGCAGGGTCCTGCATCAGGCGAGTACTTTTATCTTTCCAATGTCAAAGTCATCCAGAGTGCTGTTGCCGGCAAGTGACGGCTTTTGATGCTGGAGATTTCATTGCAGTATTCCATGCCATTTCACGTTACTACCCTCTGAGAGATGCGACTCTTTGCACAGCAACAAAGCGATCCTGTTCCGGCGATTGCGAAAGACCAGGCATCTCTGGTCGCCGATCCCCAGTTCTGGATCGTGACAGTCATCGCGATTCTCGCCCTGGTTTTCATCCTCCGCGCGTTGTTGCCCAAGCTCGGTCTCCGTCGCGCAAAAGGCGTGTCCACGCGGGCCCAGCTCACCATCGAACGCCGCAAGCCGCAGTGAACCTGTTGCGGCTGATTGATTGCTGACGCGCCGGGGACATGCCCTTTGCGACCGACATGCTGTCAGAGGATTCGCAAACCTCGCGGAATCGGCGGCGAGACCTCAACACCCCACGCTGTAGATCGCAACAAAGTCGAGATAGTCAAAGAAATCCACGACTTCATCGTGGTTGTAGTCCGCGGCGATGTTGCCACTCGCGAAAAGATCCACGAAATCAAGATAGTCAAACAGGTCCACCACGCAATCCGCATTGAAATCCGCCTGACAGTTCACGGTCGCGCCGGTCCCGAGTGCGGCGTAGTGGGCCCGAACCTCATCGGTGCTGAGCACTCTTGGATAGAGCGCGATCTCATCCACGCTGCCGCTGAAATAGCGGGAAAAGTCGTTGCCGCGCTGGACGCGGAAGGTTGTCGAGGTCACATTGATGGTGGGCGCTCCCGGCAGGTCGGTGTCCTGCTGAATGGCCACCTCCTCGCCATTGATGTACAGGCGCGTCCCCTGCAACGCGCTCCCGCCTCCCTCGCGGGTCCACACAATGTGATGCCAGCGACCAGTGCGGTAGAGTGAGCACTCCGTGCGCATGCCGCCGTTGTAGAAGCCCGCGTAGTAGCGATTCGCGTTGAATCGGTGCAGGCTGAAAAAGACGGATCTTCCCGTCTGGGCGGCGCCCCAATGCAGGAAAGGCGAATAGCCGCCCGACGAAGATGTGTTGGCAGTGATGTACACCAGCGCTTCTGCGGAGAACGTGGGGTTGCCTGTGAATCCCGCGGGAGCCGGCGACAGCGACTCAACGTATTGACTGGCACTCCCGACGAATTGATACGCCGAATCGCCACCGAGGGTCGGGGCGTTCAACGTCGCGGAGTTTGGAAACGTGCCGTTAAACGATGAACCCAGCGAGCCGTAGTTGATCACCGTCGTGGCGCCCACTGGTTCATTGAACTTGTACCACAGAGCTGGATTTCCTCCAGCTACCGCCGCGTGAAATTCCACCGGCGCTGCGAGTGCACCCGAGCAGGCCCCCAACGAGATAAGCAGACACGATGTGATGAGTGCGCGGGAGAATCTGAACATGCGAGAGCCCTCCAGATCTTGAGCGCAATCTACTCGCTTGGATTCTCAACTCAAGGGCCAATTTTTCAAAAATCCTCCACAATCGCCCTGCTCGCATCCCGCGCCATCAGCGGGAATGGAGACCGCACCATGGCGGACCGGCGTTGGCCCGGCTTCGTGGCGATGCCGCGAACGCCACACGGTCTGTGGGATCGGCACCGCGCAATCGCACGGGTTCATCCCCCCACACGCACACACTCGCCCTTGAGCCGCTCGCACAATCCTCGCAGTGTCTCACCGGCAAACTCCGGCCCGCACACCGTGGCAATATCCATGTCGGGGCTTTGCTCCAGCTGCCCGGTCAGGCGTTGGTGAGCGGTAATCACCGTGCTGTGGTTGGGACGCCGCATCGCCCGCGCGATCTCCGGATAGGAGAGCGTGGTCAATTCACGCGCCAGCTGCACTGTTACAGCGCGAGCGAGCACGACCCGCTTGTGGCGACCGGTGCCGGCGAACTCACCCGGATCCACCCGCAACTCGCGGCACACCACATGCAAGATCGCTTCCATCGGCACCGGACGCTTGGCCCGCACCGTGCGGCCATCGCCGTCGTTGATTCCCAGCGCTGTCCGCACTGTTGCCAGGCCCACCGTTCCGCCCGTCGATAGATTGGGAAGCAGGCGATGCGCCGCCTCCACTTGGGTCAGTAATCCTTCCAGCTCGCGCACGCTTCCACCCACACCCGGTACTGCCGAAACGCCGCTGCGTTCTGCGATCAGCCGCGCTGCGGCATCATCCAGCATCAATCCTCGCCGCAAGGCAAATGCGCGGGCAAGCTCTTCGCGAAGCTTCATGTCAGGCGGATCAATCCGCGCGACCAGGCCAGAGAGGAAGCGGGAAATCAGTGACTTGGAAACACGCTCAATCTCGCGCGGGTGTTCATCGCTGGCCAGCACGATGCGTGCGCCGGAAAGCCCGATCGCGTCAAAGGTGTGCAGCAGTTCCGCCTGCGTCGCCTCTTTGCTGGCGACAAAGTGCACATCGTCAATGCACAAGAGATCAACACGACGATACACGGCGCGGAACGCCTCGACCTTGTTGGTCTTGATGGCGGATACGAACTCGTTGGTGAAGGCCTCGCCGGTGGTGCACTTGACACGGGCGTTGGGGTTCAGCTCGCGATAGCACGCCGCGATTCCCTGCACCAAGTGCGTCTTGCCCATGCCGCAGGACCCATGCAGAAAGAGCGGGCCCAGGTGCGTGGCCATCGAGGTTTCGGCGGTCTGGAGCGCGGCGTTGTAGGCCAGGCGGTTGGAATGACCGACAATGAAGTTCTTCAACAGCAACTGCCGCGGCGTGCGCGAGGCGGTTTCCGCATGACGTGGAGCGGCAGCCCGCGAATTCACCGCTGGGGCTGCTGCTGCGGAATTGGAAGTGGGCGCACCGGCGATCTCGGTGGCCCGCGTGTTGCGATTCGCGGCGGCGGCCGAGGCCGCATCAACGGCTGCATTGGTCGGCGCGGCGATCACCACAAATCGCACCAACGCGTTACGACCGATCACCGAATCGGCAACTGCCCGCAGGTTGCCAGCAAAGCGCCGATCAAGCAATTCGGCCACCTGACGCGACGGGACGACCACTTCGAGGATGTGGCCGTCCACCACGCGCAGACGCGATTGGCCGGAGAAGAAACGCTGGTAGCGATCAGCGGTGATGTTGGTCGCCAGTTGATCGGCGAGTTCCTTCTCGGTGATCGGAGTGGAGCGAACAGCATCGACACGTGCGGTGCTCGGGGTGCTGACGGGGGTGCTGGCCGCCGGTGTGTTCAGCCGGGCAAGGTTGGTCAATGGAGTGGCGCGGCGGCCGGGGACATACCCCTCAGTCGAAGTGCTGGAGGCCGAGGAGTTGGTCGATGAGACAGCACGATCCGATGAGGTGGATGGAGTCGGGTTCACTCTTTACCAATCTGCCCACACACGGGGCCGCAGACTGAAACACCAAGGTTGAGGCGATTTCTCACTGCGCCGCCAGCCATGCTGACACTTCGGCGAAGCGAGAAGACGCCCCAGATGCGAATCCGTTCCACGCGAAGCAACCGGATCCGGACCTCCAGACACATGAGACACCTTCACGTCGCGGGCCGCAAATTTGGCCGTGCGAGTGTTGGTTCCCCACGATGCTCCTGATTTGGTCCGGGCGAATAGCCCCGTCGGTCGAGTCCATGACCGCAAGAGAGCATCAAGGTAGAAGCTTGCTCGTCCGGGTTCAATCCCCCTGCCTCTGATGCAAACTGGCGAATGGTTGCGAAGACCGTCATTTGCTGGCACTTACAGCACGAAAGAAAAACTTATCCACACCATGTGGACAACTTGCCCCGCGATTGTGCACAAATCTGTCGAATTGTGAACCCGGTGCGCCTTAGTGCTTGTCGCATCGCCACTTTGGTCTGAACCTGCTCTTTACACCCGCTTCACAAACGCGATCCGCTGGGCAAAGCTCGTGAACCCGAAACGCTCGTACAGCGCGATCGCAGGCGCGTTCCGCATGTCGACAGCACATGTCGTCTCTTCTGCGTGGCGACCCAACCGATGCGCGAGTGCCGCCGTCAACCCCATCGCCAGCACCCGCTTTCCCAACCCCTGACCTCTCAGCTCTGGAGAGAGCCCCAGGTACACCAGCTCGATCGATTGCTGATCAGGACATGGGTTCAACAGCAGGCATCCTTCCGGTTGTGCATCCTTATATATGACCCACCACAGGTCGGGGGTCCACACACCGGTTGAACGATGCGATGCAAGAATGTCTTCTGTGCGTCGCATGCCGCAGAGCTCCGGACAATCCATGGTGTCGCGATAGGAGCGATCAAGTGCCAGCGTTATCAAGCGATCGTGATCCGACTCAGGCGTGTCACAGAGCGGTGTGATACGGACATCCGACGGCAGCATCGTGCTCGGGACAGGCGCAAGTCGTGCACTCGACGGGCGACGCATGTAATGCAATTTGCCCACGCACGTAAACCCAGATTTTTCATACGCTTGCGTCGCGTGCACCTCAGCCGGATCGGGAAGGGCCTGCATCACTGCCGGCACATCCGGACCGAGCCGCAAGTGCCGCTGAGCTGCGTGCAAGCACGCGGCACGATCAATCGCTCCTTGCTCTGCCCCTCCGGCGTCGCCACCCGGCGGAACTGCGGAGACAAACACCATTGTGGTTCGGCCGGACCCTCGCACAATAAGACAGACCTGTCTAATTCGAACCGGCGCCGAGCTGCTGCGAGGGTGTGGCGAATCCATCACTGCAAACAACAGGTTCAGGTCAATTCCGTGCTCAGATGCATTGTGCACCAATCGACGGGCCGCGACCTCGGTTTCGCTGTTCTGGCTCACCAGTCGCCGCGCCGCGGCCAGCCGAAGCGACACAGGGACCGCCTCTGCGACGGGAGAGGGGTCCAGCAGGTTCGGAGCGTGTGAAGATGGGCCGGGTCCGATACTCACGTGCAGAGACTAGTCGGATGTCGCCGCCTGCGGCGTTCAGAATCTGCATTCTCAAGCCATTTCGGCCAAAGCCGATGGAGCAGAACGCATCGCTGGCCCGGACAGGGACTTTGGATCTGACTTTGGAATTGGCCCAAACCTGAAGGCCGCGGCACGGTACACTCTTGGCCGCCTCCGGCCCGCCGTTGGCTGACTCGTCGGCCTTTTGCCAAGGAACTCATGATGACGACTGGATGCTCAATTCGCTCCCTGGCCCTGCCAGCCCGCCTGGCTTCGCTGCTCGTAGCCTTGGTTGCCATGGTGGCGGCGATTCTGCCCATGGCTGGCTTTGCCCCCGAGCCCGATGCCGTGTCGAAAAAGTGGGAATTGTCGGCAAAATTCGGGGCGTTGCGCGTGGCCACGGTCGAGATCGACGGCTCGCCCCGCTCATTCCTGTACATGACCTACACCGTGACCAACAACACGGCTGCGGACATTCTGTTTGCCCCGTCATTTGAATTGGCCAATGACGAAGGAGACGTCCTCAAGAGCGGAGCGAGCGTCCCCGCTGCGGCGACGAAGGCGATTCTCGCACGTTTGAACCAGCCCTTGCTGCAAGACCAGATTTCCATCGTCGGCAACCTGTTGCGGGGCGAGGAAAATGCCAAAGACGGCCTGATTGTGTGGCCCTTGACCGACCTCTCCGTCAATGAGATCAGCGTCTTTGCCGCTGGCTTCTCTGGCGAAACCAAGGCGATCACCGTGCCGGACCGCAAGACCGGCAAGGAAACTGTCGTCAACCTTCGAAAGACCATGTCTCTGCGGTACAAGCTCAGTGGCGAGATGCACAGCATCAACGCTGGCGACGAACTGCCCTTGGTCGAGAAGCGCTGGATCCTTCGCTAAGCAGTTATCCGGACGTAAATTTGCCTTGGAAGCCCTGACCGAGTTGTCGGGGCTGGTAGAAGGCACTTGAGGTTGTCGCCTATCATCCCCTCCTGCCTTGGATTCGACGGGCTTTTGGTTCTGAGGTCCATTGCAGGTACACACGCACGCACGTCAGGTTCGGCTGGACCGGGTTCTGACTCTGATTTGAGGATTTCGTCATGGCACATAAAAAGGGTCAGGGTTCAACCCGCAACGGCCGCGATTCCAACCCCCAGTACCTCGGTATCAAGCTGTACGGCGGTGAAGAGGCCAAGTCCGGCTCGATCATCGTTCGCCAGCGTGGCACCCCCTTCGAGGCCGGCTTCAATGTGAAGCGCGGCAAGGATGACACCCTCTTCTCGCTCGTCGAGGGCACGGTGATCTTCTCCGGCCGCAAGGTGCACGTCACCCCCGCCGACAAGAAGATGCAGCGTCCATCATGGCTCGCGGCCCACAACTGATCTTGCGACAAATTTGAATTCTTCACCAACCCTACCTTCCGGTGGGGTTGTTTTTTTTAATGGCTGCGTCTGACTGGTCGAGGCCTGACTGGTCAAGGGTGATGAGGTTTGACGTGAGCAAGCACGATGCGCCGCACATTCCCGTCATGATGGCGCAGGTGCTGAGCGTGCTTGCGCCAAAGCCAGGGCAAACGATCGTCGACTGCACGCTGGGGTTGGGCGGTCACACCGGGGCGATGCTGCCGCGGGTCCATCCGGGCGGGCGAGTGATTGGCATCGACATGGATCCTTCCAACTTGGCGCTAGCGCGCGAGTACCTGACGTGGGTCGGCGGGAAGTTTGACCTCTTTCACAATAACTTTGCCGCGCTTCCAACGGTGCTGATCCAGGCCGGAGTTGAAGAGGGCCGCGTCGACGGCATCCTCGCCGACGTCGGCGTCGCCAGCACGCAGATCGACGACGCGGCACGCGGATTCTCCTATCGCCGCCCCGGACCTCTCGACATGCGCATGGACCCAACGCGAGGCCAGCCCGCTTCCGTCCTTGTCAACAGAATGTCCGGCGCCGAACTCGAAGCCGCGCTTCTGGAGCTGGGCGACGAAACTGATGCGCCGCACATTGCCAAACTGATTGTCGAACGGCGTGCCATCACACCGATCACCACGACCGAGCAACTCACCGCGATCGTCTGCGAAGCACGCGATTTCACGCTCGAGCGCGCATTGGGGGCAAAGCTGCACCCCGCCGCACGCACGTTTCAGGCGCTGCGGCTTCTGGTCAATCGCGAACTGGCGAATCTCGAACGTCTGCTTGCGGTGCTGCCACACTCGCTGAAACCCGGCGGCATCGCGGCGATCATCAGTTTCCACAGCGGGGAAGATCGCCTCGTCAAACAATCATTCCGCAACGGCCGCAACGTTGGCATCTATTCAGCCATCAGCGAAGAGCCCTTGGTTGCCGACGATGCCGAGATCAAATTCAATCCGCGCTCGCGATCAGCCAAGTTGCGCTGGGCGCGGCTGGCGCAGTCATAAAGCTGGCCCGAATCGGCGTTCACGACATCAAGGCAAGCCGCGACGTCATCATCAGGATCAGCACGGAGAGGGCGATCAACCCCAAACCTTCGCCGACGATTCGCCATGCCGGCTTGTGATGAATCATCCTCTTCTGCTTCCGCCACACGATGACGATCAGGAATGTGGAAAGGAAGATCAGCGAGACGGCCACGCCGCGAATCGCCGAGATGGCAAACATACGCGGAGCAAATCCAACCGCGAGAACCACGCCACAAATTCCTAGCAGCCAGAGCCAGGGGTTGATGCGATCCCAGATGGCATAGCGCTGGTGTCGTGCATCACGAGCGCCACTGGCGGTGAGTGGGCGGGGAATGATGCAGGCGCATTCAGGACAACGAATCGAGCGTGTGCCGCGGAGCTGGTAGCCGCACTGTTCGCACAACTGGTCGACGATTTCAAACCGTGGCGAAACGGTCGCCTCATCGACATCCACTTTCGTGGTGACGGGGGAGACCAGAGGCAATTCAGGCGCAAGCGCTTGACCAGGAGTGTCAGGCGGCGCCGTAGAAGGCATCTCCGCGGGTTTGAGCGTTGGCTGGGTTGCCATGCGTCACTCTCCCTGCACACACACCGGGCGGCACCAGCGCTCTATGGCCCGCGCCCCCACCGCCGTAGATTGGGGCTGACTCGTCGCCGGATATGGTCCGCCGTGCACCATCGCCGGGGAGATCTCCACGCCCGTGGGGATTCCGTTGATGATGACACGCCCGGCCCGAGACATCAAGATACTCATGAACGAAGCCGGATCAAAGGGCAATTCACCCAAAGAGGCCTTGCCCCAGAAGACGCTTGCGGTGAGGGTGCCAGCAATGGCCCGGGCGATTTCCACAAACTGGGCTTGGGAATCGCACACCACCACCACCGTGGAGGGGCCGAAGGTTTCGTCTCTGAGCGAGGCATGCTCGATGGCGGCTGCCGCCGTGGTCCGCCAGAGCGCCGCGACAGTCTGATACGGCCCCCGGTTGGGAAGGGTGCCCAGCCCAGGGGCGTGAGGGTCAGGATCCAAGGGTGGAGCCAGCCGCGAGCGCACCACCAGCTTGACATTGGGCAGCGCGACCGTGCCCATGAGGCGGCGGTGATATGCCTCACGAATCCGCAGGGAGAGCATGGTGAGAGACCCCTCACCCGCGAAATTGATCGACATACGCGAGAGGAACGCGTCGGCGGCGGGGCCTTGCTCAATCACGATCAATCCCGGCTTGGTGCACTGCTGGCCAGACGAGCCCAGCACCGCGCGAGAAAGTTGATTGGCGATCTCTTCGCCACGCTCCTGCAGCGCGGCGGTGGTCACGAATACGGGATTGATCGACCCCATCTCGGCAAAGACGCGAATGGGATCAGGACCCAGCGGCCCCTCACGCTGCATGGCGAGTCGCGCCAAAGCCATGCCGCCAGCATGCGAACCGGTGAAGCCGACCGCGCGAATGCCGTGATGGGTGACCAACTCTTTGCCAACGGCGGATTCCCGTGCACCACCACCACCAGAGTGCAAAAAGCTGAAGACTCCGGCGGGCATGCCGGTGGCGCGTGCCGCGGCGGTGATGCACTGGGCCACGATCTCACCCGTACCGGGATGGCAGGGGTGCCCCTTCACCACGATCGGGCATCCGGCGGCAAGGGCGCTGCTGGCATCGGTGCCTGCGGTGCTGTATGCGAGGGGAAAATTCGAAGACCCAAAGACGGCGATCGGCCCCAGCGGCACCAGATGAGTCCGCAAGCGTGGCCGGGGCGTGGGTTGACGATCGGGTACTGCGGGATCATTGAACGCGCGTCGCCACTGCCCGGCACGCACCACCGAAGCAAACATGCGGAGATTTCGAACCGTGCGATCACGTTCGTTACTCAACCGAGGCGTGGGCGCAAGCCCGGTTTCCTGCGAGGCAAACTCGAGCAGGGCATCTTTCATGTGTTCGATGCGGGTGGCGATGTCATCAAGGAAATCGCCGCGACGCTGGTCATCGGCCAGCGCGGGATCGCTGGCCGCGGCGTTCGCGGCAGCGCACGCCGCGTTCACATCCTCCGTGGTCGCATTGTGATACAACTCGGGAAGCTCGCCGCCAGTCATGGGATTAAACGATGCGAAGGAGTTCACGGCCTCGCCGGCAGCGGAGCGGGCACCCGCGATAATGGATAACCCGGCGGGTGTGGGGGAGTTGGTGAATGAAGGTGAGGCGGAGGTACTCATGCGACCCTGAATCGTTGGAGGGTGCGGCGGCCAAAACCGCGAGGCAGCACGAAAGTTTCTCCTCCGATAGTCTTCCGGCGTGATTGCACGAATTCAGTCTTATCTTCTGACCGGGATCGATGCGCAGGCCTGCGAGATCGAGGTCGCCATCGACCCGACGGATGAGCAGCCGGAGAAGATACGCCCTTCCATCGTCGGCCTGCCTGACGCTGCGGTGAAGGAATCGCTGGACCGGGTGCGTGCTGCGCTGACAGCATGCGGGTACAACTTTCCCGGTGGCCGCGTGGTCATCAATCTGGCCCCGGCGGACGTGCGCAAGGAAGGTCCGGTGTACGACCTTCCGGTGGCGCTGGGCATGCTCTCATGCCTGGCGATCGTGGGACGCGAAGGTAAATCACGTTCCGCACTTCCCAAGGAATTGCAGGACTCACCCGCCTTTGCCAAGCTGGATGGGCACGAGCACGCACCACATGGCCCGCTGGATCTGCGGCGATTCCTGGTTGCCGGCGAGTTGGCGCTGGATGGTCGCATTCGACCGATCAAAGGCGCGATCGCGCTGGCAGCGCTGGCGAAGAGTCAGGGGTGCGCTGGGATCATTCTGCCGGCGGAGAATGCCACCGAAGCAGCGATTGTCGGCGGCATCGATGTGATCGGCGTGCGCACGCTGACGGAGACGGTTGGTGTATTGAACGGTGTGATCGAACCGAATGTGGCCGCAGCACCCGATGTGCTGAGCATGCTCACCACCGCCGCGCCACCCATCGACTTTCTTGAGGTGCGTGGTCAGGAAGGTGTGAAACGCGCCATGATGATTGCCGCGGCGGGCTCGCACAACCTGCTGATGCTGGGCCCGGCGGGGACCGGCAAGACCATGATGGCCAAGGCGCTGCCGGGAATCCTGCCCCCACTGACGCCGGAAGAGGCGATTGAGATCACGCGCATCTATTCCAGCGCGGGAATGCTGGATCCTGGCCAGGGCCTGATCACGCAGCGTCCCGTGCGCACGCCCCACCACACGGCCAGCGCACCAGCGATCGTCGGCGGCGGGGCGATTCCGCGACCGGGTGAGATTTCGCTGGCTCATCATGGCGTGCTGTTTCTGGATGAATTGCCCGAATTCCCGCGCGTGGTGCTGGAGACATTGCGCCAACCCCTGGAAGACCATGTCGTCACCATCGCGCGGGCCAGCGGCAGTCTGAAATTCCCCGCCAGCTTCATGCTTGTTGCCGCCATGAACCCGACACCCAAAGGAGACATGGCGACAGATGATGTGAGTAAGGCGGCGATGGAGCGATACCTGGCCAAACTCTCGGGGCCATTGCTGGATCGCATCGATCTGCACGTCGAAGCCCCCGCCGTGCCCTGGAAGGAATTGAGCAAGGCCCCCACCGGCACCAGCACAGCGCAGATGCGTGAGATCATCCTCAAGGCACGTGCTGTGCAACACGCGCGGCAGGGAGTTCTCACTCCCAACGCGCGACTGAGTGGCAAGCAGCTTGATGTGCTGGCGGTGCTGGATGATGATGCGCGGACCCTGCTGGGTCAGGCAATGACGGAGATGGGATTATCAGCGCGGGCTTATGACAAGATTCGCCGCGTGGCACGGACAATCGCGGATATGGATGGGGCGAAAGATGTGGGCGTGGCACATGTGAGTGAAGCGGTGCAGTATCGATTGCTGGATAGGAAAGTGTGAGTATCAGTTTGGTTTCTTTTCCACCTGAACCTGCGTCGGATAGGCAAACTCGATCCCCTCGGCGGCGAATCGCTCAATGAGCGTCAGAAGAATGTTCTGCTGCACATCCATGAAGAGGCGATAGTCGCTTGAGCGGATGAAGAAGACGACCTCCGCATCGATCGAATAGGCATTCAGTTTAAAAATGTGGCAGCGATCAAAGCGGACCTGCTCCTGCTTTTCCACGATCTCTTTCACCAAGCTGGGAATCTGCCGCAGTTTCTCTGGCGGGCACTCGTACACGACGCCGACCGTGAACGCCACGCGGCGTTCCTCCATGCGCTTGAAATTCTGAATGCGGGCCGCCAGCAGATCGCTATTGCCAAAGATCAGCTGCTCGCCACTGGTGGCGCGAATGCGCGTGGTCTTGATGCCGATCGTCTCCACCGTGCCGGATTGGGTGCCCACCTGAATCGCATCACCAACCACAAAGGGCTTATCCAGCAGAATTGAGATACTGGCGAGAAGATCACCGAGCACGCGCTGCACGGCCAATGCCACCGCGATGCCGCCGATGCCAAGACCTGTCAGCATCGGGCCAACCTGCACACCCAGATTCTCAAGGGCCAGGAGCAGCACGATCACACCCAGGACGAGCATGATGACAAATCGCAGCACCACCATCGAGGTGCGCAGCGTGGGGTCGGGCTCGCCGTCTTTGCTGCGCGAACGCTCCATCAGCCGCGCCAGACCGAAGTCAACCACGAGGCGGCTGGCCAGAATCAGTTGCAAGCCGACGGCGCAGACGGTGACGATCTGCATCACCTTGAGAACGCGCGGGCCCAGATCAAGCCCGTGTGCCGCGATTCCCACCGCCAAAATCAGCGTGAGCCCGAAGCGCACATCTTCGACCAGTTCCACCAAGAGGTCGTCCCACTTGGTCGAGGTGGTCGCGGCAATCTTTCTGAGCCGGTTTGCCGCCAGACGCTTCACCAGCCACACCAGAGCCATGATGGCGACCATGGTGGCAAACGCGGTCAGCCACTCGGCGTAGGTGTTGTTGATCAGGCGATGCGCTGCCAGAAAGTCGTATGCGGTTTGGATGGTCTCGGGCATGGCGGGATTGTCGCCACGCCTTGGCCAAGTTCAATACCGAATAACTTTCAGCGCAAAAGGTCCTGCGCCTCCATGCGGTTGCGCTCGGCAGCGCGATACCGCGCCCGGGCCACAAAGTGCAAAGGAAGCATCACGGCGGAGGCGATCAGTCCGATCAGCGTCAATGGATACCACACGTGGTATGGCTGGCCAATGATCAGAGCCACCAGACCAGTGATGAGCGCCACCACACCCAACACGCCGATGACCAGGAGCGCGGGCAAAATGATTCCTTTGCCCTTTCCCCTGGGAAGCATGATCCCCATCGCCGGGCCGAGGGTCGCACCAAGAACCCCGACACCGGCTCCACCGAAGGCGCCGATCAGAGTTCCCTGCTGCATCCCCCACCAAGGCGTGACCGCCGCCGGTGTGGCTGCCTGCATCAGGAGCATGGTGTTCATCAGGTCATTGACAAGTGTCTGCATGTGCATCTCCTTGTTGGATCGATCTTGAACAGCTCAGCCGCGCGGTGCGGCATCGCTGGTCTTGCGTGCGGTATCACGAATCGCTCTCGCGGCTGAGGGAGCCAGTTCACCCCGCTCCACCATCTGCGCGAGCAGCACCGACAGAGCATCCGGCGTACGCCCTTCCAAGGCCTGCTTCAGCCGCTCGATGATCCGATCCAGCCGCAGACGAATCGTCGGGTACGACACGCCGTACGACTCGGCGACCTCCTTGAGCGAACCGGATCTCAGCACCAGCTCGGTGATGAAATCCAAATCCTCGGGAGGAAGCGAGGCGAGAACGTGCTTGGAGTTTGAAGAATCGAAAGCCATCTTGCGTAATCCTAAAGATTGATTACGATTTACGCAAGTCTAGTTTCACAATTCGAAAGCAAATAAATCAAAAACTTGTTATCGGACTTTTTCGGCCTTCTTTTCCCTGGTCATCAGGGCACTGATTCCTGCGATCGGGTCCAGCCCTTCAAAAAGGGCCATCCGCACCGTGTCTGTAATGGGCATTTCGACCTTGTACTTGGTCGCCAGCTTGCTCACGGCCTTGGTGGTCCAGACGCCTTCGACGGTGGCTCCGGTGCGCTTGAGATAGTCCTCGAGCTTTTCACCTTTGCCCAGCGCCTCGCCGCAGGTGCGGTTGCGGCCTTCGGGGCTGAAGCAACTGGTGGCCAGGTCACCGGCACCGGCAATGCCAAAGAAGGTGTCAGGAGACGCACCCATGGCGGTGCCGAGCCGCACAATCTCGGCGAGGCCTCGGGCCAGAAGGGCACTTTTGGCGTTATTGCCGGCTTTCAGACCGTCGATCACGCCTGCCGCGATGGCGATGATGTTTTTGGCTGCGCCGGCCAATTCCACGCCCAGCACATCGGAATTGGTGTAGACGCGCATCCATGAGGTGGTGAAGAGGTGCTGAACGCGAGTGGCAAATTGGGGGTCGTCGCTGGCCGCGATCAGGGTGGCTGGAAGGCAGCGAGCCAGTTCGGCTGCGATAGTCGGGCCGGAGAGAGCCGCTAGAGGCCTGGGTTTGCCATCGGGGTCGTCGCGGCCGGTTTTGGCCAAGACATCGGCGATGATCTGGGTGGGACGCAGCAGGGTTTTGACCTCGATCCCCTTGGCGACCGACACCACCCCCACTCCTGCCGGAACGAACTTGGCGATACGGGTCCAGGCCTGTCTCGTGTGCTGAACCGGGACGGCGGAAACGATGAGGGTCGCTCCCTGCAGGGCTTGGGCCGGGTCCATACACACCAGCACTTCGCGAGGCAGGAAATAGCCGGGGAGGCGGGGGCTGCGGCGGGACTGGGCCAGGGTGGTCAATTCGTCCTTGTCGCGACCCCACATCGCGACTTCTAACCCTTTATCCCGCATCACATTGCGCGAGCCATCCGGACCAGGCTCCGGGCTGGTGAGGAGACCAGCACACACCAAGCCCATCTGTCCGGGGCCGATGACGGCGACGCGTTCGCGCACTCCCCCCCCTTTCCTGGGTGTGGCGGAGCGAGGGGCGGCTTCTTTGGATGGGCGTTTGGCCATTGCTGATTCGAGAAGCGGTTGGGTGTAGCGGGTGAACCGCGACGACCACGGACCCGTACAGAGATGACCCGTATGGTAATGTCTCCCCGACCGTCGGGGCGGGGTGAAAGTCCGGGCCGGGTTCTCCGGTTTGGCGAGCCCTTGGGCCGATGCAGAAAGGCCGCGAGGGCGGACACATTCTGAGTCATTGATCTGAGGCGACACATCGCCTCTTGCCGGGAGCAGATTTTTCCTATGGGTCACTCACACGCCGGACACAAGCACGATCATGATCACAAGCACGGGCCTGATTGCGATCATGGCCATGAGCACAGCGAGACGTACATCGAAGCGTGTAACCACGAGGCGGATGCCGAGCGGCACATGGCGTTGTACCTGATTGGTGCAGTGTGCGTGCTGACAACCCCGGTGGCTTCGTGGCTGGGATTCTCTGATTCGGTAGCGCAGATCCCAGCGTGGATCGGTTCGTTGGTGCTGGCGTATCCACTCCTCAAGGGTGCGTGGGAAGAAATTCGCAAGGGGAAGCCGGGCTCATCGACACTTGTTGCAGTCGCCATCTGTGCCGCGATCGCAAGCAGGCAGTTCTTTGCGGCGGGCATTCTGGCCTTTGTGCTCCTCTTCATCGGCGTGCTGATTCGCCGCACCGCGTTTGGTGCGCAGCGCGCCATTGCTGAACTTGTTGCCCTCACGCCGGATGTCGCACGCGTGCTCATCGACGGCGTCGAGCAGGAAGTGAAACTCTCTGACGTCAAGGTGGGGATGACCGTTCGCGTTCGCGCGGGCGAGAATCTGCCGGTGGACGGCAAAGTCGTCAGCGGTCGCACGACGATCAATCAGGCCTCACTCACTGGTGAATCTGTTCCCGTGGAAGTGCAGACCGGCGATCCGGTGTATGCAGGTACCACCAACCTCACGGGCATGATCGACCTGATGGTGACGCAGGTTGGTGCGGAAACCACCATCGGCAAGGTGACCTCGCTGATTTCCAAGGCCGAGCAGACCCGCTCGCCCCGCCAGTTGCTGATCGAGCAGGTGGCTCGCTTCTTCGTGCCGATTGCACTCTCGGTCGCGGCAATTGTGTGGTTCATCAAGAGCCAGAGCGAAGACGCCGCGGTGCAGGCCTCCGCTGCCAGTACTGCGATCACGGTCTTGGTCGTGACATGCCCGGTCGCTCTCATTCTCTCCAGCCCTACGGCCATGCTCGCGGCATTCGCGGCGTGCGCGCGACTGGGCATCCTGGTTAAAGACCCGGCGTATCTGGAAGCCGCGGGTACCGTTGACACTGTCGTGCTTGACAAGACCGGCACGATCACCACTGGCAAGTTTCAGGTGACCAAGCTGGCCCCAGCGCCGGGCGTTGAGGGCGTGGACCTGCTGCGTGCCGCGGCGAGCGCGGAACAGCAATCAAACCACCCTCTGGCTGAATCGATCGTGACCACCGCCAAGGCAGCGCGCGTCGCCCTCGACAATGCCGATTCGTACGAAGAAATTCACGGTCGCGGCGTGCGAACTCGAATCAGCGGCAATGAACTGTGCGTCGGCCGCGCTTCGTGGTTGATGGAGTTGAATCCGGGAATCAAGCCATCGCTGGATATCGTGGAGCGCGACATCGAAGGCATGTCGGGCGTGCACGTGATGCGCAATGGTCAATATCTGGGCGCGGTCGGCCTGGAAGACACTGTGCGCACCAACGCCAAAACCGTCATGCAGCGCCTGCGTGAATTGGGTGTCCGCCAGATTGCGATCTTCACCGGCGACCGCCTGAGCGTCGCCAAGCGCGTGGGCAGCAACATCGGTGTGGATGCGATCGAGGCCGAGTGCCTCCCCGAAGAAAAGCACGAGCAGATTCAGATTCTGGCCAAGAACGGCCAGCGCACCCTGATGGTCGGCGACGGCATCAACGACGGTCCGTCGCTGGCGACGGCGGATGTCGGCGTCGCCATGGGATTGTCAGGCAGCGACATCGCGGCAAACTCCGCTGGCGTCGCCCTGATGAACGACGACCTGTCGCGCATCCCCTTCCTGATCGAGATCAGTCGCAAGCAGCGCGCCATCGTGGCCCAGAACATCGCGGCGAGTATCGTGATCGTGCTGGTAGGCCTGGTGCTGGCCGCCACCGGTGTGTTTGCTGCGGCGGGCAACGAGGCGGGCACAGGGCTCGCGGGCCTGTACCACTTCGTGGGTGAGATTTTCGTGTTGGGCAACAGCTTCCGCCTCTTCCGGTTTGGTGAAGAGTTCGTGACGGCTGAGCACGTTTCGGAAGGGATCAAGCGCCGCGCTGCCAGCGTGCGCGGCTTGAAGGCCCAGGCGGCGTAACGACCCCCTCTCAGCAAAATCAGTGCTCCTCAACCCCTCGTCAGATCGGCGAGGGGTTTTTCGTTGATGGAGCCGTGCTCGCAAACGCCCAACGCTGTCTTCATCAACACGCGGAATCGACCGCCTTTCGCTATGCTGTCACCGGATTCAGTGGTGGTGACATCGACAAGGAGCGCATCATGGCAAAGTATGTGGATGGGTTTGTGATTCCCGTGGCCAAGAGCAAAATCGCGGCGTACAAGAAGATGGCGGCGACCGGCCGCAAAGTCTGGATGAGGCATGGCGCGCTCGACTATCGCGAATGCGTCGGCGATGACCTGAAAGTCACCTTCGGTCTGCCCTTTCCCAAGATGACCAAAGCCAAGCCGAATGAAACGGTGGTCTTTGCCTATGTGGTGTACAAGAGCAAGGCCCATCGCAATGCGGTGATGAAGAAGGTGATGAAGGATCCGGAACTCGCCGCGGCGTGCGATCCCAAGAACATGCCCTTTGATGTCAAGAAGATGGGGTGGGGCGGTTTCACCACGCTGGTTGGCGATTGACTTGTCGGCAAGCCGCACCGGCAGGAACCCAGCGCGGTAAAGTGTGCCCGCATGGATGCACGGATCGAGCAAGCCAAGACAGTGCTGGCGGCAGGGCTGCCTGGGATGTTCATCGCCTTTGAAGGCCCCGATGGCAGTGGCAAATCCACGCAGTTTCGCAGGTTTGCCGCGCTGGCTCGCGAGGCGGGTGTGACCGTGTGCGAAGTGCGCGAGCCCGGCGGCACACCCATCGGCGAGCAGATCCGCCATGTGCTTTTGGATCGCCAGAACGAAGTGATGTGCGTGCGGTGCGAGATGCTGCTGTACATGGCCTCGCGCGCTCAACTGGTGGAACAGACGATCCGTCCCGCGCTCGCGGCGGGGTCGCTGGTGCTGGCGGATCGCTTTGTCGCCAGCACGCTGGTGTATCAGGGCGCTGCAGGAGGCATGGGGCAGGATGAGATCGCGGCAGTCGCGGCGGTGGCAACCGGCGGACTCGAACCGGATCTGAACGTGGTCTTTGATGTGGATACCGAAACCGCATCAGGGCGATTGAGCCCGCTCTTGGATCGCATGGAAGCCAAGGGCCGTGCGTTTCATGAGAAAGTGCGGGCGGGATATCAAGGACTGGTGCGGGCGCGGCCGGATCAATATGTCTCGATCGATGCCTCGCGTGATCCCGAACAGGTGTGGCAGTCGTGCGTGGAGATGATGGTGGCGCGGGTGGGGAAAGGCAAGGCATCAGGCACCGCGCATCAGGCATCAGGAAATGCCAGAAGCCGAACTCCACATGCCAAGTAGGACATGGAAGTGGCAGAGTGAAGAAGATTGCTTAGTGCGCGGTCAGCATCGAAGTCAAGAGAACTCAGCAAGTGCGTCAGCAGCCGTTTGCGAATGACGCGACGAAATCGAGATAGTCAAAGAAGTCGACGGTGCCATCGGAGTTGTGGTCGGAGGTGATATCGCCTGCCGCGAAAGCGGAAAGGAAATCGAGATAGTCGAGCATGTCGACGACTTGGTCGCCATTGAAATCTGCGGGGCAGAGGCATCGAAAGCGGGCGAGTGTGTGGGAGGGGCCGGCTGCGGTGCGGGTGAAGCTTCCACACACAATGAGTGTGTCGTGGTCGATGGTACTACTGCCGATAGCTCCATCGAGGCCCATGTTGACGGTGCGCCAAGATGTGCCATCGAGTGCTTTGATGTTTGCGGCATTGTCGTCGTAGTAGCCGCTGGCATACAAGCGACCGTGAAAGGTGAAGATGTGGGATGTTTGAGATAGTGCCGGACCTGGCTCTGGCAGCGGCACCCATGAATTGTTGAACCACTCCAGCAAACTCGGATCGCCATCGGGACTGAGGCGGAAGCCGCCGAGCGATAAGATGAGTCGATCGCCCAAGCGAAGAAACTCTGGAACAGCACTCCAGTTATACAGAGAGCCCTCGGAGAAAGCTGGCGGCAGTGCGTGCCATGTTGATCCGTCGTAGCGTGCCGCGCCGGGAGCGGGAATACCTGCGATATGGGTGAAATCTCCGATGACGATGAGACCGCCGCGATCTTCGGCGATGGCGACGATGGCGGCTTCACCCCAGTTGCGATGGATGGGTTGAGCGTTGAGTGAGCTCCAGCGGGTGCCATCGAATGAAGCGATGGGGCCGGTGTCGATGCCATCGGCATGTGTGAATGCGCCGTAGGCGATGAGTTGGTTGTTCCACTCCAAAGTGCCGCGGACTCCCTCCCAGAAGTAGTTCACCCGCGGCGTGGTCAGTCCTAGACCGAGGGGATGGAAAGTGTTGCCGTCATACCGCGCGATGGAGTTGGCGGGAACGCCATTGATGGCTGAAAATTCGCCAGCGATGATGAGGTCGCCTCGGAATGTGCCGGGCTTAGAGAAGGATTTGGCAGACAGGACTGGTTTGAGGGTGAGCGTCTGGACGGGATTCTCCCAGCCGGTGTTCGCGGCGTTGCGAATACCCAGACCATTCGCGACATCATTTTCCAGGCCGTGGAAGTATCCGACGGCGACAGTGCGATCCCGCCAGCGGGAGAGAGACGAGACGATTCCCGCAGTCCCCTGCATGAGAGGCGACCACTGCTGAGTTGATTGATCGAAGGTGGCGATGCCGGAAGCCGGGGAGTTGCCGGCCTGATTGAAAGATCCGATCACGGCGAGCCGGCCTTGGTAGCGACCGAGCGATGAGAGATATCCCTGCGGTAAGAATGGATACAAAGAAAAACGTGAAGTGTTGCCGGGAAGGGCGGGTTCCCATGTGTTGCCGTTTAAGCGCATGAGGGTGGGGACACTCTGCTGGAAGATGCTGTCGGTTTGAGAGGCGAACAATTCGCCATCGAGGGAAAGGAGCGTGGCGCTGTCGCCAGAAAGTCCGGTGTTCACCGTCTCCCAGATTCCATCGCTGCGCAAGCGCGCCATAGGCCCGCGCGCACCGGAGACAAGTTCAAAGTTGCCGCTGATGTAGAGTGAGCCGTTGTGGTATGCGGCACTTTGAATACTGCTGTAGCCATCTCGCCGAGCCAGTTCAGTACCGAGGGATGACCATGTGCCGGAACCATCCGTGGCAAATCGGACTAGGCCGGGATTGCTGGTGCGATCGCCGATTGGGTAACCCGCCGCGACGATGCCGTCGGGAGTCGAGATCAGCGAGAAAGCGCCGAGCGGGAAGGGGTCTGAGGCAGTGACGAATGAAGTTCCAGTCCAGCGGACAAGTTCGGCGTAGCCGTTGTTTGCATCATCTTCACGAACCCTGGTTGCGAAAGTGGTTTCGCCCACTCTGCATAGTCGAGCCAGTGGTTGAGACGGGATGAGCGTTCGGTGCCAACTGCCATCTCGCAAAACGAGTATCGCTGAGTTGGAGCTGGTTGCATCTGAGACATTTCCCATCACCCAGAGTTCATCCCCTAAGGACTCGATGTCTGAGACATAGTTGAACTCGATGCCGGGCTCGGTAATCCATTGCGAACCATCAAAACGAGCTATGCGCATCTGGCTATCCGCGTCGTGGCGGATCATGAAGAAAGTGTGCCCTGTTCCGGGGTCGTGAAGTACGGCTTTCTGCCAGTTGGCGGGCCCAGCAGCACCCACGCCCGGCAGTGGTGCGGGTTGGCATTGGGCGAAGACGTTCTGTGTGGTCGAAATAGCGGCAGCGATGGCCACGCATGAGATCAAAGTCTTCATACGTCAGACATCGGAAAGGCACGGGCGCCAACACCCAAAGAATCCTGTGAAGTTCGCGAGCAGGAGGCGGCTCACGCAGATGCCTGGGGTGATTCCCCCATCCACTTGCGATTTCCGATCAGCCGCGGATCATCGGGTGCGTGTGCGATCGCCAGTTCGAGTTGGTCGCTGGCCAATTTCAACGCGCCAAGATGCCAGGCGCAGATACTGGCGATATCGTGCGGCCACGCACCGTGCGCAGCGGCATTGGTGTGCATTCCTGGGCACGGAGCCGCGATTTCCAGAGCCCGCCTGCTGGCCCACAAGCCACCGGCATAATCACCCCGGGCGTACAGCATTTGCGCCAGTTCGCACCATGGATCGCGCCAGCCGCGACCGGTCGCATTCCACGCTTCAATACCTGCGTGCACAAACCACGTCGTGGCTTCATCGGTGCGTTGCAGATCGCGCAGGCAGCGGGCGATATAGAGCATGGATTGTCCACGTTCCACATACCACGTTGCCGCGGGAAGCGAAAGGTGACGTTTGAGTTCGGTGATTGCCGCATCGAACTGGCCGACGAACATCAGTTCGCGGCCAAAGTAGTGCGCCATCCGCGCATCGTGGGGCAGTTCTTGTGCACCGATGCGAAGCAGTTCCAGATACGACGAGCGCGACTTGGTCTGATCAGGATGATGCTCAATGACCAGTTCAGGACACTGAGCCGCGACCTCGATCAGGCCATCCTTGATGACGAGGCACTCATGAGCCGGATAACGCCAGCGATGCGTGTGCCGCGCGTGAATCTTGTCACCCATGAAGGTGGAGATGGGCTTGCCATCTTTGAGGGCCCAGTGATAGGTGTATCGGGCTCGATTGGTGGTTGCAGTCCATGCTCTTTCCAGGGCCTGACGCCAACCGGGGCGAAGCACCTCGTCCATGTCGAGGGCAATGCACACATCAATGTCCTGTGGAATCAGATCAAGATTTCGGCGGCGTGCATGATCAAAACGCCAAGGCGACACGCGAATCGAGTGCACCTGCACACCCAGGGCGGCGAGATCGGCGATCGTCGAATCGGTGCTGCCGGTGTCGGCCACGAGGCGAAAGTCGGCCTCCTGACAAGACTCGGCCCAGCGGCGTGCGAATTGCGATTCATTCAACGCGATGGAATAGACGGCGATCTTCATGCTTGAACCTCGGGCACCGCCTCAAATCGTGCCGCGTTGGGGACGCTGTTGAGGGCGGCCAGATACGCCGGGGCATCACGTCCGCCGGTGCGCTGATCGATTTGACTGAGCAACGCGTGGGCGAGATCGAAGCTGCCGTAGAGATCGTGCAGTAGCATCGCCAGCGCGGCCAGCCGCGGGACGGACAGCGAGGGCCAGCGATCAAATGCGGGAATGAAGATCGCATCGCCATCAAAGACTTGACCAAGCCCGTAATAGATGTCGCTGTTGATGAGCATGGGGCGCACGGTGCGTGATTTCAATGGCCAGAAGCGATGCAGCATAAATCCTTGCCCACGCAGAAAAAGCTCCACTTCGGCAAAGAGCGGCTGTTGCTGATACAGCGGCAGAAACTCCACCTCGGTCTGGATCACCAGCAGAGAAGAAAGGACGCGCGGCGCATGCCTGAAGACCTCCAATTCAAAGCCCTGAATATCGATCTTGAGCATGTCAGCAGGATGAGAGCCGGGGACGCTGTCGAGCGTGACAGTGGACACGGGAATCGTGCGCACCACCTTGGCCCATTGATCAAAGCCGTGAAATCGAGAGAGAAGATCCATGTTCGGCATGAGCAGCGAAGTCATGCCGCTGGCAGCGCAGACGTGCAGCGTGTGCTGGCGACCATCGCCGACGGCGGTCTGGTGGTAGGTTTCGTGCGGGCCTTTGATCTGCTGCAAGCGGGCAAAGGCATCAGGATCTGGCTCAAAGCCGATGACATTGGCGCGATTCTGATCCAGAAGCGTGCGATACGGTGGCGCTCCATCGATGGGATTGGCACCGACATCGATGATCTTCAATCGCTGCACATCGCGAGCGGCGACTGGCGCGCACTGAGCAAAGACTGGATAGCGGGTCACTGACATGATTAGGAAAGAGTATCGCACACCGACATGACGCGAAAAACACAGCGGCCCCTCTGTAGGAGGGGCCGCCGGAAGCAACGAGATGAGGACACACTCAGCAG
>CAYTYD010000010.1:23515-27529 GCA_964441555.1 uncultured Phycisphaeraceae bacterium | reverse complement strand
GTTCGAGCACGAGGAGGGATGTGGAAGAGAGGGCGAGAATCTCGGAGACGCCGTAGCTGGAACTCTCCAGGGGATAGATGTATTGACGTGTCTGGCCAGAGGCGATGTCGATGGCAAGGATGCGGATGTTTTCGCCGACGCGCTTGTTACGACGATCCAACCCACCATCCTGAATGAGCGGGCTCTGCAGGATGGTGAAGAGAGTCGAGCCATCGGGCGTGATCGTGAGACCTTCGAATCCACGATTGGATTGGCGGCCAGTCGTGTTTGCGGGCGGAAGCTCGTTCTCGCCGACACCATCAGGATTGGCGATGGTGAATGAGGAGGGAATGGCGAAGCGCTTGATGCGTTTGCCGGAGGGATCAAAGGCATCGATGGAGGGGCCGTATTCCTCGGAGATGTACACCGTGCCGTCTGAGCCAGTGGCGATCCCTTCGGGGTCGTAGCGGAGATTGGCTTTGGGGTCGGAGGAGTATGCGCCAGAATTGCCAATGAGGGCCTGACCGGCTTCGTCGGTGAGCATGATGGTCTGCAGCACATCGAATTGCGCGGCTGCGGGCGTGGAACCCCACGACAGACGCAGTCGATGCCAGCGGCAGGGGTAGGCGACGCCACCATCGCCCGGGCCACGATCGCTGAGCATGAGGTATTCGTCACCCTTGCCCACCTTGGCTCCTAACCAGGTGATGGCTGAACCGTGACCGCCGAGTGTGTTGCGGGGAATGTTGCTGGCACCCATCTCGCCGGTTTGATTGGAACGATCGAGCGTGTTGGCTGGAATGGAAATCTCGGCGAGAAACGAAACGCCGTCGGGGAGAGGCGCGGGTTCTGGAGCAGTGGCGAGCGCGAGGAGTGTGGCGATGGTGACAAGAGACAGCATGGGCCAATGATTGACAAAGCCACTGGCCTGAACCAGAGCTTCACAAGGTCTTAGCGCGGCCTCTGGTTGCAGGTGGGTTACTTCAGTGGCTTGGGCGCCAGCAGCGCGAGGACAGAGGCGCTGTCGGATTCGCCCATGAGCTTGAGAGCAAAGAGAGAGGCCTGACGAAGAACCTGAGCCCGGGCGAGAGCGGCGGTCTCTTTGGCAAAGTCGGCATCTTCAACCAGAGAACGGGCGCTGCCGGTATTTTCAAGCTCAGTGTTCCAGGAACGGATCTGGCTTTGCAATTGATTGACACGAATGCCCGCGCCCGCCTGCACGCCGACGGCCTGCTCGCGGGCGTTGTCGAGGATGATCTGGGCCTTTTCGAGGTCCCCATCGACGAGGTTGTACTTTTCACCGGCGGTGAACTCAGCGAGTGTGCCGATGCCGCTGGAGCGGCCCAGGGCGCGGGTATCCAGACCACCGAGAATCTGTTCCTTATCGAACATGGTGGTGCGGGCGATGTGATTGATGGATTGCAGGATGCTGTCGGCCTGCAATTGATACGCGCTGCGTTCTTCAGGTGTAGTGCCGGTCTGACTGGCGGCCTGCGTGAGCAGTGTCTGCAATTCACCAACCAGATCGACGACGACGCTGGTGGAGCCATCGATGGAGGCCTGACGCGTGATTTCGCGCTCGGCACCCTTGATTTGATCGGCGATGGTGCGTTCCTGCTTTTTCAGATTGGTCGCGGCGACAGCGCCAGCAGGATCGTCACTGGCGCGGTTGATGCGCTTACCGGTGGAGAGCCGCTCCATGGCGCGATTGGCAGCACGCGAGGCCTCGCTGAACATGCGCAGGCCGATCATGGCGGACGTGTTGGAAAGCCCGGAAACCATCGATGGTTTTCATCGGTGAATACCACGTGCGCGTTGTGGGGTGGAGGCGGGATCGCCGCTCTGAAAATGGGGATGGGGCGGCACAGACGGAATACTTCAACAGGATTGAGCGGCGAAGATAGAGATGAAGTCCAGATAATCAAAGAAGTCTGTCACACCATCCTGGTTGAAATCCAGATCGCCGGTGGAAAAGACCGCGACGAAGTCGAGATAGTCAAAGAGATCAATGACGCCATCGAGGTTGTAATCGGCGCGCTGGCCGATCTGGATGATGGCGCGGGGCATGAGCTCTACAGGGCGAACGGACTCGTTGGTGATGATGCGAAGCGTGGCTGGGCCGTGGCCAATGAAGAGCTGATCGCTGATGCTGACTGTGACCTGATAGAGGCCATTACCCAATGCACTGACTGTGCTCAGATTGAAGCGACCATCGTTGATGTCTTTGATGATGCGGACGGGGCTGTTGACGGCGTTGCCTGCCGCGTTTCGCAGTTGAATGTTGAGGGTCAGCGATTCACCGAATCTACTGGGAAGACACGGTGCTGAGGCGGTGACGGTGGAGGTGATCGCATCGGGCCAGTTCTGGGTGGAGGTGCGCCAGGCGTTGAACTGATTGCGCAGCGTGATGACGGGATCTGGATCGGATTGCACCTGATTGGCGACGTTGAGATTCAGGAAGTACTCACCAGCGCCGGTGCCGGTGCGATCCTGAAAGCGACCGGCTGTGACGACGGGCGGTGCGCCACCAGCGGGGCGACCGATGTTGTGAGCAATGACCAGACCGAAATTGCTGGTGGACATCGCGGCATCCAGGTCGCCATCACCATCCAGATCGCCAAGCTTGGCATCGGTGAAATCGGGCGAGAAGACTCCATCGGAATAGGCGTAGACGCGATCGGTACTGAACTGCGTGCCCGTCCAGCGCAACATGGCAAGGCGATTTTGTCCGGCAACAAAGATGTCAGGAAAGGAATCGGCGTTGATGGGGCCGACGGCGACGGCTCGCGGCGTGGCAAGGAGAGTAACGGATTGCTGAATCTGCAATGAACCATCACCCGGGGCGCGAAGAATGCGGACGGTATTGACGGCATCTGTGCCGACTACGACGTCATCAAAACCATTGCCATCCAGATCTGAAGCGACAAGCGAAGTCACGCGGCCGGGCGTTGCCACCGGCGCGTTGGCGGCAAAGGTGAGATTGCCGAGATTGGTGATCGGATACACCGTGGACGAGTTGTAATCGCCGACCACGATATCGCGGCGGCCGGAATCACCCAGCCGGGCGACTGCGAGTGCTCGCGACTGCACCGGAACGGCAACCACAACCGGCGAACCGAAGGAAATCAAGTTACCCGATGAGGTGTTGGGCAGGATGGTGATGGTGTTGGATGCACGGGAGCCGAGGACGACATCTGGCGCACCGTCGCCGGTGAGATCGCCAACGGCAATGCCCTGCATGTTGGCGGGAACAGCAAGAATTGTCGGCGTGATCGGCGAACCAGTGGCATCGAAACGCATGACCTGAAGTTGATCTGGATTGCCATTCACAGGACTGCGTTGCAAGAGGAGCAGATCAGGGCTGCCATCACCATTGATGTCGGCGGAGTGCATGGAAAGATGCGCACCAAAGGAACTGAACGGCCAAGACTGTGCACTGAGCACCGGAAGCACGGCGTTGGACCCGGCTCGCAGGCCTGTGTATGCCGCGGCACCGTTGCCACCGATGGCGATTCGGGGGGCGGCGGTTGTGGTTCCGGGGATGATGGCGACGGCGGCATTTTGTGATCCGGCGCGGTAGATGCCAAGAGATGTATCCAGATCACCAAGCCGCGAGACCATGAGGTATGCGATGTGAGCGGATTTGGAGAATGAGGGGGGAGGGCTGCCGCAGTTTGTGGGCCCGGATGAGCATGAGCAGCGACCGTCGCCACCCATCGCCCGCGCTGCTTCCATCGAGGCCATGAGCTTGGCGGGAAGGTCTCCGGGTGTGGAGATGATGGCATCGACAGCCAGATCGACCACCGGTGCGCCGGTGAGAATGTTGCCTTGCACGGCGTAGACGAAATCGCCGGTGCGGCCGGTGCGGCCACCAGCCCAGGCGGCGGCGCTTGTGCCGCTGAATGTGGCGGTGCGGCCGCGGACATCGGCCATGCCATATTGACGAGTCTGATGACCGGAATCGAAGGTGGAGAGCTCGCTCAATATCTGAGCGGGATCGACTCCGCCTAGCAGGCGGTCGCGAATGAGGACACG
>CAYTYD010000010.1:0-23505 GCA_964441555.1 uncultured Phycisphaeraceae bacterium | reverse complement strand
CCCGCTGGAATCGACGAAGGATTGAGCCGTCGCAGCGCCGACGCCGCAGAGCAGCACCGGTGTGTTGGCGCGAAGATCGAAATTCTCAAGGCAGGTGGCGCTGGCAACACCGACCTCACCAGTTCGCGTGTTGATAAGGACGATTGACCAGGTCGCAGTTGCGGACCCGGCGAACATGGCGAGAGTGGCGGCGGCGGCAATCGATCGCATCATGAGATCAGCGTAACAGCAGGAGCAAGGGCCTCACTTCTCGGGCGTTAGCGAGAGGTGAGGGAAAGCCCTGCCAGCCAGACTTACTTCTGTTCCTTCTTCTTGAAGAGATCTCCGATTCCCTTGATGACTCCATCGATGTTGTCAGCAGGGTTGAGGGTCTTTCCAACGCGATTGGCGAACAAGCTCGGGGAGAATTCGCGGGAAAGCTCGCCATCGAGAGGCCCACGAACCTGAAAGGGGATCATGGTGAGCTCATTGAAGCTGCCCTTGGCAATGTCACCGATGATGGGAATCCTGTCGACAGTGGAATTGAGGCCGGGGACGGCTTCGCCCGCAAGACGGCCCAGAGGAATCCAGACGACCATGTCGGTCTGACGTTTCACCAGATCGACGGTGCCTTCGTTCTCGATCTCGAATTCGCCGAGGGGAAGTTTGAACGCGGTGTAGCGCATCACACCTTCGCGAATGTTGATGGGGACTGGTTTGAGGCGTTCACCGACTTTCTTGGCTTCGGAGAGGCCGGTTTTATCCAGAACCGGATTGAGGAACTTCACCTTCAGCATTTGGTTGACCAATCCGCCGGGAGCGACAAGGGCTTCGCCGACATCGACGACAACATCTCCGGAGAGCTTGCGCATGTCGCCATCCAGAGGCAGAGTGAAATTGGTTGCCTTGATCACACCGGGCTTGAGATCCTTGCTCTTGGAGATCGCGCCGATGAAGGGGATGTTCTTGCTGATTTTCTCTGAGAGGGCAGGGGTGATCTCGCTGATGGTGAGATCGACGGGCTGGCTGGCGACAAAGGCGCCGTTCTGAACTGTGCCCTTGAGGGACATGGTCGCGCGTTGACTGGTCATGCTGGCTTCGAGAAGGCCCGGCGCGCGATTACCTCCGGAAGCAAAGTGCACCCGTTCGGCCTTGAGATCCGCAGCAACAACCGGACCAAGGGCCTCGACAAGTAGACCATTCTGTCGTCCCAGGGCATCGAGAACAACCGTCGGGAACGCGGGCACATTGGCCGAAGCGTTCACCACGGCGTTCTGCAGGTTGATGTTTCCTGCGGCGTCAGCGAGATTGGTGGTGGAACCACTCAACCCCAGCTTCTGCACGGGTTGGGGTTTCTGGTCCTTGGCCTGTACCTGGCTAGAAGCGACATCAACGCTGAAGGTGAGTGGGCTGGCTTCATTTCCAGCGCTCGCCTTTCCGGAATTGGCGAGAACCGTTGTCTTTCCCAACGACAGAGTCTGGCCATCGGAAAGATCGAATACGGCTGAGGGAATCTCGATCGTGGAGGCGAGTTCAAAGATGCCGGGTTTGAGTGGACCGATCTTTCCCTGACCCGATGGGTCTTTGCTGAGTGTCAGGCGATCAATCACGATGGTGGCAGTTGTGGCAGCCATCAGCCGCGCGGCCGGCTTTGCAGCGTTGGGTCCACTGACCTGTGGAGCAAAGACGTAGCTATTCACAAACGCCGGGTCGAGCTGCGCGGTGATGCGGGCCGGCTCGGTCATGCTGAAACGATCGGGAAGCAGGGCGAGCTTGAGGGGTCTTTCGGTATTCACCCGCTGCGACTTTGGCGCGAGGGTGATGGTGGTTGACATGCCGTCCTTCCCTTGCACCGCAGTCACGCCCGCTTCCAATGACGCGGTTTGGCCCAGAAGTCCTGAAACCATGCCGGGTTTGGCGAGAATGGAATCCAGGCCAGCCGTGCCGATCTCGGTCAATGAAGTCGAGGCAGTGAATCGCTTGAGGCGCGGAGCATCGGGGTTCTTGGCATCAGCCGCGGCAAGCTCGGCCTGCGCTGTACCTCGAAGCGTCGCGAGCGTTCCACTGGGGACATCCTGAATAAGGGCCTTTCCAGAAAACACGACATCGGCGGTGCCGCCGGAGGCGAGCACGGAAGCAGGCGCATTCAGCGTGAGCTTGAGATTATCGACGCCAAAGGGGCGAACGGCGATGACACGACCTTGCTCATCCTGTCTCGTCAGGCCCTGAATCAACGTCTGACCGGGCAGTTCGATAGTGGCATTGATCTGCCCGACCTTACTAAGTGCGACGCCTTGGGCCAGAGGAACCGTGACGGGTGCGACTGTGAACTTGATCGTCGATGCGTTTGCCAGTGCCACGCCGGATTTGACGTCAGGCATGAACGTCCGAATCAGCGTCGATGCGGAATTGGGGGTCAGCGTGACCTGGCTGGTCAGTTGCCGCAATTCGATGTGGGTCAACGAAGACAAAGGGCCAACGAGAAGAGCATCGGCATTCGTAGTGCTTGTCGCAGTGGACAGTGTGATCTTGGCATCAGTGCCATTGGCGGCTTTGGCGAGAGCGACTGTACCATTGAGCTTGGGGCCCAGGATGTCGGTGGCGAGTGCCGCGACATCAAGGGGCTTTGCACCTTGGGCAGGAGTCGCATTCGAAGCGAACATTCCAGCGAGTGATACGGGTAGAGAAGAGAAAGTCAGATTACCAGTCGGGGCCAGTGTCTTGACATTGATCGGGCCGTTTTCAAAGAGGCCGCTGAGCGTGAGGGCACCACTGAAACCACAGGGTTCGTTACCAGCGCGCAGGTCGCCAGCAAGAGTGACCACGGGTGCCGCGTTTGGCGACAACGTGAGATCGGTATCGACCTTGTTCAAGGTGATTGCTCGTGATGAAGTGCCCTCAGGTGGGGCAAGCTCCATGCCAAAGAGGGTGACACGTCCGGTCGCAGCGGCTTTGGAGAGATTGACCGATCGTGACCCAGTCTTGGCATCTGTCACGATGGGAAGAACCAGGCCGGAAAGGGAGATATCCATGCCGCCGGTGGGGCGCAATGTCCAACCGCCAGCGGGCATCATTCGATGGGCGATCGCGCCTGCGGAGAGAATGCGGGCTGAGAAGGGACGATCGATGCCACGAATTTCGCCGGGTGTCACGGCAAAGGTGCCATCGAGGGCGATACGAGCACTGCCGATCTTGGCTTGCACGTCGTAGTTGCCTGCTCCGGCGCGAGATGCATCCTGCGGTGTACGCGCGATCAACTCCACATCCAGAGTCGGGCCGATGTCCTGGGCGGGAACAAGCTTTTGACCCACGACAAATGGCTCGACGATCGCGGTATTGATTCCCTTGATCGAGATTTTTCCATCGAGCTTTCCAGGCATACCGCCAGCAAATGCGCCAGCGGCGGTGAGCAATCCACCAGCGACCACATCCGCATCAATGACACCGGCTGAGGCGCGGTCGAGCGTGGCGCTTCCCTTGGCCTTGATGCGCACATCTTGTGCCAGATCGGTGGATTGAATGGAAAGATCAAGACCAGTGACGCTGGCCTCTTTGGGGGCCTGGCCTTCAACCTTGAGCACACCAGCGAGCGGCGCGGTCTGCACGCGAGCGTTGACCGCAGCGCCAGCAAAGGAGATGGGCGAGCCGGACTTGGGAAGATTTACGCGCAGGGTGTCGATGGCGATGGTGAGATCTGGATAGGAGCGCAATTCAAAGCTGGGTCCGGCGACACCCTTGGGATCACCGGCGAAGGCCAGCAGGGCCTGCCCGGGAACCGCGGCGGTGATCGGCGCCGAGTTGGAAAGCACTCCATTTTTCAGATCAAGCGTGCCACTGATGGCTGCCCTAGGCGCACCTTGCTGCGCGGTGGTCAGTGTGAAGGTGGCTTGACCGATGGAATAATCGCCCTTGACTTCAGCGGCGAGTTCGGCGGTCTCGCCAAGGGCGGCAGTGAGACGGCCACCCTGGTTGGAAAGCAGATCGAGGAGCGCGGTGGGAACGGATGTGCCGCGAATCGTGACATTGGCCTTGGCCTGATCGGAATGAACGATGCCATCGGAGCCGATGAGGTTGTCGATGCTGGCGTCGAGCTTGAAGCTGCCCGAGCCGGGGGCAGGCGTGATCTTTCCATCCTTGGTCTGGGCCATCGCGATCGGACTGCTGATCTTGGCGGCGGTCGCAACACCAGCGCCAACGAGAATGTCGGCCTGAACATCAGAGAGCGTGACACCATGACCAGTGCCATCTGGGCGAGCGACATCAAAGATTGCAACAGACAAACTGGCGACCTTGAGGTTGGCGCGCAGAGAATCGGGAACTCGTAGAGGTCGAGATGAAGTTGGAGCGGGAGAAGGCGCCGCCCCAGGCGCGGCAGCGCGGGACGACCCCTTTGCGGGCGCCAAAGCCGTTTGCAGATTGGTCGAGCCGTCCGAGTTGCGCTGAATATTGACTGTGCCGCCGAGCCGCACCACGCCCAGATTCATCGATCCTCTGATCAGTGACATCAGGCCGGCGTCAGATGAGAGATCAACCGACGCAATCGGCTTGGAATCTGTATCGCGCAGCACCAGACCTTTGACAGACTGCGGGCCAAACCAGGACAGCGACACGGATTGCACCTTGACGGAGCCAGCGATGGATTTGGCCGCGGTGCTTTCGATCACACCCGGTGCGAATGAACCGGCGATGGAGGGAGCTGCGCCTGCGAGCACCAGCAACCCAAGCACTGAAATGCCACCACCGATGGCAAGCTTCTTCTTCATTGAAGATGGTTTAGACGTCATGTCAGAGTCCTCGGTTGAACAGAGGCATGAAAGCCTCTGATGAAGGGTATGGTCAAAGTTGCGACGTTCAGCTATTGAGATGCGCGGCAGGGCTCATCGGTTCGATGTTTCTCTGTCTATTGACATGACGAAAAGACCGCGAATAACGCGAAATGGGCGTCGCGTCTTCCCGAATACAGATTACTTCGGCGCTGTGATGAAACCGGCGCGAGAGAATTGCACGCGGTCCTGAATCGGACCTGAGGGACCGGGATCAACTTCGCACTGAATGGCTGTCGCGCCTGCGAGAGGGATGTTCAGGCGATGCCGCGGCGTTTCGGCATCCAAATGCAGTCGAGCGATTTCCTTGGGGTTCGCGCCAGTCACACGCACAATGAGCGTGCAATCACCCCAATCAAGGCATGATGAGGGAAGTGTGACTTCGGCGACAAAATGGGATTCGACGGGTTTGACAGGCCAGGAGAACGTGCCGGGCTCGGTGAGCAGGACGCCCTGCTCATTGGACGCGATCGCTTCAGAAGGCGCGACTGCGTCGGCGGTGAAGGGCCTCCAACGTGAGGCATCGGGCAGCAGCCACCGAATGTCTTCCAGCGCGCTCTGCACGTGCACGCCTTTGTCAATACTCAGCACCGCGCGGCTCACGCGGTCGGAAACGATGCACGAAGACACGCCAGTCACCGTGCCATCCTGCCAGCCGATGCGCATACCAGACATCGAGCTCGCACCGTTTGTTAGCCAGACCGCCGCAGCCGATTCCAGCGGCACATCCTGAACCTTCACTCCCGTCGCTGTCGTCTGCGGTTCGATCTTGATGACTGGACCGATCTCGGCGACGAAACCGGACACGACATCGCCGTTGCCAAGCCAGAGCACATCGCGGCTGGAATCAGCGGCAGAACGATGAAGCCCGCGTGGCCACTCCGCACCTTTCCACACGCGTGAGATGCGATCGAGCGGGAAACTGATCGCGTTCGTGGAGGCGGATTCGGCCATCGCTGCCACTGGAAGTGCCAGAGTCACCGACTCCACATTGGTTGCCGGCGACAGTGTTCCACGGAATCGCTGGCCATCCGTCAACTGCACCGTCCACAGCGGGGACGACGACGCTGGCCCCGTAGAGGGATCCGCCTCATCCATGGATGCGGCCCCCTCTGATCGCGCGACGTTCTGGATCATGAACGGCGATACACGCCATGCGCAAGCGATGTCTGAAAGCGATATCGCCGTGACGCCCCCTCGAGCATCGCGGACCTGAGCTGTTCCCTTACCAGGTCCACCTTCCATCGCGATCAATGCGGCTTCACGCGTTTCGCCATTCGTGCTGATCCATTCAAAGACGACCGGCGGCAATGTGACAGGCACAGGCGCTGGAGCAGGATCGAGCACCTGGGAGATCGCGCAAAGAAGCAGAGCGGAAACGTTCATGCACTCCATCATTTCTGAAAGATCGGCAGATAGCGCTTGGGCATCTGCAGAATGATCAGGGACATCGCCGTGCCGTACGCATCGCCGACGGACGGATCATTCCATTTGCCCTCAGCAGTCTGCGTGCGGATCAGCTCATCACGAATCTGCGGCCACCACAAGGCCCACAGCTCGCCACCAGCCAGAAACATGCACTGCACGGCGTAATAGTGACCGTAGAAATAATGCGAGCGGCGTGTGGAGCGATTTTCCGGCAGCGCAACATTCACAAGATATTCCAGGCCGGATTCAATCGATTGGTCCTCGTACTTGCCGGCATAAAGCAAGCTGGCCACGCCAGCGGCGCTGCGCTCCCAGGCGGACTGACCACCCGGCGCCTGATAGCGAAACCCGCCGTCCGCATTCTGGCAGCGCTTTACATACTCAACGGCCTTGTCGATCACATCCTTATTCACTTCGAGCCCGGCGTTGCGCGCTGCACGCAGGCCCATGACCTGGCAGATCGTGACCGACACGTCCGCGTCATACGGCACAGGGTTGTAGCGCCAACCACCCTCTTCATTCTGTGTGGACTGAATCAATCGCACCGCTTTGACCAGGGCCTCGTGCGTCTTGGCGGCCAATTCGGCATCGTCGGCGATGACGCCGCTGGATGCGCCGGTCATGCCGTAGATCTCGCCCAGAAAAAGCGTCGCAAAGCCGTGGCCGTACATCGGACCATTGGCGGATTCCGCGGCGATCAGACCGTTCTCTCCAGCGTTGGAAAGAACAAACCGCAGTCCCTTGAGCACGTTCTCGCCATAGATGCCCCGACCGGGAATGTGCCCATCTGCCATCAGCGCCAGACAGGAAAGACTGGTGATGGCCACGCTGCGCCCCCAGCGCGAATCACCAAAGCTGCCATCGGCATTCTGCATCGCGACCAGAGCAGTGAGTCCTTTGGCCACTGCGGCATCCAGTTCCGGAGTCACTTCACCAGGGAGCGGTTTGTTCTGAGCACTGACGTGCACACCACCAGGAATCGTTCGCTTTACACCATCAGTCGGGACCGGGTCGCTCGTCACTGGCTGCTGACTCAGAGGATCCGGGGGACGATTGGGATCTGGAGGTGCGACCACGGGTTGGGCGAGAGTGCCACACGCACAGCAGGCAGCGAGCAAAGTTGAAACGCACGTATGGGTCACTTTTTGGGTTCCTCAGCCAGACGCTTGTAGTATTGCTCGGTCATCTGCTGATACATGCTGCTGAACTTATCCGAAAGCCCCTGCCGCAAAGCATCCCGAAGATGTGGCGGCAGATTTCCCCAGTTCGCCGCGCCAGCTGTCTGTACAGAATTCAATGATCCATCCTGACGAGCCGGACCAGCATGGTCCTGATTTGCCGCTTGATTCGTCTGCTGCTGCCCTTGCGCCTGCTGCTGTTGTTGCTGCTGACTTGGCTGGTTCTGCTGCTGTTGCTGCTGCTGATTGGGCTGCGGCTTTGGCTTGGGTTTGGATTGACTCTGCTGCTGATTCTCGATTTCCTTAATCAATTGATCAAGCTTGGTAATCGCCTCTGCATGCAATCGCTGTGTCGGCAATCCCGCGTCCGCAGCGCTGGTCAAACGATCTCCCGATCGATTCATCAATTCCGCCGCTTGTGCCAGAAGATCATCCAACTGCTCACGCGACAAGGCCTGTTGCAGGTCTGCGGCATCCGCACCACGAGCGTCACCAGCGGAGGGCAAGCCCAGAAGTTCATCCAGCGATTTCAATTCTGGCGAAGTGTTGCCTTCACTTTGAGACGGCGACGCGGCACCGGAAACCGGAGACGCCGGCTGCACGTTCAGCGATAAAGCGACGAATACCGCGGCAGCGATCATGACCCACCTCCGCCATTCTCTTCATTCATCCGCTCGATGAGCTCGCGGGCTTGGTCCGCCAGTTCGCGCTGAAATGCTCCAAGCTTCTCCAACTCCGCCATATTTGTCGCGCCTTCTGCAAGCTCTTTGGTTCGCTCAGCGATCTCCTGCTGCATCGAACGGATGACCCGCAATTCTGCAAGCGGCGGCACTGGCTTGGGCTTCTGATCGCCTCCACCACCCCCGCCTCCGCCGCCGCCCCCACCACTCGGCGCATCACGGAAGTCATCCTTCTTCTTGTTCTTGGAGTTCTTCAATGACTCCACAAGGCCCGCCAACGTGCGAATCGCGGCATCCTGATCTCGCTGCACACTCTTTGCCGTTGAACCGTCAGCAAGCGCATCCGCCGCCGACGTCATCACCGCATCAAGTCGCCGGTGCGCGAAATCAAAGACTTTCACTTCGGCAAGAAACTCAGTCTTGGAACGCAGATCCGCGGCTTCCTGACGAATCTCACCCTGGCGCTGTCCCAATCCCAGCACTGCCTGGCGATCGCGCCGGTTCAATTCCTTGCCGATCAAGGGCTGCGTCGCATTCCGCAGTTCCGTCTGCTTGGCCAGAAGCTCCGTGTATGCCTTCGCCAGTTCATCCCGCTGGCGATCCATGTCACGATCTGTCGCCTGATCCTGGAGTTTCTGCGCTCGGTCTTTGGCCTCGATCAATCGCTGCAGGCTGGTGCGCTCATCGGCATCCGCCCCTGCAGCATTCACTGGCGCTGCCCGCAAAGCCGTCACCGCACTCTCTTGTGCCAAAGCCGCGGCTTCGAGGTACTCCACCAGCGCTGACAACTCACGGTTCGCGCGAACATCATCCGTCACAGTCAGCGTATCGGTGTGCAGTTTCAGCATTCCACTGTCCAGCCCCGTGAACGAACCAGACTTGATCGCCGCTGTGAGTGCCTCAATGGCAATCTGCTGCCTCTGAATCAAACCATCCAGAGTCTGCGAAATCTCGGCCAGCACCCGCCGCAGCGCCTCATCACGCTTCTGCTCGCCTTTTTCCAATTCCTTAAGCATCTGCTCGAGTGACTTCTCGGCCTGCTGCTGCAACTGATTCGCCGATTGATTCTGATTTTTCTCGATCTGCTCGGCTGCCTGACGCTGCGTATCGCTGGTCTGATTGCGTCGCCCCTCCTGTGCCGACGCCTTCATCGCCTCCGCCTGCGCCGGGCTCGACTGTGCCATTTTCTGCGCCTGATCGCTCATCTGCTCAATCGCAGCGTTCACCTTACCGGCCAGATCTCGCTGCTCTTGAGCCAGCCGCGCCAGTTCCTGACGCTGCTCGTCAGTCAACTGCTCAGGTGACTTGCCCGATGTTTGCTGGGCCGCGTCGCGCGTTTGAGCACTGAGCTGCTTTTGATCCGCAAGCATCTGCTCGACATTTCGCCGCGCCGCCCAAGCATCCTGACTCTGACCCAGCATGTCGGAAAGACGGTCCAGTTCGCGAGCAACATTCTTCTGTGCCTGCGATGCGGCATCGCGGCGTGCTGCCGCCTCCTGACGCGAAGCCGCCTCGTCACCCTTCTGGGCCGCAGCACCCGCTGCATTCTCCTTGGCCTGCTCACTGGCTTCCTTGGCTCGCTGCACCGCCTGCTGCGCATCCTGCACCAATTGCTGCAACGTCGCATCACCCATCGCATTCCGCTCGATGCGCTGAGCCACACGCGACAGCAGTTCACCCTGCGGGCCAAGGCGCTCGCTGATGCTTTCCTGCCGACGCTGCACTTCACCACTCGCCGCGGCCTGCTGCTGGGCATCGCGGCTCGGATCAGACGCCTCACGCAGTTTGCCTGCCGCGGCCTGCTGATCCTGATTCAGGCGCTGCGCCGTCTGCCGCACAGCGGACAGCTCGTTCTTGATCTGCTCGATCAGCGTGCTGGGTGTGATGATGCGGAGCTTGCGTGGGGCCGAACGTACAAGGTCATGGCGATTCTCGCCGCGCTGGAATCCATCCGTTGCTTCAACCATCACCCACACTTCATCACCGGCGACAAGCGAGTATTCACCCGCGGCGTCCGCCAGCGAAAGATCTGCAGACAGCGTCATGCTGCGATCGCCGGTCTTCGCGCCATCTCCTTCGAGTCGCGCCGGCTCACTCCGCGATTCCAATACTCGTGCTTCGCTCCCTGTCGGCACGCTCCACACCTGGGTCGCCAGATTGGCCGATGCCAGCGCGACATCATCCGTCGCCTCACCCTTCACGATCAGCCGCGCCGACGCCAGCACCTGCTCATCCTGAGAAGGGTCAAGCACCGTAGCTAATGGCGATGCATCGTCCACCACTTCAATCTTGTACGAAACATCCTCAACCACACCCAGACCGAATCGATCAGGGGCGACGACTTTCATACTGATGGTCTCGTGAGGAATGAGTTCCACTTCCCACAGCGACGACTCCACAATGCGCAGTACCGTGTCATTGGGTAACCCGGGCAACGCGCTGGAGACAAAGTCTGAGTTCAGAGACTCGGCTCCAACCGGAGGGGTGCCAGCATCAAACTTCAACCGCAGAGTGACCGCGCTGCCCGCCAGCACTGGTCCGGCGATGCGCCTCTGGTCCGTTCCCGGCCCCAGATCCGTCTCCGCCCCATTCACAAAACGCGTTCCCGCAAGCTTGTCTCTGGCGTAGTCCGGCCCCGTCACGCTCATCGTAGTTGAGACTACCCGAGGTGGGCGCGAGAGGATCAGCGTTCTTGATTCCAACTGGCTGTCGCCCGCGCTGAGCCGGTACTCAAGCTTCACTTCCTGGCCAGCATCCAGCGTCCCTTCCAGCGAGCCATCCACTCCCGCCGGCTCAATCAGGCGCTCAAACAACTCTCCCTGCGCTCCAGCCAGCGAAGCGCTGGTCGCCTCGTCCACTTTCCCTTGCCCCGTCAGCAACACGCGCTTCCAGTCACCCTTTTCCGAACCGCGAATCACACGCAGTTCGGCCAGCACATCCGTTTGTCCGGCTTCACGTGGTGTTCGCGTCACCACCGCACGAATCGGTAGCGCCGCATGCACCGAGTGCGCTGCGCCCTGGGTGGCATCCACCAGCATGTAACGATTGGGCCACGACGCCTCTGACCACGGTGTGAGCACTCGTTGCAATCCGATCGAGAGATGATCGGGAGATTTCAAGCCAAGAGCAATCAAGGGCAGACACGCCAGACCCAATAGCCCCACACGCTCCATCGTTCGCTTGGGCGAAATCAGCGACGAAACCACCGGCACCTTCGCTGCCGCAGTCGCCATTTCCTTCACAAGCCGCGACACCATGTCGACACCCATTCCAGCAGGCGTCGTGTCGTGAGCTAATTCCACTGCAGATGCCAGTCGACCCGGCAACCCCGCTTGCGCTCCCGCCGGAGTGTGCTCCAGCCGCAGCGCGACCTCGACCAGCGACGGCTTGAATGTCGCGGCATGCCGCAGCATCCGCCACGCATGCCACACTCCCACCATCGCCGCACCACCCACCAGTACGCAGCGCACAAACCAAGGGAGTCGCAGTGCAAAATCCAGCAGCCCCACCACCAGCAACGCCGCCAACACCCACGCGCCGACCACCCCCACGGCTTGGACAACCAGCATCAATCGCCCGATTCGCCGCGCCCGCCGCAACGCATCTTCCAGCGCGTGCAGGTCAGTCGACTGGTATGGAGCATCCACCTGGGTCATCGCTCTCCCGACCACACTTTATCAGGACCTGTACCCCGATCGTGTATCAATATATATATATCGGCCCGATCCTCCCCCTGTCGAACCCGCATCCAACCCCTGCAATAGGGTGTACGCTCGTTCCATGACCTTCGTTCCCCAGCCCGTCGTGCGTTTCAAGGCCGTGACACCCAATCCAGCCCCCCTCCCCGCCTACCAGACCCCCGGCGCGGCAGGAATGGACGTCTCGGCCCGAGTCGATCACCCCGTCGTCCTCCAACCCGGCGATATCGCCGTCATCCCCACCGGCTGGGCGATTGCCATCGATAAGGGGTATGAAGGCCAGGTCCGCCCCCGCTCAGGGCTTTCCACCAAGCACGGCATAAGCGTCCCCAACGCGCCGGGAACGATCGATTGTGACTATCGAGGTGAGCTGCGAATCGCCCTGATCAACCTGGGACGAGCTCCATTCACGATCGAAAATGGCATGCGCATCGCGCAACTCGTCATCGCGCCTGTCAGCCACGCTCATGTCGAGGTCGTTGAGGAATTGGACGACACCGCCCGCGGCACGGGTGGGTTTGGATCGACCGGAGTTGGAGCGGCGGCAAAGGCCTGATCACGAATAAAACTTTACTGCCACGGAATCTCCGCGCCTTCAAAGTCGATGCCACGAAGCCCTGAACGCGTCCAGCGGTAGTACCCAAAGACGTTGGCACCGGTGTTGGGCGGCGCAGGTGGTTCGTACGCCTGCGGCGAATATGAGTATGAGACAGGAACCAGGGCCGTGGGGTTCTGCGGATTGAAACCACGATTGGTGAGTTCGGTGGTGCGCACCTGTGCCGCGCCATCGGCGGCCATGATCGGAACCTTGGCTTCTGCGTATCCAAAGAAGGCGACCCGCGAGCCAAAGTGCCTCTGGTAGCGGTCATAGATCATGGCTTTCTGGGCGGGATAGACCACTTCGCTCAGGCGGCGCGTTCCCAGTGCCGGGTTGGTGACGGGAGCGGACGATTGCAGAACCATGTAAGTATTGTGGGTACTGGCAGGAGCAACCCCGCCATTGTTGCCCGTGGTGACATCTTTGGCCCAGAATGCAGTGCCAAGTTCGTAAGAGCTACTGAAACACCAGCGCTGCGCTGGCAAACCAAACTGGGCCCACTGTGTCGGGTCTGATTGCCAAAGAAGCAACTGCGTATCTGCTGGCGACGCGAGCACACGCCAGGGTACCGGAGTGTTCAGATGATCACTCAGCACCAGGAACGAATACAAAATGTGCGGCACCCAATTTGGCGTTATTGGATAGGACGCGTTGAATCGACGCCGAATCAGATCCGTTGCCTGATTTCCCGCCGCGGAAAGTTCATCAGAACCAAAACGCAGATCGGCCCATTGCGAGTTGTAGGTGGTCTGGGCCCGCCAAGTGAACGTGGCGACAAAGTCGGCGTTGTCAAGGGCATACGTCGTGTAGCCGGTGTGCAACTCCTTCATCTGCCCCATGGATTCAAACAACTGGGCAGCGCGGCGTTGCTGAGGCAGCATGACGCTGATCAGGGCAAGAACGACCAATCCAAGAGCGATCAGCACCGTCAGGTCCGCAACCGCAAACGCCCTGCGCTTTGGAACATTCTTCATAGGGTTTCCCTTCACTCACGCACGAATGGCGTGTGAAGAATCAAACCGATCAGTCGCAAGACGGTTGCACCGTTTGACACCACGTGTAGATTATCACAAACGAAGCCGCAACCCAACCCTGATTTGCAGGTACACCCTCTCAACCCGATTCCGGGTTTCTGGCTCTGATTCTCGATTCTTCAGCATGGAAACCAACATGGCCCGCTCCACCTTGATCGTCCTCGCGATGTGCGGATTCGCCAGCATCGCCGCTGCTTCCCCAGCCATCCGCATCATCGCCGCCAGCAGCCAGCCCGCCCCCGGCCTCACTGGCATCACCTTCGCCGATGTCGGCGACCCTCGCTTCTCCCCCACCGGCCTCGGGTTCATGGCGCGACTGACTGGTACCGGTGTCACGACCGCCAATGACTACGCCATGTTCTCGGACCTCACCGGCTCCGGCACCTTCACGCTCCGTCTTCGCGAATCACAAGCTCTGCCCGAAGGCACCATCGGCGGCCTTTCATCGGTCCAGATCTCTGCAGACAACAAACTCGCGTTCACCTCCACACTGCTTCCCGGAAATCGTCCCGCTCAGGGCACGGGCTTTGCTTTCGCCGAATCTCCCACCGGCTTCACTCTGCTTGCTGCCGACACCAACACCAACTGGCTCGCTCCATCACTGACACCCATCGACTCTGCGGGCCGCAGCGCCTGGGCCCAGAACCCCATCGCGCCAGTCGACCCGCGCCTCGTACGCAACTTCGGCATCGCCTTCGACAACTCCACCATTATCCCCAACGTCGCCGCTGATCAGCGCTTCCGCGTCTTTGGCTCTCCTCATCAGCGTGGCGGCATGGTCGCCTTCAAAGCCAGCATCGCCGCTGACACCACATCGCCACGCCGCTGGGGAATCTTCTCCACCCTCAATGGCTCTCTGAGCACGCATCTTGTCGCAGCGGACGCCGCACCCGGCATTCCCGATGCCATCATCGCCGAAGTTGGCGATCCAACCATCATCACTCCTGTAAGTGGACCCGCGCTGCTTTCATGGGGCCGCGTGCAAGGAACCAGCATCACCGCCGCCAACGACGGTGTGATCATGCTGCACGAAACCTCCGGTTCATCGATTCTCCTGCGCGAAGGGGATGCCGCGACCGTCGATCGCACCTACGGCTCCTTCTCACGCCAGTTCGCCGTCAATGCCGCGGGAATGCTCGCTTTCCGCACTTCTCTGGTCGGTGGCAGCACCGCCGAATCCGCCATCATCATCAAGCCCATGGGCCAGGCAGCGGAAATCGCGCTGCGCACCGGGGAAGAGCTCTCAGGAACGCTCGCCGGTCTCACCATCGCTCAGCTTGGCGAACCTGTCATCTCCGACAGCGATGATCTGATCGTCCCGGTTCGTCTCGCCGGTGCCGGAGTCACCCCAACCAATAACTCCGCCCTGCTCGTCCGTTGGAATAACACGTGGTCCTGCGCCATGCGCAGTGGCTGGCTCGTTGATTCCGCTGACGCCGCACGCACGGTCAACACCTTCATCTTTGATTCCGGCGCGGCGGATTCTGGACTCAGTCAGCTGCGTCCATCAACGGGCACGCTCGGCCCCACCCTTGCCGTCAAACTGAATTTCCGTCCCGTCAACTCCACCACGCCCGTGGTCTCCGCCATCGCAGGCATCACGATCACCTGCCCCGCCGACTTCAACGCCGATGGCATCGCCGATTTCTTCGATTACCTCGACTTTGTCGAAGAGTTCGCCGCCAATCGCTGGACCGCCGATTTCAATCGCGACAACGTCATCGACTTCTTCGACTATCTCGATTTCGTCAACAGTTTCAGCGCCGGCTGCTGATCAGCTCTTGAGTTTCCACAACGCGGCAAACTGTGCCGCAGTCAACTGCTCAGCCCGCATCGTCGGCTCCACAATCTCACCCGCCTGTGCAATATCCAACCCCAATCTCTTCAACGCGCCCCCAAGCTGCTTGCGCCGCTGCATAAACAGTTCCGTCACAAACTCCACAAACTCCGCCGGCCGCGCAATCCCATGATCCGCACCCCGCACCCAACGCAGCATCACGCTGTCAATCTCTGGCCTGGGCCAGAAACACTCTGGCCCCAGCCGCGCCACCAACCCCGGCTCACCCAACAACTGCGCCACCACCGCCAGCGGCCCCATGTCGCCACCACTCAATTCCGGCTTGGCCAGCATGCGATCCCCCACCTCTTTCTGAATCGTCACCCACATGCCGCGGCACGCCGCAAACCCCGTCATCAGAATCATCATCACCGGCGTTCCCGCCCCATACGGCAGATTCGCCACCAGTGAAAATGGCCCATTCCCCAGCGCCGCCACCACGCGCGGGTCCAGCTCCTTCTTCCGCGCCAGGCAATCCCCCTCGATCAATGTGAAGTTCTCCACACCCGCAAATCTCTCACGCAGATGCGCCGCCAGGTTGGAATCCAACTCACACGCGATCACGCGGCACCCCCGCGCCACCAATTCATCCGTCAGCGTTCCCGTCCCCGGCCCAATCTCCAGCACCACATCCCCCGCCCCCACTCCCGCATCATCTACAAGCTTTCGCACCAGATTCTGATCAATCAGAAAGTTCTGCCCCAGCGCGTGCTTGGGCTTCAGCCCACGCTCATCCAGGATCTTGCGAATTTCCGTCAGCGTCTGCGCCATGCACACTCGCCCTCACCATTGACCACTCAGCACCATGTCGATCGCGTGCGCCACACCATGCTCATCATGATGCAGCGTGTGCTTGCTCGCCAGAGACTTCACCGCTGGCACCGCGTTGCCCATCGCGATTCCCAATCCCACCGATGACAGCATCTGCACATCGTTGATCTGATCCCCCATCGCCACACACCGCTCCATCGCGATGCCTTCGCGCGCTGCAACCCACGACAATGCCGATGCCTTGTTTCCATCCCGCGAAAACACCTCGAGCACGTGCAGCGTCTCCCCCTCATCCGTTTTCTTGGCCGCATCTGGCGCGACCACTGCCGGAAAGTGGTGCATGTGCACGCTCTGAGCAAATGTCTTCTGCAGGTCAGAGGCGATCACCGCCATGTCCCGCGCCATCCCGCACGCCCCAAACCGTACCGTGTGCTCGGGATGCTCATCAGCATCAATCGATTCCACAAATTTCGCACGCACACCCATTTCCCTGAACCACCACTCCGTCACCGGGTCCAGCGCCAACCGCTCCTTGCCGATCACCACCAGGTAATCAATCGGCGACACCGCGGGATCCTTCAGCACCAGCGCGGGAAATCCGTGCCGCACCAGCGCCATCGCCGCCTCGCGCACCAGTTCCTCCTGCAATCCGAATCGGTGCAGCGTCGCGCCACTCGTCGGCTCCGCGATGATCGATCCTCCCGCAACCACCACCGGATCCTGCTGAACTAGTTCATCCACATACTTCCGACATTCCCGCAAGCCGCGTCCGGTGCACAGCGTGACGTGATACCCCTGGCCCCGCGCTCGCGCGATCGCATCGCGATTCTCTGGCGAAATCACACTGCGAGAGTTCAGCACCGTCCCATCCAGGTCCAGCGCGATCAAGTCATACTTTCGCGATCGATCACTCATGCACCACAAGCGTAGCTATCCGCGCACGCCATCCAGCCGCGCTCACCGCGAGTCCCCCGCGCCATCGCCAAACACGATCGCGTTCTTCCCATTCCGCTTGCACAGCAGGGCCCGCTCATCCGCCACCTTCAGCAATTCGTGCATATCGCGCCCATCCCAGGGATATGTCGCCAATCCTCCTGACACGCCCAGACGCCCCGGCGCGTCGTGACCCAGCTTCGGAAAACGCTTGGCCCGGATCAATGCCGAGAATCGCGCGGCGATCCCCGTCACATCTTCAGGATGCTTGCTTCCCACCTCGCGCGGCCCTTCCGGCTCATGAAAGATCACCGCAAACTCATCACCACCGATGCGGCACACGCGATCCGTCGGCCGCACAGCGCTCTCCATCAACTTCACCGTCTCGCGCAGCACCTCATCTCCAGCGCTATGCCCGAATCGGTCGTTCCATCGCTTGAAATCGTCAATATCAAACAGCAGCAACGTCACAAACCGCTTGGCCTCCTTGGCCCGCTCGATCGCCGCTGGCAAAAACTTCTCAAAATACCGTCTATTCCACGCGCCCGTCAATGGATCCTTGAACGCCGCCTCACGCAGCGCTTTCACCTGCTCATCCAAGAGCAGCCATGACGATGCCCAATTCGCCAGCCCGCTCGCCCGCTCCACAACTCCTGCGTGCTGCACCGATGTCATCATCCGCGCCAACACGCGGCCCGCAGAGACCACCTCAATCACGCGACCACCCGATGCCGATTCATCCCCACGCACCAGGCGCAGCCCCTCATCGCCGCAGCGAACCCGCAGCAACCGCTCCACCTCACTCCACACGCTGTGCCCCTTTGACAGGCGCTGCGCCAGCGTCTCATCCGTCCACACCGCCGTCGCCGCAACCTCCGGACTCATCGCGCTATTGGTCGCGCCAACCGCCGTCGCCATCGGGCCAGCATCATCCAGCATCACCGACATCAAGTCTTCAATCTCGCGTTCATCCCGCTGTGCTTCAATCCGCGCCTCATTTCGCGCGTCACGACCACCAGCCGATGGCGGCACCGCCGACACGCCCGCAGCCATCCCCTTCACCGCTTCCTGCATCAATCGTTCAATCAATCCCGTATCGCCACGCGATGGCACACTCCCGTCAAACGCGCCATCCACCACCGACCCCACGCGATACACCTTCGCTCGGGGTGCCACTCTCTTGATCGACCCCACAAACTCACGCGCTGCGCTCGCCCCCGCCAGTTTCTCCCCCGCTTCAATCGCATCCTCCGCCACCAGCACCACACACGCCAAAGGCGAATCCGGCCCCAAGAGCACCGCCGTTTCGGTCACACCATCCAGCAACGTCGGAGCACGCAGCACTTCCGCGCCCGCCGCGCTCCTCGCCGCTTCATCCAGCCCAGTGCGCCCCACCAGCACCACCCTCGAAGCATACTTGGACGCGTGCGCACCCCGAGCCGCCCCGGTCCCCGCCAGGCGCAAACGCTCGTTTCTGTCTGGCACGCTGCTCGACACGATTCACTCCCTCAACCAACTCACGCCGCACAATCCAAGACTTCGCGGAATTCCTACGACCCCATCCTAATTGTGTTCTTTATCCTGGTCATTCGCCAGCAACATCGAGAGTTCCTCGTCAGTGAGTAGCGACGCTGGCCGCGTATTCCCCACGGAACTCCCGGATGGATTCGCCGCCGCCGGGGGCGGCACGATCGGCCTGGAGTTATTCGGCGGATCGACTTGCGCCAATTGTGTTTCCGGACCATCTACACCCGTGTCAAATTCACCCACCACCCGAGGCGTCCACCCCTCCGGCTGACCGCGCAGTTTCGACGCAATCCCCGGTACCACCACAACCTGCGGCACGCGCTTCAACGCTGGCACTACAACCTCAGCCCGCGCCGCCCCCATCAGATCCTCTTTGCGCATGCCCCGCAACGTCGGCTTCGGCTCCGCGACAAACACCCACACCTTGACGTGGGGCAGATGGCGCTCCAATCGAGTCAGCACCTCCGCCGCGCCCGCCAGTGTTCGCGGCTCCTGCAACACCAACACCCGCTGCTCACCCGCACCACCCACCAAGAGCTCCGCCAGCGCAGCAAAGCACGACGACACCACCGTGGCACGCAATTCCTGCCGCGACTTCAACGCCGATTGCAATTGACCATCCAACACCGCGCCCTGCCCGCACCACACAATGCACCGCATCGTCAGGGCTTTCGTGCCCGACCGATTCTGTGTATGGGATCCGGGAAGTGCTGCCATGGGTCCAGTCTACCACATGCTCCAAGGGTCACCGTGCTGTCGATTCTCAGGCACTGCGTGCTGGTTTGGCCTGTTTCTGGATGATCGCCGTCTCATACACCTCAATGCACTTGGCCGCCGCGCCATCCCAAGTCAGCCGCCGCAACTCAAATTCCCCATGCTCGCGCAGCGTCTGCGACAAGGGTGGATGCCGCAGCACCGCCACGATCTTGTTCGCCATCTCATCGATGTCCCAGAAATCCACTTTCAGCGCATGCGTCAGCACTTCCGCCGCGCCGCTCTGCTTGCTCAGGATCACCGGCACATCATGGTGAATCGCCTCAAGCGCTGCGATCCCGAATGGCTCACTCACGCTCGGCATCACATAGCAATCCGCCATGTCAAAGACACGCTGCACATCCTTGCCACGCAGAAACCCTGTGAAAATCACCTTGTGCCCGATGCCGATGTTCGCCGCCAGTTCGATCATCCGCTCGGCCATGTCGCCAGAGCCGGCCAACACGAACTTGACGTTCTGAACCTTCTCCAGCACGCGCTTGGCCGCCGCGATGAAATACTCCGGCCCCTTCTGCATCGTGATGCGCCCCAGGAACAGCACCAACTTGTCCCCCGACTCGATCTTCACATCACCCGCCGGCTGACTCTCTTCACGATCCACACCGTTGTGCACCACGTGCACCTTGTTCATCGCCACGCCATAGCGGCTCATGCAGATCGTCCGCGTGAGCTGGCTCACCGCGATCACCTGATCCGCCGCCTGCATCCCCGCGCGCTCGATGTCATACACGCGCTGATTCACATTGCTCCCGGCGCGGTCAAACTCCGTCGAGTGCACATGCACCACCAGCGGCTTCCCCGTCACCTTGGCCAGTGCCACACCCGCCGGATACGTCAGCCAGTCGTGCGCGTGAATCACATCGAACTCTTCACCCCGCGCCATCGCCACCACCAGCGTCGCATATCGCTCGCTGTCTCCCACCAGATCCGATCCGTACATCGCACCGGCCTTGCTGCCCCCCTGCCCCACCTGAGGCAGCAAGCTCGCCAGCATCGTTCCCGCAGTTTCCACCGCGCCCTTTTCTGGCCCACTCGTCCCCGCCATCGCATGAAACCGCGCATCCATCGTCCGATCCAAGGGCACTTCACCTGCAATCGGAAACCATGTCTTCGTCTGGGCCGGTTCAAAGCTCTGATAGGGATTGTCAAACGTCGCCGGCACACCGCGGAAAACCGCGTTCTGAAAGTCATACCCCGTGCCGCCGGAAAGATCCTGCTCACCAGCTCGCAGTTTCTCCACCAGCGCTGCCGATGCCCCTTCCATCGCCGCTGCAGTTTCTGCATCAACGCGCCCCGGGCTCAGCAGTTTCACGTGCGAACCCTGCGATCGATCCACCGTCTTGGGCAACGTGAAGAGCACGCTGTGACCCATCCGGTCCAGCGATTTGGTCAGTCCATAGCACGCCACGCCCAGGCCACCGGCGATGAACGGAGGAAATTCCCACCCCAGCATCAGCACGCGCATGAGATCACTCCCCATGCTGCACGCATCACGCACTGGCCCGGATTCATCGCGCGATCGCTGCTCATTCCTCTCCTTCGCCGCCTTCCATATCACCGAGCTGCCGGAAACACGCTTCAAATCCCAACATCAGCCGCGTGGTCAGATCCACCGCTTCCCCATCATCCATCTGCTCACCCAGGGGCACCAGCGCCCTAAACGTGAACAACCGGTCATCCGATCGAAAATGCTCGATGTGCTCGATCGCCGCGCCGCCAAGATCGAAATATCCCACCTCCACCAGCTCGTCATCCAGCAGTTCTTCCATCTTGTCGCCATGCTCAACCAGGTGGCTCTCGATCGATTCGGAAAGCCACCGATCCGCCATCACCAGCGATACAAACACGCCCTTCTTCCGCACATCCCACTCCAGCCGATACTCCGCGGCAGCCGCGGCGTCCTTGGCCTGCGCCACCAGCAGCGTCAACCCCGACCCATCCTCAATGCCGCCAAACACCCCCTCCTTCTCAATCCGCAGGCGCACATGGGCTGCCAGCGATCGAGCCGCCGAGGGAACCTCACCTTGACGAACCATGCCCAGTGCCACGCCCTGCTCCTGAAATTCCACCCGGACAGACCGTGACCCTGGCTCCGGAACGCTGCCGAACGCCAAAGACCACCTCGCCTCACGACTGATAAAAACAGGGTATGCCCGGGCCACCCGGTTTTTGCCCTCTGCTCCCCCTCTTCCCAACACCTCCACCCCCGAACCGGTGATTTCTGCGCGTTTCAACCAGCGCCACACATCCTGATCCATCCCCTCGACCTTGACCCCCTGTCGCGCGTATCCTTCCCCCCCACCGCCCAGGTGGCGAAATTGGCAGACGCACTACCTTGAGGTGGTAGCGCCCGCAAGGGCATGGAGGTTCAAGTCCTCTCCTGGGCATTCTGGTCGCAATCCGCCTGCGTTCGTCGCGGCGGCACTCTCCATGTTTTTCACGCGACCAATTCAGGGTGTTTACCCCTTCCCCGCCGCCTCAACCCCACGGCAAACTCCGACGATAACACTTCTACCAACATGGGATTTCCCCCATGTTCACACAACTCGCGCGGCGATCGGATTGCACGGATGCAACCCACCATCACTCCACACAACTTGCCTTCGCAGGCAGCCTCTTCACTTCGCGTGATCAGCGCCGAGGCAACTGCCGCCATCGCCAATGGCGCTTTGGCGCGCCTCACCCGCACCACCTGCCCGCGCGTACTTGTCTTTGAGCGCGGCGGGCGCTTCTACGCCGTGCACCTCAACCTCGTCGAAACCACCGAGCCGCGGCTTTGGAACAGCGCACACACACTCGGCGACATTCCTGATCTCAAGCTTCCCTCCCCTCTTGCTCCACTGACGGATTCCAGCCGCGACATTGTCGTCTCTCTGAACGGCGTCAAGGCGCGCCTCGGTGCTGATCGCCTGGTTTCGACGTTCAATCTGAACCTCTCTTCACTTGCAGATCCACAGGAACTCATCCCCTCTGGCTGGCTCCTTGGTTATTTTGACCAGGAGGGCACCACGGTGGCGATGATCGATCCCGCCGCGTTGTTACCGGTCCGGTATTCCGCGCCATTCGCGGCATGAGTTGCCCAGATTCCGCCCAGCGCGAAAAACCTGCGTGACTTTGCTCCTGCAACATGCCGATCTATGGCCCAGGAGATCACATGCGCGTCTTGCTGATCGATGATTCCAAGTCCATGCGTGCCATCATGCGTGCTGCGTTGCAGCCCATGGGCAAGCTCGACATCGTGGAAGCCCACGATGGTGTGGATGCCACATCCAAAGTGATTGCATGCAAGCCGCAACTCATTCTGTGCGACAGCGACATGCCCAAGATGAACGGGCTGGACTTCGTCCGGGCTCTCCGGCAGACCGATCGCAGCACGCCGATCGTCATGATCAGCACCAAGTCTGACCGCGCTTCGGTCGTCGAGGCCGTCGAGGCAGGGGTCAATAACTACGTCGTCAAGCCCTTTACGCCTGATCTGCTCCGTCAACGCGTGAAAGACGCCTTGGCCAAACCCGCTGCACGCAAAGCAGCGTGAGCGGCCCGCCCCGCATCCACGAGCTGGCTTCACCACTACCATCTGGGCATGCTGCCGCCCGGCCTGTTCATCCTCATTGCCACCTCCATTGCGGCACAACCCGCCTCCGCGCCTGACTCGACCAATCCGGCTCAAACGCCCCCGGCGACCGCTGCGCCAAGCACCCCAACGACGCCGCCCCCACCTCCTGAAATCCGCGTCACCCTCAAGACCGGAGTTTCCTGGGACGGTCTCCTCATTCGCAAAGACGATCGCGTCATCACGCTTCTGGTCAGCGGCATCGAAGCCTCCTTCGACCGCGAGGAGGTCAAAGAGACCAAGGTGCTGCCGGCGATCGAAGACCGCTATCGCGAACTTCGCGAAGCCATCGATGAAAACGACACCGATCGCATCGTCAATCTTGCCGACTGGCTGCGGATCCGGCAGCGCTATCCGCTCGCGCTCGACGAGGTGAACCGCGCTCTGACACTTGATCCGGAGCACGCAGCTGCCAAACGCCTGAAAGTCGTCATCCTCGCACAGCAGGAACTGGCGAGCAAAGCCGCGGCTGGAACATCGTCTGCCACCGGGGCCACGGCAGCCAAGCGGGGCAACTTTCCGTTGCTTTCCGATCGCGATGTCGCGCTGCTCAAGGTGTACGAGATCGATCTGAATAATCCCGGCCGGCTCATCGTGCCGCGCGAAGCAATTGATTCCCTGTTTGACAAATA
>CAYTYD010000009.1:0-27951 GCA_964441555.1 uncultured Phycisphaeraceae bacterium | reverse complement strand
GCTGGTTACTCGATCACGCCGTTCAGCTGGATATCTCCGTCCGCTTTCCCGGCGGCACAGTGCATGAGTACGTCAACATGCTTCGCAGTTCCGCAACTGATCCCGTGAACATCGCGGCATCCGAAGAGCTCCTCTCCACCCTCATCCCCGCGATCGATCTGAAAAACGTCACGCTCATGAGCGCCCTTCGCGCGCTGGGCACCATCGGCGATGGCGCGGGCATGATCGATGTTCGCGATCTCTCCCTCGTGGGTCGCACCGGCGAAAGATCCGGAAGCCCCGTGTACGAAGTCATGTGGGTCCCCCGCCGCGCTTCGGAAGAGGCAGGCGTCACCACGTATTCCCTCTTCGACCGCCTTCCCGCCCTGACCGATGAAGATGCCACGCGCATGGCCGAAACCCTGGTGAGTGCTGCCCAGCAGGCCCTGCAGATGAATGGCGGTGCGGCAAACTGGGATATGAAGTTTCACCGTCCATCACGCCTGCTCCTCATGAAAGGCAGCAAGGGGCAGATCGAGATCGTCTCTGGCGTCGTCGAACGCATGACCGCAACCTGGGCTCGCGATGCATATCAGAAGGTAAGTTCCAACGCCGATACAGATGCGCTCCGCAAGCTTGAGCAACTCAAAGCCGAACTCATCAAGCAAGCCGAGGATCAACGCTCCCGCATGGAGCAATACATGCAGGCCTATGAAGCCCGCGCCCAGGAGGCACACAAGGCCGGTGCTGCCGTGCCCGAAATGGGACCAGTTGATCGCCTCCGCTATGCCGCCATGCAGGATTCCTATCAGGCCACTCTCGCCCGCGCCAATCGATTGGATGACCAATTGCTCACCGCACGCCTCGGCGGCGAAAGTAGCTCGGTCGATGCCAAGCTGCGCTCGCTGGAAATGCGCCTGAATGAGCTCGTCACATTCATGGAAAAGCGCATGGGCTACGGCAAGTGATGTTCATACCACACACGCGCCGCGGCAGACGCAGCCCGTGATCCAGGAGCGTGCGTGGCTGAACAGTCGACCAGCACCCAGGAGGCCAAGGATCCGGATATGACGGACGATCAGGCCATCATGTGGTCGTTGGGCATCGCCCAGGGTGATCGCTCGTGCCTGGGTGCCCTCTTTGATTCCCGGTTTGACTGGATGCTCACCCAGTGTCGCATGATGACCGGCCGCGATGAACATTTCGCTCTGGATGTCGTTCAAGACGCCATGCTGCGATTGGCTCGAGGAATGATGCCCCTGACCACGGCCCGAGAGGTGGATCGCTACCTCCGGGCTGTTCTTCGCACCTGCGCGATTGACCGCCTTCGCTCGGAAATGCGCCGCGCCCGCCGCGATTCCGCAGCGCACACCCATCGCACACCCGCGAACGAAGAACCGAACCTCTCCGCATATGAACTTGATGAACTGGAACGCATCATCAACACCCTCTCCCTTCACGAACGCGACACGCTGATGAATCGGATTGCCCGCGGCATGGGATTTGCCACGCTCGCGAGCATTCACCGCACCAGCACCACCATCATGCAAGGACGCGTGCGCCGTCTGCTTGAACATCTTCGCCACGAGGCCAAACCATGACACAACCAACACCTCGAATCATCGACACCACTCGCGCTCCACTCGACATGCCCATAGACGTGCCGACACGCCGAGCCCAGATTCTCGCCGCCGCCGAGAACGCTCTGACTCAGCGCGTGCGCCGCCGCCAGACACTCCTCACCGTCTCGGGTTGCACTGCGGTCTCCGCGGCATTGCTGCTGGCGTGGTTCATTTCTCCATTTACGTCTCCCGGCATTTCAACCTCCACACCACCGGGCCCGATTGTCCGCATCGACCCGCCAGCTCCAAGCGATCTTGCCTCCTTGCCAACCCCTGCCTGGATTTCCAATGCAACCGTTCGCGGCGACTGGCTCGCCGATTCCGGCACGCATCGCCATTGGCTCATTGGCTCCGGTCCCGAACCGGATTGGCTTTCGCACTCGCCGGCTGCCATGACTCTCGCCACCGACGACGATCTGGATGATCTTGCCGCCCAGCTCACCGATCACACCGAACGCGGCACCATTCGCGTCAATGGCCGATCCATGCTCGCACGCGACCTGCCAGCGCAGGATCAGGCTCCCCAGGATCAGACAGCCCCAGATCAGACAACCCCAGATCAGGCCCAACCGCAGTGACGTTCATCACCGTGGCATCACCCGTCGCCTGACCCAGTTGATCGCGGCACAATCCACACTTCGCACATGTTCGATGCGCCGAGATCGACTGATCTTCGCGATTTTCCAAGTAGTCTCTCCAGGCGCGCCGTGACAGCTCCCCTTCCGTGGCATCTATCCTCTTGCATCCACTGCGAGCCACGGAACCCATCATGAATGCCCCACACAACCCATCCACCCCACCCGGTTCCCCCACCCCCACTGCCACTCCCAGCCCCGCACCCGCTCTCGGCAAAGGCAGCGCAGTGCACGAATACTCCGCTTGGCCGCAGCGCGACTGGCGCAATGAACTCTCCCTCGTCGTCGATCTCATGAAAGATGTCAGTCGCCAAACTGACCCTCAGGAACTTGTCCGCATCTATGGTGAAGGAATTGAAAAGCTCATGCCCGAGCGGCACTTTCTCGCGCTCAGCCGCCGCGGCCTGGATGCACCTTGGTATCGCATCACCCGCTCCACCACTTGGGATGAAGACATCAACCCTTGGACACAGAAGGACCGCCTCCCACTCTTGAAAGGCGGCTTTCTCGAGATGCTCGCCTACAGCAACGAGCCCGTCATCATCGACGACCTTCAGGCCGATGTCCGATTGAATGACAAGGACCCTGCCTGGGAATACCTCAAGGACCGACGCTCACTCATGACCATCCCACAGTATGACAACGGCGAAGCCCTCAACGTCGCCGTGCTGATGTATGACCAGCCGTACGCGCTCGACCACAGCCGCATCCCCAACATGGTGTGGCAGGGAAATCTATTCGGTCGCACCACCCACACACTCGTCCTCCGCAAGGAACTCACCGAGGCCTACGCCCGCATCGATCACGAACTCGAAGTCGTCGGCGAAATCCAGCGCAGTCTTCTTCCCAAAGAACTCCCCACGTGTAGTGGCCTGGATCTTGCCGCAACTTATCGCCCCAGCGCCCGCGCCGGTGGCGATTACTACGACCTCTTCCCCCTCGATGATTGCCGCATCGGCCTCTTCATTGCCGACGTCTCCGGCCATGGCACACCCGCCGCCGTCATGATGGCCATCACCCATGCCATCGCGCACAGCATGCCCGGCAGCGATCTTCCACCCGGCCAGATGCTCACGCGCCTCAACTCCCTCCTCCTCAAGCATTACACCAACGGTGGCGGCAGTTTCGTCACCGCCTTCTACGGCGTCTTCGATCCGCGCACCCGCGAACTCGTCTACGCCTGCGCCGGCCACAATCCCCCCCGCATTCGCCGCGATGGCAAAGTCTTCGGCCTCGCCATGTCCAGCGGCTTGCCCCTGGGTGTCCTGGAAATGGGCCCCTACACCGAATGCAACGTCACCCTCGACAAAGGTGACGTTGTACTCCTTTACACCGATGGCATCACCGAGGCCTTCGCCGAAAACGGCGACATGTTCGGTGAACAACGCCTCGATGAAGTCCTTGCCGTCAGTGGCAACCGCGCCCAGGTCATCGTCGATGCCATCGAGGCCAGCGTCAAACGCTTTGCCGGCAACCGCGCGGCAGAAGACGATCAGACCCTGCTCGCCGCCCGCGTCGAGTGATTCAGCAATCCGAACTGAACGCCGCGACAAAGTCCAGATAGTCAAAGAAGTCGATCACCGTGTCGGCGTTGTAATCAGCACTCGGCGTGCTCGACGAGAATTCAGCGACAAAGTCAAGATAGTCAAAGAAGTCGACAATCCCGTCATTGTTGAAATCCGCGCCACAGCCGCGCATCGCCATGTGATCAAACACAAAACCGTCACCGGTGCTGCCCGATCGGAAATTGTTGAAGCGAATGCTCTCGATCCCTGCCACGCCCGGCGTGATGATCTTGATGTACCCCTGACGACCAGCACCCGGTGAGAGCGATGTCCGCTGCGAGAATGTTCCGACATCGCGGCCGTTGATCACCATCCGCGAATTCCCCTCCATCTGCTGCACGCTCATCCCCAGCGTGTTCAATGGAGGATTGAATTGAAAGAAAATGTCGCCCCAGTTCGTGCCATCCACATAGTTGTACGTCGCATTATTCCGCCCGCTCACCACACCACGCGCTCCATCCCACACGCCGCTGTCAAACGCGTTGCCAAACGGATCATCGGTCACCGGATTAAACAGCGCCGGCAAGGTATTCGACGCGGCGGTGAATCCCGCCCGCGCCTCCCACCCCACCATCACGCGCGGGTTCAGCGTCGCCGCCTCAAACGTCTCGATCGCGGCCCGCTCCAGACCAATCGTCGCATCCGGTGTCTGCCACACCGGGAAGCCCGAAATCTCAATCTCCGGGCTCGGCACATCTGAAAACGCCAGGTAGTCCAACACGAATCCATCACCACTCTGATTGTCCAGCTTGATGCTCGAGATCACATCATCGCCAGTCGCGGTGATGATGGCGTATCCACCCCGCTCGCTGCTCGTTGGCAAACCAGTCAGTGCACCAAGCTCACCCACCACCACCCCATTGATCGACAGCGGCGCACCCACATCGCGCTGATGCATCGAAAATGCAACCACCTTCACCGGTGGCGAGAAGAAAAGCTCCACATCTCCCCAGTTGTTCGCATCGTTATAAAACCGCGTCTGATTTGTCCCGGTGTTGATCAGCCCCGCCACGCCCGTGTAGTGCGAATTCACAAACGCCGAGCCGAAGTTATCCACGCTCGTCACATACACCGAAGGCAACGTGCTCGTCGGTCCATACGTCGTATTCCCCGTCGTCACCTTCACCTGCAATCCCGCAGCGAGATTCGCATCTTCAAAATCCTCGATCGTGCAATTGCCCACACCCACACTCTCACCCGTCAGGCCCCAGCGCTCCGCGCGGTAATACCCGTAACGGATATCCGCTTGTGACATCGACGCGGCCATTCCCAGCACGATCGCAAAGCAAGTCTTCATCGCATCCTCCGTACCTCAATCTAGCACACCTGGCAACCAACTCCGAAACAACTTTTCGTCCGATAAGCGTGCCTTCCCCCGTTTCCGCGCCTCATCAAGATTGTTTGTTCTTGACGTGAGCATCGTCTCCGCCGTCCGTTCACTCTCAAATGGTGTCGCAGGTCCGCGGCACACGTACTTCAGGAGGAATCACACATGTCACGTCAACAGTTCCGTTTCGCTCGATCGCTCGTTCGTGGTCTTGCCATCGCGCTCGGTTTGTCCTGCGCTGCGGTTTCTCACGCCCAGCTCGATCCGATGTTCCCGGTGTACAAATCCAAGAACGCCGCACCTATCGCCGGAATCAGGGTCGGCATGGCGGCACAGGGCAACGCCACCGTCTGGGATACCGATCTGGCCAATTGGACAAACCCACTCATGATGAATCAGGTCAAGACCACCTTTGCCTTCGGCCAGTGCTTCGGCGGCGGCATGATCGAAGATCTCCGCAACAACGCCGCCGCTGCCAACAGCGACTTCTCCGGCACCTCCGCAGCGCAGTGGAATGAGTTTGCCTTTTACCCGCGCCCCGGCGGCACCGACTGGGTCGATGAGTACATCGCCGCCGCCGCCCCCGCCCCACGCGTCGACACCATCGCCAGCAACGCCTGGCTCAACGATCCCTTCGGCACTGCACCGGGCAAACTCGGCTGGGAACACGCCCAGTGGCAATCTGTCGGCGCTGGCAACGCCATGAAGCTCAACGATGCCGCTCAAGCCAATCGCTACGCCATTCTCTGGAGTGGCGATCCCAACAACACCGACTGGGCCCAGCTCTCTGCCATGTACACGCGTCTCACCGTGGGGTATGGCTACAACGCCAACAAGATTCACATTCTCGCTGGCATGGGCGCGGCAGACCCGCTCCTTCCCCCCGCGCTCCTCGCCGCTCCCAATCTCAGCGCCGCCACACCCATGAACCTGCAGATGACCCTCGGCGGCATGAACAACCTCGGCGCCATGGATCAGCTCTTCTTCCTCGCCAACGACCACGGCGTCATCAACATCAACGGCATCACTCATCGCCAGCCAAAGCGCGATGGGTACAACCAACCCGACTACGACCCCGAGTGGGGCCACATTCCCCAGTCTTGGATTCCCACCCCCGGCACCACAGCACTGCTCATGATGGGTGCAGGCCTGGCTTCGCGCCGCCGCCGCGCCACCAACTGATCTCTTGCACACCGCCACAACGGGCCCGCTGAGGAGAGGCGGGCCAACCACACGGCCCGGGATCACACCCGGGCCGTTCCCTTTTTACGCTCCACGCACAAACCGCTCCGCCGCGCTCCGCTCGCGGCTCGCCGCCGTCGCGGATGGGTCAATCGCCCCATCCGCTGGCAATAACAATCTGAACGTGGTCCCACCACCCTGCTCGCGCTCACGCTTCTGCGCAGCCGGACCCAACCCCGGCGTCCACCAATGCCCCTGCGACCACACCTCGATCCTCCCGCCGTGATCTTCCACCACGCGCCGCGTCACCGCCAATCCCAATCCCGTTCCCTTCAATCCCTTGGTGCTGTTGAATGGCTCGAAAATCCACGCCTGCTTATCCGGCGCGATTCCCTGCCCATTGTCCGAAATCAAAAGCTCCGCCACCGCCGTGCACCCCGGAATCGCCGCCCCCGCCTTGGCCCCCATCAGATAACTCGCGCGAATATTGATCACACCCTTGGTCGCCTCAACCGCCTCCACCGCATTCGTCACCAGGTTCAACAGCGCCTGATGCATCAACCCCGCATCCAAGGGCACCGGCGGCATGTCCTTATCAATATCCACCAGCACCACGATCCGCCTCTGATTGCACGCCCCCTGCACCAGCTCAATCGTCTCGTCGATCAACGTCCCCACCTTCACCAACTCCACCTCAATCTGCCTCTGACTCGAAAACGCCAGCATGTTCAGCGAGAGCGACATGATGCGATCGAGATTGCGCTTGAGAATCTCCCAGCCACCCTTGGCGATCTTCAGATCGTCGCGCTTCAATCCCATCTCCACCACATCCGCCCCGCCGTGCAATCCCTGCAAGATGTTCTTGATGCTGTGCGACAGCCCCGCGATCGTCTCGCCGATCGCCGCGAGCCGCTGCGCCTGCAACTGCTGCATGCCCAGCTCCTGATTCGCCAGCGCCAACCCCGCGTGCTGCCCGATCGCATTCAAAAGCGCAAGCTGCCCCGGCGTAAAAGCATAATTCGCCAGCGTGGTATCAATGTACACAGCGCCAAACATGCGGTCGCGATACCGCACCGGGGCGCAGATCGCCGAGCGAATCCGCATCTGCTGCACACTGTCACCCGCCGCGAATCTCGGATCGTGCATCGCGTTGGTCGACAGAATCCCTTCGCTCGTATTCACCACGTGCTGCACAATCGTCCGCGACACCGCAATCCGCGCATCACTCGGGTCCTTCGGCGGCACCGCATACTTCACCGCCGCGACATGGTAATTTCCCAAGCTCGGCTTGGATGCACTCCCCGTTGAGGTCACGCTGTCCATCGTCACGATGAACCCGCGCTCCGGGCGAAACTCCTCAAACACCACATCCAGCACACCCGCAAGCAATTCATCCCGATCCGTCACGCCCCGCGTCAAAAGCGTCGTCAATCGATAAATCACCCGCAAATGGTCAATCGCCGCGGCACGCGGCTCCGCTGGCTCCGCCAACACCACCGAATCCGACGAATCAATCACCGCCATCTCCGGCGAACGCAGCGCCCGCTCCACCGTCGCATCAATCGCCTTCTCACCCACCAGCCGCACACTCTCCTGATCGCGCGTCTCCGTGGCCCCGAACACAAACAGCGTGCTGCCACAGCGAATCTGATCTCCCGGACGCAGCCGCGTCCGCTCACTCAGCCGCACACCGTTCACCCATGTCCCATTCTGACTCCCCAGATCGCGGATGTACCACAACCCATCGGCGGGTGTCAGTTCCGCATGCCGCCGCGACACCGTGGTGTCACTCATCGGCAGCGCCTCACTGGAACGCCCGATCAGCTGCGGCTCATCAGCCGGCAGTTCAAACCGCTTGCCCTTGTCAGGCCCCTGAATGACGGATAAAACCAGCACGAAGAAGGGTACGGATGAACGTCCCTTCGGGATGCTCTCCATCACCAGCTCGCTGTCGGCCAGTTGAGCGATTCCTGATTCGCCTTATTCCCGTCGCGTCTTGCCTTCCAAACTGCCTTCCTCCTTTGCCTTCAAGGCCCGAAGGGCCGACGGGGTGTAGCCATCTATGAGCAGGCCGTTGTCAGGTCGCCGCAGGCGACCGCAGCCCGTGGTGGCGATCTACAAAAACAAACTACACGGTCTCTCGATGCGATCGCTGTATGCCTCAGCGCTCTGCATTCTGCCTTCTCTGATGCCTGGTGTCCGATGCCCGATGCCCGATGCCTGATGCCCTGCTTCTTTTCCTACGCTCCCGCATGTCCACCCCCTCCCCCGCCGAACTCTCCACCCTCATCACCCGCTACGAATCCCTCGCCGGTCTGGCTCACGCCTTCATGGCCGATCTCACTCCCACCCAACTTCTCACCCGCCCCGCCGATGGCTCATGGACCATCCACGAGAATGTCATCCACCTCTGGGATAGCGATGTCCAAGGCAGCGACCGCATGAAGCGCGTCGCCAGCATGGACAATCCGCTCCTCATGAATTACGACGAATCCGCCTTCGTGAAAACCCTCTCCTACCACGCCCAAGATGCCGCCCTCGCTGCCGATGGCTTCCGCATCAACCGCCTCCTCACCGCTCAATTCCTCAAATCTCTCCCCGCCGACTCCTTCGCACGCCAAGGTGTCCACAGCGTCAGCGGCATCAAAACCCTCACCATGCTCGTCCGCGGCTACATCGGCCACGTCGAACACCACGCCACCGTCGTCAGCAAGAAACGCATCGCCCTCGGCGCTTCGCCCCTCGATGCGCGGTGGGTGGCGCGCGTTTGAGATCGTGACTGAACACTGCCTGCTTTCCTAATGCTCCCCCTCCCCACCATCCACAAACTCTGCATCCGCAATCGCGATGCTCTCAAGACCAGCACGCTCTGCGGCTGCTTCTACTGCCGCGACATCTTCCCCGCAAGCACTGTTACCACTTTTTGCCAAGAACGCGACCAGTCAAGCCCCACCACCGCCCTCTGCCCTCATTGCGGAGTCGATTCGATTCTCCCCGATTCCGCCATCACTCTTACCCCCGCACTTCTCAGCGCGATGCACGATGCCTACTTCCGATCCACTTCACAACCCAAAGACACACCTTGATGGCTGGTGGCATCGCTTTGTGACATGTGCCGACTCTGCAATCCGGTTCGCTCCCCGCCTCAACGCGGCGATCGTCACGAGCCCGGGGTGGCAACCCCTGGAAACTCGACCCAGACCTTCCCGTTTCTTCATTCCGCGAGCACCGAAGGTGCGGCACATGGCAACGACTGTGCCGGCGCTTCCCACACCCTCTCTCGCCCAACTCCCCACCCCGCAGGGCTGCAATGTAATGCTCAGGGGCAACGCCCCTGCACAGATCGCGCATTTCACAACGACCCTGCAAGGTTCGTCCCAAGACACCCTCTTCGACTCCAATACAATAAGTTGCTTCACTGCCTATCAAGGGATTGTTCATGGGCTCGGTCTTCTCCATCTTTATCCGTAAGCTCACTCGATGGCTCAGCCGATCGGACACGTCCTCTTCGGCAGGCGGACTGGAACTCACAATCAATAATGTTGACTATGCACCTGCAAATCTGGACGCACAAACTCCCTTCACGATGACACTCGTGCGAATGATGCCAGGTCAAGATCGTCCTGACTATTGGCTCGCTCATCTTCACATCCCGCTGACGTGGATTCACGACAATCACGAACGCGAAATCACCCATCTCGTTCTGGCGGCTCGGTGGCAGAGAACTCAGATCGAACGCGACATCAGCAACTTACCCGTTGCAATCGCATATGTGACTGACCAATCACTGGTAAGTGATGTCGCCCTCGATTTCTCAAAGTGCGCATTTGTGGCGATCGGACTTGCTCATGACACCACCGGCGGCAGACGAATCCAAAGTCAGACAAGGATCACCATGGGAACGATTGCGCGGCAATTTGGTACGGGTAATCCATAACCACAAACATCGCTGAAGCCCGGACATTGTCACCTCCAACAATGCCCCTCTTCCGCATCGAATCCATTTTCCATATTCCAGCACGTGACGTCACGGTGCTCAGTGGCCACGTTGTCGAAGGTCCGATCAACGCCTCCATGTTCGCGCGAATTCCAACAAAGTCGACTCCCTCCATGACGTTCCCAATCGACTCAATTGAAGTTGCCTCTGGCGAATCTGGTCCTCGCATCTGCCTTTGCTTTCGCTTCGACTCCCAAGACCGCGAGTTCTTACTCAGCCAGAACCTGATCGGCGAGCTACTTGAATGCTCTCAGCACGATGGGTACAAGAAGTCACGCGACAGTTGCCACAAAACTACCAGAGTGAAATTGCCTTCAACAATTCGCCGCGCCGCGAAGTGGGCCGGTGCCCTCTCTGCACTTCTGTTGAACTGCCTTTGCACTTTCGAAATCTACACGCTCCACTCAATGACACGTTCGGGTGACGAGACTGGTGAGATTGATCTTGCACTCCGATTCCTGGTACTCGCACCGCCGTTGCTCATCGTCGCTATGGCAGGACTCTGGTTGACTTTGATTGACAACATTCGCGCGATCCGCACTCGCGCGGGCGTTTGCCCACGTTGCAGATACAACCGCGTCGGACTCGACTCTTCCTCACCTTGCCCCGAATGAGGCACCGCGAGTTGACCATCATCTGCCACGACCATGACCAACCGCCCACCTCCCCGCCGCATCGCGGCAACCATCACGAGCCCGGTGCGCCCCCCCCGGGATCACAAACGGCCCCGCATCTCTCCCTCTACTTCACAAAGCACCAAAGGTGCGGCACACCCACCCACCTCATCACTCACACTTTCACGCCGAAGGCGTGATCGTTCGTAGCCGGTGCGTGGAGGAGCTCCGAGGGAACCCGAGGAACGACGACACCACCGGTGTTCGCCCCACACACATCAACACCGCTTCTTCCCACGATTGCCTTCACATTGTGCCGCCCCATCCAAAGTCCGACTCGCGGCATGAAATCAACCGCCTTCCCTGTTGCCTGGTGCCTGGTGCCCCTGCCTTTGCCTTTCTGCCTTCCCCTAGTGCCTAGTGCCAAGTGCCAAGTGCCTGTCTCTCCTCCACTTACAACTAATCCTCACAAAACCCTTCCATACCCCTTGACACATCCCCACAAATCCCTATTCTGTACCGTATGAATACCTCACAGATAAACGGCCTCACCGATCCACAACCCCTCACCTCCCAAGACCTCGCTCTCATCGAGGCGCTCGAAGAAAACCGCTTCAATATCCGTCTTCTCATCAACAAGATCGACCCCATCCACCCTGCCCAGCGCGACATCATCTCCCTCACCCGCTGGGCCCGTCAGCCCCACATCAACCAGGCCATCGACGCCATCGTCGACACCCACCGCGAACTCGCCAAAAAGGCCGATGCCCACGCTCACCTGGTTGCCAAAGAGTCCCTCTCTCACGCCCTCGCAGTCGCCGCATCCATGATCCCCCACTTCGACACCTGCCCCGACGATCCCCAGCAAGCCGAGGCCTTTGCGCGGCACTCCGAAACCCTCATCCGCGAAACCCGCCTCATCGCCCGCACACTTCTCAAACTCTCACCGCCTCCCGCGCCCCGCCGCTCCAAATCCGCGGCATCCAACCACACCGATAACGACAACGACACCACATCCGATGCTGCCGCAAAAAACGACAGCACCGATGACTCCGCTTCACCAGATTCTGATCAACCTGCTTCTTCGCGCCCTACCCGAGCATCACGCGCATCACGCCTCAACCGCAACTCCCGCAAACCCGCCTTCTCCCCCGCCGAAGTCGCCGAAATCCTCTCCGCGCTTCTGGATCACGAAGACACCCTCAAATCCGCGGCAGCATCAGTTACTTCATCCGCATCGCCCACACTCATTCCCTCACTGACCACCGCAGAATCATCTTCGTAAGCCTCGTTCGTACCCGGCACTCTTTGAATCTTGTGCCGCACTCCGCTCGGAAGACACGCCGTATCTGGTGTATTGAGACGGCCTTTCAAAGCCAACCATTCGTCACCACATGAAACCCGAATCAATCTCCATCCTCTCCACTCATCTAATCTCGTGCACGCCAGAGTTGCTCGCACATGTGCACGAGAGCATGTGGGGAGAGCCGCCAAGTGCATCGCCAGATCCGGATGCTCAATACCGACTCTCAGTGGCTACTGATCTACTCGATGGCCTGCGTCTCGTGGTCATTCAAGTGACGCCTCCACACAGCCAGCCTGATTGGAGAAGCTTCATACATCCTGACCCCGATAGCGTCCGTGACAACTGGCAAGTGCCCTGGGACGAACAGCTTATCGATTCCGCTCGCGGCATCTGGGCGTTCTTCCTGCACTGCGTCAACCACAATCACCCGCTCCGCACTTCTTTCGGCGACCTCACACTTCCTGTCCCCACACCTCTGCCGCCACATCTGGCTACCAAGCAATACGAACATCCCGGCTAACCACACCACCACCCCCCTCCTCGACACCTTGACACCTCGGCACCTTGGCACCTTGGCACCTTGGCACCTCTGCCTTGCCTTTTCCGATCTCTCAAATCTTCTCGTTCTTCTCTTCTGCCTTTCCTCCGATCGACCTCTGCGCCTTTGCGCCTCTGCGTTGAACTGCCTTTTGCCTTTCCTGATGCCTGGTGCCCGATGCCCAACGCCTTTCCTACCCTCCCCCATGGCCAAAAAAGCCGCTACAACTTCTTCCTCCCCCACCCTTCCCACCGTCCTCCTCCTCGTCGGCTCTGATGGCTTCATCAAAAAGCAAAAGACCGAAGCCCTTCGCGATGCCCTCATCAAGGCCCACGGCGAAATCGACATCGTCTCGTTCCACGGTCCCGACACCACCACCGGCAACGTCCTCGATGAATGCCGCAGCTTTGGCCTCATGGTCACGCACAAGCTCGTCGTCGTCGATGCCGCCGAAGCCCTCTTCAAGGAAGACACCCGCCCGCACTGGGAAACCTACGCCACTACCCCCTGCGAATCCGCCACCCTCATCCTCCGCAATCAGGGCAAGTGGCAGTCTCCCAAGTTCGACAAGCTCGTCACCGTGGAAAAATGCGATGGCATCTCCGCCGACGAGGCCGTCGCCTTCGCCATCGATCGCGCCAAACAGGCCCACCGCGCTTCACTCGATCACGATGCCGCCGAACTCCTCATCGAACGTCTCGGCGCCGATGCCGGCAACATCGACAGCGAACTCGGCAAGCTCGCCTGCGCAGCCATGACCGATCCCGCCAGCAAGCAGCCCCCCCTCATCACCGTCGAAGTCGTCCAGCAGATGGTCGGCATGCGCTACGACGAAGAAGTCTGGGCCATTCAAGACACCCTCCTCCGCGCTGATCGCTCTACCGCCGTCGTGCAACTCCGCCACATGCGCGATGTCGTTCGCCAACCCACCGAACTTCTCTTCTTCGCCATTCTCGATCTGGCCCGCAAACTCCACGGCCTCGCCGCCGCCGCCGCGGCACGCGAAAATCTCTCCTCCGTCTCCGGCCAACTCAAACTCTGGGGCCCCTCCAAATTCGCCCTCGAAGCCATGGCCCCGCGCATCGATCCCGATCGCGCCCGCCGCCTCGTCAAAACCTGTGTCGAAGGTGTACACCGCACCCGCACCGGCCTTGGCGATCCCGATCGCATCCTCGAACGTCTCGTCATTCAATTCACCGCTGTCGCCGCCGCTGGCCAGCGCGGCTGAGTTTCAACTGGCCAGCATCCCCACCATCCGCCTGCACGTCGTCGCATACGTCATCTGATCCACGCACCGTTGCCGCATAGATTCCACCCGCGCACTTCTCCACGCTCCATCCGTCACCGCTCGCTCAATCAATTGCTCCAGCGCAGCAGGGCAAGTAAAGAACTGTTCCTGCAATCCACCCCACAGCCACGCAGGGTCCATCCCCGGCCACTCCGCCAGGTCCTCCTGTTCGCGCTTCGTCACCCGCATCAGTGTCTTTGGCCACACTCCACCCGGATACATCGGTAGCAATCCAACGCTCTGACGCAACTCCTCATGCGCACTCAATGCAACATGACGCTGAATCACCCACCCGCCATGCGGCATCGCATCGCTCGCGGGCACATCGACCGCCTCATGCGCTGTCGCGATCTCCGCCAGGTTGCGCATCGGCATCAGCGCATCCGCAACAAACCGCGCGGCCAGCAATCCACCACTCAGCGCCCCTTCCACAATCCGCTGGTGCGTCAACGTGTTCACATCCAGGTGCAATTGCACCCGCGCTGCGGCATACGCCTGCCGCAATTCCGCCCCATGCGCCAGCACCCCTTTGGCCCATCGTCCAAACGTCTTGTGCTTCTCCCATCCCTTGCCATACAGGTGCATGCGCCACCCCCGCCGCGCACACGCCTCCGCCGCCCACTCCAGCGCCTGATGCCGGAAAATCTGACCCGCCAAAGGCGAGCAATACATGTGCAACAACTGATCGCACTGTGCGGTAGAGCACTGTGGCACAAACGCCGGCAACACCTGCCCGATCATCTCTCGCAGCGCGGCACGCACCTCGATCTTCTCCGCCTGCGCCACGATCCGCTGCGTCGCTTCATACAGCGCCCGCCCGATCGGCGCAAACTCCGCACCACCCATGCTCACGATCAGCCGCTCGCGCATCTCCTCCGGCGTCTCATGATGATGACTCACAAACGCCACATCGCAGACCAGCCGCGCATCAGACGTGTCACGTTCCACAAAGAACTTCTTGGGATTGGCCAGCACCGGCGCGTGCATCGCCCGCTCACGCGGCCACCCCTGGGCCCGATCAAACATCTCGCCAAACAGGTACCCCACCGCGTAATCCAACCTCGTCTGCCCCGCCGCTGTTTCCGGTGTGAACAAGTGCGGCATGGCATCTTGCAACCACGTCACCCACGGCACGTTCTTTGGCCCAATGTTCGGCCGCGTACAACGCGGATAATTAATCAAGATCACCAGGTCCGGCTCAAACTCATCAAACTCTTTCCAATACGCATTGGCACTCAAGATCGTCTGATCATCCGGCTCGATCAACACCCGCGCATCATGTCCCAGTTCGCGCAGACCTTCCGCGATATCCGCGCTGGAATGTTGAATGAACGTGCTGTAGCGGCACGTCGGCACCAACACCTTCAACTTCCGCGCTCCCGCTCCCGCCTCGGCAAACACCTTCTTCCAGTACGCCTCATCGCGCCCTGCGTACTTGGCTTCCACTCGCTCACGCAAAGCCACGCACGCCGCCGATTGCTCCACCGCGGCACGCTCGATCACCGGCTTGAGCACATTCCCCGCCGCGAGTTTGCCGATGGCGCGCATGGGCAACTGCCGATCCTGCCGCGCTGCAAGCCACGCTGCCAAATGCTCTGCCGCGATTTCGCCCACAAACCACCACACGCGCTCATCTCGCGCCTGCTCGCGCACATCCGCCATCCCCAAGCCCGCCACCAGCGCCCGCAGGTTCGGCTCCACCACCCAGATGGGCCGTCGATACCCAAGCGTTGTCTGCGGATAGGCCCGCACCGCCTCCATCATCAGCCACGGCGTCGCCAACCCATCGATTGCCAGTGGTCCGGGGCACGACTCCGGCGGCTCATTCAACCCACCCGCGGTCTGCACCGCCTGCCCCATTTCATCAGTAAGTGGCCCAACTCGCGGCAGGATCGAGCCGCTGCCCTGATCTGCCGACACGCACACCACATTGCCATCCACTGCCTTGAACCACCGCAGCCCGTGTGCATCAGCGGGGCCGCGCAACGATGCCGCCATGCCGCCATCTATCGCGCCACGGTCCAGCAGCGCGGCGATGTTCCCATCCAACATCTGCCGCCCGGAAAACTCCGAGCCGGGCAGGCCGCCAATCGCCTGCGCCAACTGCTGAAATTGCGGCACCTGCCGCACCTGGTCTGGCAAGGTTGCCAACTCTGCCTCGGCCAATTCGCGCAAGCCAAGCTTGGCCAATGCCGCGACTCCGTGAAAGCGGAGTTCGATGTCCGCCGCGATCTGCTCACTCACTGCGGCGTAGAGGGCAAGGGCCCGCCACGGCCTGGGCTCGCGGGCCATGGCGACCAACTGCTCACGCGTGATCGAGGTCTGAGTAGGGTTCGCAGCAGTGGTTGCAGACATGCGCAGGGAGTATCGACGGGTCATGGAAGGCGGCTTGTGGATTTGCGGCGTGGGAGGAATGTGCTGCCTGTCGGATGCAGGAACTTGAACTGGTGGCTCCGGCTCGCCGATAACACACCTGTGTCAAGTCCCACTTCACCACCATCATCCACACCAATCCCCGAATCAGGGGAGGTTTGGGTGCTGTTTCCAACAGCGTGTGCGAAGCGTGGACAACTCGCATGCAACTCCTGGCAAGCGATGGGCTACAAGGTTGCGGTCCTCCAAACTGCAGAACAGCTTCCGGTTCAAGCTGATCTTCGCCTTCAGACAGATGGCTTTCCCGGCTACCCAGCTGCAATCAACATGCTGGCGGAGCGCCAGGCGAGTCGAGCTTCTGCGCTGGTGTTGGCTCACGATGACATCACTCCTGACCCGACCCAACACGCGTCACAGATTCTGCACTCATTCCGCACTCACTTCGCGGATCTGAACGGCGTGATGCTGCCGCACGGAAACGCGACATCCGGGCAATCGCAGGGTGTCTGGGTGGGAAGAGCGTGGGCGCAGTCGCAAGCGACACTCCTAGACCCTGCAATCTCGAATCGCTGGGCCGAAGCGTGGCTGTGCAGTCAGGCATCCGCTCACAATCGATTGTGGATCAACCAGAACATCCACCAAGCGCATCAACACTGGAGCATCAGCAACACAGCGCGGCCATCCTTTTGGACACAAAGCGTTGGTCGCTGGCTGGTGTCCGACACCTTGAGCTTCTTGCAGCGATTGGCCTCCAAGTCGGCATCCTCGTCGCTCACACCCTTTGAGCAGAAGCAGCAATCGTGCGCCGAAACCGCGTGGTGGACGCTGAGCGGTCAACGACATCTGGCAGCGCACGCCAATGTCGCGCTTGAAAACGCGCTAACCCACTGTGCAGAGAACGGGTGGAATTGCGTCGCGATCTTTGGCGCCGGCCGTCACACCCGCGCAGCCGGGCACGCACTTCTGAATCCGCCTGTGGAAATTGTCGCTGTGCTGGACGACAACCAGCTGCTTTCCGGCACCCGCATGTGGGGCTATCAAATCCTCCCACCCAACGCGGCACATTCTCTTTCGATCGATGCAGTTGTGATTTCATCAGACACGCACGAAACCACTCTGGCTCACGCAGCGAGATCGGCGTTCCCTGCCTCCGTTCACATCGTTACCCCGTATTCGCTTCCCGGCGCTCCGCGCATGGACACAAGGACAACGAACATGACAAGCTCAACCACCGGCACACGCATTCCTCCTCGCCCCGCATCGACAGCGCCCGGCGTCATGTCCGTCGCCAAGGACTTCTCCAATGAACTGGCGCGATTGATCCGCGACAACGGCTTCACATTCGTATTGGAAACCGGAACATACGACGGTCGTGGCTCTACCCGCAACTTCGCGCAGGCCCTCTCCGCCACCGGCAAACCCTGGCAATTGCACACGGTGGAGATCAACCCCAAATACGCAGCACAAGCCCGCAATAACCTGAAGGACTTCACGAACATCACCTTTCATGAAGGGCTCAGTCTGGCTCGCGCTGACATGCCCGAGCCGCAGGACACGCACACGTGGATCGATCAATGCGCACAAGACTTTCCCGGCTTGTACGTCGACTACCTGCCTTCCGACCCGGTGGCCGGATATCACAAAGAGACCTTCAACGATGCCGCGAAGGACAACATCCTCTCCACACTGCTGGCACAGAATCGTTTCGACCTGATCCTGCTGGATTCCGCTGGCCACCTTGGATATCGCGAGTTTGATCTCTTCCGCAGGCAGTGCCGCCACACCTGCATCGTGGCCCTCGACGATGTAGATCACATCAAGCACGCCAAGAGCGTCGCGGATGCGCTCAACGATCCCCGTTTCACGCTCATCTTCCGCACGCATGAGAAGTTCGGCGCGGCGATCTTCACATTCAATCCCCATGCCGCGTCCTCCCGCGTTGCTGCATAAGTCTGGCCCTGACAAATGAGCGACACGGCGATCATCACGCTCGGCAGATTTGGCGATGTGATCAACGCCTTGCCGATTGCCGCGCATGTGGCAAGTGAATGCGGATCACCCGTCGACTTCATTGTTTACCACGAGTTTCACGGCTTTCTGGAATGCGCCTCGTATGTGCGGCCGATCGTGGCTCCAGTAGATCGCGTGGATGAGTGCGAGCCTGCGCGGCTCTGGGCGTCACTTCGCTGGGATCGCGTGCTGGTCGCGCAGACGCACGGCAACGCTGATCAACGCCGCCTCGCACACAACTTTGCCGCAGAGGCCTATCGCCTTGCCGGGCTACCGGATCTCTATGACGGCGGCACCGTCCGGATTGATCGTCGCCATCGAAAGCGAGAGGAACGTTTGTGGTGTCAATCGGCGGCATCTCTCGATCTCACGCGGCCGCTGATCGCTTTCAATCTCGGCGGGCTTTCATCACCCTTCGCGGCAGCCGGCGAGTTCGAGTCGCGGCTGCGCGCCGCCGCCCGCGATAACGGATGGGAACTACTTGACCTGTCACGTATTCACGCCTTGCGGTTGTATGATCTGCTGGGCATTCTCGACCGCGTCGATGCACTCATCACGACTGACACATCGACGTTGCACCTTGCCCGAGCATCACGCGTGCCAACCATTGAGCTGGTCAACGACACACCGTGGCTTGCTTCAGATGCGGGACCACATTCGCTGCTGCGCAGGAGATATCGCGAGGCACTGAGCTCTTTGCCGGGCATTTCAGCGTGTCTTGAGAATCACCTCTCGGTGTGCTGAGCCAGGTTTAGCAGCCTCGAATGATCGCTTCAAGAAGATCCAAATAGTCGAAGAGATCGAACGCCGAGTCGTGGTTAATGTCCGCCTGCGGCTCTTCGTGTCCGAGCGCAGCAACTAGATCCAACACATCGAATATGTTCAGCACACCATCGCCATTGAAGTCACCTTCACACGACGCTTCGACGGATGAAGTGGTTTTGGCGCGAGAATCGTTGCACCCTTCGTAGTACGCCCGGGCACGCACGCGAATCGCATCCTGCATGTGTCGCATGGTCACACGCAATTGCCTCTGGTTCGCGCCCTCCACAGATGACCCGAACTCCAATAGACCATCCGTGAGCGGAACCCACGTCTGCGTCGGCACGATGAATCTGTACCACTGGTACTGCCCGGTGAATGCCGTTCCAGCATCGACAGAGAACACGAACTCATTCAAGCCGGGACGAATTGGACGTTCCAGTGCCGCGGTGCGCAGAATGGGCAGGTTCTGCACCAGAGTCCTGCCCGGAAACGTGCGATTATCAATGCCGTGAGTGCCAAGTACCGCGTGCGCGGCGGTCGGAAGAAAGGCATCGACTGAGACCACACGGCCTCCCAACTCGATGGGAGAGCCCAATCGGTAATAGCCAATCAATGCCGCATCCTGCGTTGGCGGATTGGTTTTGCCATCGCACGGCGACATCTCTTGCATGGTCCGGGCGCGATTCCAAATGGGAATCTCGGCTATCTCACCTTGGAAAGCCGTACTCGCCGAGGTGGGATGGGCTGGGTTGGAACCAATCCAGATGCGCCGGCGTGAAGAGATGGGAGCGGTGCGAGCTGGCATGGAGCCCGGGGGCAAGCCAGCAGCAACGTTTGAGACCTGACCATTGGCACCGAGCAGCACGATGGGCGGGTCGGTGCGGTTATCAAATGAGAACTGAATGGTGGACCATTGATCCGAAGGAATCAGCGTCGATGAGAAGAACTCTATTGATCCACTTGTTCCAGTGACTCGAAGCACAGGACAGAAGAAGACATCGGTGGCGACCTGCACCGACCTCAACTCCAACGCCCAATCTTCGCCCGCCAGATCGCCTCCGGAGAAGTTGGTATTGCATCTCTCGGATTTGGAGATCATCGAGTAAGTTGTTCCCGGGACCGCCATGAGCGGTCGAATCACGGCCTTCATACTGAACGTCGCGGTGGTGGAGAAGTCATACTTACCAAAGTGAGCGGGGTAGAACTCCGGACTGATGACGAGATTTTGTTCCGTCAATTCAGCAGAGCAATTCCATCCGGTAGCGGGTGCCGCACCGTTTCCAGGCGCGCCAAACACACCGACCGGCTCCGAGGGAATCCACGCGCTGAAGGCGGCCGCGGCACAGAGAACAAGGGAAATGCCCATGCGAGATTCTCGGCACTTGCGTGAGTATGTCAGCAGTTTTCGTGTGCCGCGATGCCCTGTGCTGCTTTCAGTGCTTTGGAATGCTCTTTCACATCATGCACGCGGAAAACTCGCGCGCCGAGAGCCAGATGCTGGACAGAGAGTGCGAGGGTGCCGGGCAGACGTTCGTCGGGTTGTGAATCGCGACCGAGTGACACTCTGCCGACGAAGCTTTTGCGGGAGAGGGCGGAGAGGAGGCCGGCGACGGGGGCTGACTGCCGCGCGAGTTCGAGGAGGCGCGGCGTGCCGCGGATGAGGGCAAGATTGTCTTCGACGGCTTTTCCGAAGCCAAGGCCGGGATCGATGAGAATGGAGTCTGGCCGAATGCCAGCATCGATCGCGGCGCGGACGCGGAGTGCCAGGTATGCACCGACGTCTTGAATGACATTGCCGTATTTCGGGGCGGTGGAGTATTGATCGGAGAAGCGATCGAGGGCGGGTTGGACTAATCGGTGCATGAGGACGATGCCGCAAGCGGATTCTGCCAGCACGCTCAGCATGTGCGGATCATCGGTGGCGCCCGAGACATCGTTGATGACGTCGGCCCCCACATCCTGCGCGGCTTGGGCGACGGCAGCGCGGGTGGTATCGACGGAGATGGGGATGTTGGCCAGAGTTGTGTTGCGCGAAGCGCGGATGCCGCGAATGACGGGAAGGAGCCGCGCGACCTGGGTGGCTTCATCGACGGATGCGGCACCGGGACGTGTCGATTCCGCACCCAGGTCCACGATGTGTGCGCCTTCGGCAACCGCCCTCATCGCGGCATCAATCGCCGGCCCGGCATCGCATGCCGCGTCGCCCACCGCCCCACCATCAAAGAATGAATCTGGAGTCAGATTCACGATGGCCATGATGCGGGGCTGATCGAGCCCGAGATGGCGATGTCGACATGTCCAGATCGGCGTACTCATGAGCGTGGATGGTAAGAAATGAAAACCGCCCCGATTGCTCGGGGCGGCTGTGGGAACTGTTGGCTCCGAGCTCGCGCTCGGGGTTCTTTTAGAACTTCGGCTTGCCGCCGTCCTTCTTCTCTTCCTTGGGTTCGCCCTGATCATCCATGGGGTCGCCGCCACCCATTTCACTCTGCACCTTCTTGCCGATCTCCTGCACCGTTGTGATCACCTTGGTGGGGACCACGATGCGAAGCTGTGCACCACCCGCATCACCCGTCGCGGCCATCGCCACCGGAGGCAGATCCGCCGGAGCCGACACGGCCGGGCCACCCATCATCGCGGCGAAGCCGCCGAGGGTGTCAATCAGCGACTTGGAGCCGATCCACATTTCAAAGTTGCGATTTGCCGGCAGCATCTTTGACGCCTCGGCCAGCGACTTGCCAAGCCCGTCGCCGTTCTTGGCCGCCTTCAACGCCTCATCCATGAAAGGGGCGTACTGGCTGTAGGTCATCACCACGCCCTTGTCGGTGGGAGCGCTCAAGCCCTGGAACTTTCCAGCAGGACCGGTGATGAAGCCCATCATCATCTGCACCTGCATCGCCATCGGGTCGTTGGGATCGGAAGGAGTCATGGCCATCGACCACGAATCCGCCTTCACACCACTGACATCGACCGCGCCGGCCTTGTATTCGGTGGTGTACTGCATCCCATCGACCTTGGTGCCGTTCATGTTGGTCATGACATCGCCGGTGAGCTTGAGGTAATCGCTGCTCTTATTGGTCTTGATGAAGCCGACCGTCTGGCTGAGAAGGCCAGCGGAAAGGCCTGCGGGGGAGTAACCAACGCTGAAGGCGGTGCCATCAAACCCTTCGGGCTTGGAGAGGAGGGCCTCCCACATGCCACTTGCTTCGGCCATGGCCTTCTGATCGCCGGCCTTACCCATCTGCTCTTTGGAGAGATCGAACATGCCCTTGAGCATTTTCTTCATGCTCGCGCTGCTGGCATCGATCGCCACGGCGAAGAGGAAGGGCTTGTTGGGAACGTTGTTGAGGAGGCCCGCCGAGTTTCCATCGCTGTTGAAGAGACCGGCCAATTCGGAGCCGGGCTTGAACTGGCTGGCGACATCGATCGCGAGATTCTCAGCGGAGAAATTCAGACCGATGACACCAGTCTGGGCATCGCGCACCCAGTTCTCGGCGATGATCTCGATCAGCTTGGTGTTGGGGGCATTGCCGCCACCCATCTGGCCGACCATCTCGGCCTGTTCCTTCATGCCCTTGATGCCATCCTTGATCTTGGGGGCGAGCTTGCCGACGTTGGCGACCAGGACTACATCGCTCTTATCGGCGACGCGGGTGCCGACTGCGCCCAACGCCTTGGTGTGGGCCTCAAGATTGCCACCCTTGCCTTCGAAGCTTTCGGTGAGTTCCTTCTTGGGGCTGAGCGCGGCATAGCCGCCACCGATGTCCTTGGCGAACATCGTCTGCTGACCCTTCAACTCTGCGATTGGTGCCGCGGCGTCGCCACCCAGCCCGGTGACAAAGGCCTTGTAGTCCGTGACGGGAACGATGATCACCATCGGAGCGTTGCGGAGGCCCTCGCCGGGCATTCCCTGATCGCCACCTTCGGGGACTTCCAGAATCGCCACGGCAGCGGAGCCATCCTTCTTGATGCCTTGGGCCTGGAAGAGGGCATCCATCTTCTTCAGGCCGTCGAGTGAATCGAGCTTCAGTGCCGTACCCATGGCGTTGAAGTTGTTGTGGAAGGTGGTGAGGTTGGCCACACCACCGGCCATGGCGGCATCGGCGGGAACGCGATCGAGTGCGCCCGGCACCGCGGCGCCAGCAGCAGCGCACAGACCGGCGAGGGCGACGAAAGCCGCGGCCATCAGGCCGGCCGGACGGGAGAAGGCGTGAGATTCAGAACGACGAGTGGCGGTGAGCATGTCCATACATTCCTTGATGCCAGCCCGGTGAAGAATGCCTCCGGGGGGGCCTTTTTGACCTTATTGGGATTTGCCTTCAGCCCATTTCCAAACCAGACCCAAAAACCGGTTTAGAGGGGATGTGCAGCCGGAATTGGGGTGTCGATTGGGCCCAAATCGGGGGTCGAGGATAGGGCGATTCCCGGTTGGCAAACGGCCCCAAATTATCCCAAACCCACCCCGGCTCCCCCCTACCCCCGCATCCCCGCCAGACTCGGAACTCCGCAAGCACACAAGAATCTCATACGCTCCTGAACGCACAACACCGGAGCCCTTATGCGCACGCTGCTTGCCACCTCACTCCTGCTTCTTTCTTCCGCACTTGTCGGCTGTCAGGCGTATCACGCCCCCGGCGGGCCTGCCAATCTGCGGGCCATGGGGTTCGCTCAGCCCGATGGCTCGATCAGCGGCCCACTCGTTCCTCAGCAACGCGCCACCGTGTCCACGCTGCTGGGTATTGCGCGTGTGCAGGCACCAGAGTTTGCGACCTTCACCGGCGGCAGCACCACCAAGGGCCCAATCTCGATTGTCACGCAGATCGATTCTGAAGACCCCGCTGACATCGCCAAGCTTGGCAAGATGTACGCCATCCGTGGCACGCTCGGGCTGAACAAGCTCGTGCTCCCCGATTCGGTTTCCACCGAAGCCGAGCTGCGCAAGGCCGCGGCGGAAACCGGCGCGGATGTGCTGCTGGTGTACACGCTTGACACGCAGTTTTTTGTTCCCAACCGGGTGGAGTATGGGGAGCAGGTAAAGTTGGCGTTGGTGACCGATCCTGCGGCGAACGTGCAGACTGTGGCCAGCGGCGTGATCGTCGATGTCCGCTCTGGCCGCATCATGGGTCAGGCCCAAGGCAACGCCAAGGCCTTTGTCAACGCGGGCAGCGCCGATGGTGGCAGCGTGATTGATCGCTCACGCCGAAACGCTGAACGCGCTGCCTTCAAGGCCATGACCGATGAAGTCGCCGAGCGCTGGACCCTCATCATCGAGCGTGCCACCCCCGCTCCGGGCGCGCCCACCCCATAATTTCCCGATCAAACTTCACCACATTCACACGCAAATCACACTTGGGCCCCTGCTCTGCTTCTGCTACATTCACGGCGGAGGTATTCATGTCGACACGCCTGGCTCTTTTCGCTGGTCTTTGCATCGGCTCCGCAGCATTCGCCCAATCCAGCACATTTGTGGATTGCGCGGGCGTCAACATCTCTTCGTTGCAATCCAATCCTCCGGATGTTGTTCGCACCGGCACCACCACCATCGACGCCAGCGGTGGTTACACCTTCAACTTCAATCCCGTCGTCAGCGGCACGGGATTTCTGGGCGGCGTCGTCGGCAGCAACGTCCGACTTGGGGATGTGTTGAACAGCTTTGTCGCGGGTCAGCATCGCATCCTGTATGGAGCGGTGCGCAATCCCGGCGCGGGCGTCCCCGTCAATCTCGATATCGAAGTTGTCGGCGGCTCATTCAGCGGCATTGATGTCGCGCTGACACTGGACTACAAGATCCGCGCTGATCGCAAGGCCGAAGTCGCGATTCGCAACATCACCAAGCCCTTTGGGCTTGGCCTGCGCGTTGAATCTGACCCGAACGGCAGCGGTCTTCACGTCGCCACTTGGACTCCTCCGCCCGCCAAGGTCAGCGAGTGGCACTTTGATGGCTCCCTCGCCTCGGTTCAACAATCCGGCCTCGCCCCATCCAGCGGCCCGGCACGCATGCGTTATCTGGATGATGCCGCGTTTGGCCCAATTCTTGGCGGTCTTGGCGATGAACTGAACTATCCCAATCCTCCCACTCCCACGGGCATCACGCAATCACAATCCTCCTTCGGCACTGCCGCGTCTTTCGGCCTGCCTGCATTGGGCGGCGGCGACGACATCGTCTATCGCACCAGCCCGCCCCGCAATCTCGCCGATCCCACCAACAGCGCCAAATCTCGCGGCATCGGCCTGGCCCTCTGGCCCAACTCGCGCGATTTCTGGCCCGAAGATCGCAACGGCCAATGGACCATGGTGTGGGACATTCTCATCCCCGCTTCGGCATGGAACGCCGAATACCCCGCGCCGCTGATCCAGGACAATCACAACAACGACAGCGATGCTGATGCCTTCCTTCGCAAAAATGGCACAGCGCTCACCTTTGGCTATCAAGTCGCCACCAGTGCATACACCACGCTTCCCGGCGTGACTGCTGGCCAGTGGTTCCGCCTCGCCATTTCCAGCGATGGGTATCGCACCAAGCAAGGCCGCGTCTTTGTCAATGGCACCTACCTCGGCACCACCGGTGGCGATTGGGTGTATGCCAGTTGCAAGAGCACCGACCCGCGCTGGGGCGATGTGTCGAGTACGAATCTTGCGGGCACCGCGGTCGCACCCGCGACATGGAATGGCTGGGGCCAGTTCCCCAGCCCCTGGGCCAAGAGCCCCAACGCTGCGGCGGCGCCGATGGCGGCGACGATCTGCCTGTTTTCAGATTTGCTGGGACGGGGTGAATCGATCTACGTCGCCAACATGGCGTATGCCGATGAAGCCATGACCGACACCCAGATCGCCGCACTCGGCGGCCCCTCATGGCGCGGCATCGTGCACCTCAAGCCCGCAGGATGTGCGGCAGACTTCAACGCCGACACCGTCGTCGATTTCTTTGATTACCTCGATTTCGTCGCCGCCTTCAGCAGCAATGACCCTGCCGCTGATTTCAATGCGGACACTGTTATCGATTTCTTTGATTATCTGGACTTTGTGGCGAGTTTCAGTACGGGGTGCTGACTTTGGACCGGTGCCTGATGCTCTGCCCTGAGCGAAGTCGAAGGGCCTGTCTTGGTATTTGCTATCCCCAAGTGCCTGATGCCTGATGTTCTAAAACTTCCCCGCACCCTCAGGGTTCAGCGTTCCACCATTCTTCTTCCCGCCGTCAATCGGAAACAGCCACACGATGTCCGCCACGCCCACGCGCGTCACACCGATGTTGGTGATCTTCCCGTATTGAAACTGCGCGGTCGCCTCGCGCTGATCCACCAGCACGATCAGGAGTGCCTCGCCCTTTTCAAAATCCACCGGCAACGGATACGGCACCACATCGCGCGTGCTCGGCACATTCCCCAGCGCAGCGCCCTGCACCGACACCCGGTCATACGCCTGCTTGGCAAAATCAATCAAGTCCGTCGGACCACCCTTGTACTTCCCAAGCTGTGCCTCGACGCGGCTGAGAAAATCCTTGCTCACCTCATCCGTCAGCTTCTCCGCAACGCCTTGGGCAAACACCACCCGCGCCTCATCCACCTTGCCAGATTGCAACGCCAGCATCGGCTCTGAATACCGATACGCCGCCTTCACAAACATCGTGATGCCGACGATCATCACCACGCCGAAGAGAAACGCCATCGTCCCCAAAATCGTTCCCGCCATCGCCGCGGTCTTGCCACGCATCTTCTGCTTGGATCGCGACACCCGCACCAGCGCGATCAATCCCATCACACCGGCAAACAATCCCAGCGACAGACCCAGCACCGGCACCGGGCAGGAAAACACACTCAGCACACCCACCACCAGCGCCACCACCGCGAGCAGACTCATCCGCCCGCCAGAAGCTTCCGCCGCGTCTGCCGCAATTGGCGTTTCACCAAGATTCACATTGTCCGTCGCCTCTGCCATGGACCCCGATCTTATGAAGCCACCAACCCTCATTTCATCCGATTCATGTGCAAACGCTTGAAACCAGCCGCAAACTCCCTGAATTCGGGGGAAAACTCACCTTGTCCATCCGTACACAACCCGTTCATCTCGCTCCACGCACACGCACCGATCTCCAATCACAAACACGCCGATCTACCCTCACACCTTTCCCACCTCACCACGCCATCTGGAACGCATGATGACCCTCGCCAAACGCCCCACCACACCCCGCCGCACGCCGCGCCCTGCCTCCCGTCGCGGCAAGTCCTTCTTTGTCGGCATTGATCTCGGCGGCACCAACATGCAGATCGGTGTCGTCGATGCCAACTACAAACTCCTCGGCGCTTCCCGCAAAAAAACCCGCGCTGAAGAGGGCTCCGCCGCCGTTATCGATCGTCTCGCCCGCGGCGTCCAAGAGGCCTGCGACGAGGCCGGCATCGCCACCACGCAGGTCGCCGCCGTCGGCATCGGTGCCCCCGGCGCCATCGATCCCGATGCTGGTGTGGTCCTCGAAGCCGTCAATCTGAATTGGACCGACTACAAACTCGCCCGCATTCTCTCTACCCGCCTGCGCACACCTGTTTTCCTCGATAACGATGTCAACGTCGCGGTCCTGGGTGAGCAGCGCCTCGGCGCTGCCAAAGGTGCGCAAGATGTCTTGGGCGTCTGGGCTGGCACCGGCATCGGTGGCGGCCTCATCCTCAATGGCGAACTCTTTTATGGTGGTTTCAAGACCGCCGGCGAGATCGGTCACACCATTCTCTTTCCCGGCTCGCCACTGGGCGAGCGAACCG
>CAYTYD010000008.1:0-28454 GCA_964441555.1 uncultured Phycisphaeraceae bacterium | reverse complement strand
CAGCTTTTCCAAGCGACCAAGCAGTTGACGCTTGTGGCTCAAGAGTTCGCTGGCGACGCGCGGCGCGACCACCATCTCGACCTTGCGGATCTTCTGATGGCTGAGCACCGCCGCGAGTTCGCGAATCGCATCCGCCGCGACCGAATCCGGCTTCTGGATAATTCCTCGGCCGCGGCACGTCGGGCAATCGGCAAAGTGCACCGTCTCATGACTTCCGCGCATGCGCTGGCGTGTCATCTCCAGAATACCAAAGGGGGAAATCGTCGCGATCGTCGTCTTGGCACGATCGCGCGACAGGCGCTCATTGAAGCTGTTCTCCACTTCCTTACGGTTCTTGGCATCGCGCATGTCAATGAGGTCATTGGCAACGATGCCGCCGAGATCGCGCAAGCGCAGCTGGCGGCAGATCTCATCCACCGCCTCAAGGTTGGTCTGAAACGCATTCTCCTCAGCATCGCGAGCGTCGCGGCTCTTGCCGCTGTTCACGTCGATGCACACCATCGCTTCGGTCTGATCGATCACCAAGCGCCCGCCGCTGGGCAGGGGCACTTCGCGTGCGTGCATCAGTGAGATCTGCGGCTCCACGCCAAAGGCGTAGAAGAGCGGGGTCTTGTCGGTGTGCAGCAGCAACTTGCACGAACTGCGCGGAGCGACGATCTTCAGGAATCGTGCAGCCCGTTGCAGGGCCTGCTCGTTATCGATGATCACTTCATCGATTTCGCTGGTCAACATGTCGCGCAAAGCGCGGACCAGGAGGTCGCTTTCTGAGTAGAGCAGTCGCGTCTTGCCACTGCCTTCGGCCAGACGACGCTCCATGTCTTTCCAGAGACGCATCAGGTACGCCAGGTCGCGCTTCAACTCGGTCTTGGTGCGGTCCATGCCCGCAGTGCGGAGAATGAACCCGAATCCTTCTGGCAGATCGAGCTGGTCGAGAATCTCGCGCATCTTGCGGCGCTGATCTTCATCCTCGACCTTGCGCGACACTCCCACATTGTCCATGAAGGGCATCATCACCAGGAAGCGGCCAGGAATAGAGAGATAGCTCGTCAGCGTCGGGCCCTTGGTGCCCACACCTTCTTTGAGCACCTGCACGAGAATCTCATGCCCGCGCTTCAGCGCGTCCTGCATTGCAGGGCGCTCTCGCCGGGGAGTCTTGTGTCCCACCTTTTCAATGCCGTCTTCGGCATCTCCGCCGGGGAAATAGCGCGGGTGCAGGTCTGAGACGTGCAGAAAGCCATTTTCCGGAATGCCGAAATCGACAAACGCCGCCTGAATCGACGGCTCGACATTCGAGACCTTGGCCAGGTAGATGTTTCCCACCCGGCTGGCCGAACTGAATTTTTCAACGTGCAGCTCTTCGAGCTTGCCGTCTTCCACGATCGCCACGCGGCACTCTTCGCCGGGGACGTAATTGATCAACATCTGAGACTTTGCCATCGCGAGCCAACCTTTCGGGCCTGGTCTGATCTATTCAGACTCCGGCCCACATTGCTCGCGGCACTCGATCTATCTGCCTGGAGAAGAGAACTCTTCACCTCGGCAATCACTCACACCCTGAATCGTCCGAAACGGCCGTCATCAATCTGGTCGCGATGAACTTCATCACGCGCAAACCGACGCTCAACGCGGGCTCGCAACAACGCTCGTCCAAATTGAACGATCGCTCTGCCCACGCGGTGCACACTGCAGATCGAACCGGCCCAATCAGCACGAGTCGAAAGATCCGAGGCGGCCATGCCGCGACGGCTCGTCGAGCTCCGCACCACCACCGGGCTGAACGCGTTCAACACATTCGATGCACGCCCAGTCAACGGGGCTGCATCGCGCGCTGCGTCACGAGCGGTGGAAAGTGGCTGAATCTGGAGGGAACGGGCCTGCAAAGCGGCTCTTTCGTCCGGCGATCAAGGCATGCCGATCGGCCTGCCGCGCACGGAACACGTGTCCTGATTCCGAATTCCGGCAATCGCGGCACACCCGCGAGCCCGAATCCGTTGTTTTGTCTGGCTGGTCAACACGACCAGCCGAAAGTGCCCACTTCCCGCCGTCAGGCCGGATGGACAACAGCACTGTAGCCCGGGCAACCACGTCGACCGGTCGGGCCACGACCCCGCTTCCCCTTATTTCCTTGGTTCATCGGTCGGAAGGGGCATGGCATCCCTGGCTTTCAGCACCGCCTGAATGAACTCTTCGGGCACGTGAGACAGGGCGGGCTCCTGTTTGGGGCAGCAGCACTTCTTACCCATTTTCACGGCCGCGCGATAGTCATCCAGAAACTTCTTGCAGGGGGGGCAGAGTTTCAAGTGCAGATCAAACATGAGCCGCTGGTGCATCGGCAGCGTGCCCTGGTCGTACTCGGTGAGGAAGTCGATCAACGCTTTGCAATTCACGATGTGGCGACCTCCTTTCCTTTGAGACGATCGAGCTTGGCTTCCAGCAGTTGCTTGAGTGCCAGGCGCGCCCGGTGCAGGCGAGTTTTGACCGCGCCCGCCGTTAGGTCCAGCATCTGGGCCACCTGATCTGTATCGAGTTCTTCAATATCCCGCAGCAGCAGAACTTCACGGTATTGCTCGGGCAATTCGTGAATCGTGGCTCGCACCAATTCGCGGGATTCCTTGCGGTGAAGCGCATCTTCTGCCGTTTCTGACAGTCCGCCGCCATTTTTCTTCACCAAGTGCCCCGCGTCGTCAAAGGCGGGAAGCATTGCCTCAATCTGGGTCTCGGGGCGACGGCTCTTGGCCCGCAGCTTCATCAGGCAGGCGTTGACCACGATGCGGTGCAGCCAGGTGGAGAGCTTGGAATTTCCATCAAAGCGGCCAATGGCTTTAAATGCCGAGAGATAGGCATCCTGCAGGGCGTCCATGGCGTCGGATTCGGCGGGGAAAAACCGCCGCGCCACGGCAAGCAGCCGCGGGCTGTTTTCGCGCACCAATTCCTCAAAGGCGCGGCTTTCGCCTGCCTGCAGACGACGCACCAGCTCGCGCTCCCGCGAGTCGTCGACCGTCGGATTGGGGGTTGAGGAAACCTGGCTCATGCGAGGGGAAGACCGGACGCTGTTGGTGGTAGTGCGAGAGTACCACAAGCGGCTGGCGGCACGCTTCAGGTCGGGTATTAGGTATTGGGAAGGCAGGCAGTTCGCTGTCACGTGAAGTTTGATGCCGCAAAGAGCGGCGGGTGACCCCGTGTTTGTTGGTTATCGGGCACAAAAAACTTCAAGTGAAGTCCCCCTGCCAGATTCAACCTCCTGGGTGGGTCTATGCCGATAACCCCCTTAGTTCGGGTGTTGGCGGCTCAGGACGGGCCGCATCGGGCATCAGGACTGTGGAAACGGGCAAAGTCTGCGGGTTGTTTGGCACCGATGCCGGTTTCTGTGTGGAGATTGGTGACGCCGCGGTATTGAGCCGGGTGTGGCTGGTCGATGAGGCGAAGCGCGAATCACGCGCAAACCTCGCCCGGGCATGTGCTCTCTTGGGGAAGGACTCCATGAATCTTCGACTCGTGACAGGTGACACTCGTTCGGCGTTGGATCCGATTCCCTTTCCGGTGAATGCGGTTCGCGCCCTGGGTCAGCCAAAGGCGGCGCGGCAGCCCGCCGAATCCAAGGCGACAGCAGGCCGGATCAGCCCATCATGGTGGGGGCGTGAGCACAATGAGGGCGCGGCGGACGCGCTTGATTCGATCGCCAACGTGCACGAGGCGATGGCCCGCGTCGATGCGACGATGAGCGAGCTCACCGAGGATGTAGAACGGGTTCTTGCAAGTCCGTTTCTGACTCGCGACGACGACGGCCCCCGAGCGGCATAATCGAATCGACAGTCGTGACGGGCATCAGGTTTTGTCGCCGACACGCAGCACCACCATGGTTTCGTCATCAAAGCGGGTCTTGAGACCCGCGAACTTGCGCACTTCCCATTGAATGAGCTCGACGATGCGGGTGGCCGTGGCGTCGGGCTCGTTTGTCAGAATGGAGAGAAGTGATTGGCGCAGGCGCGAGCGGCCAAAGCGTTCGTTGCTGAAACTGCGCGCATCAATGATGCCGTCGGTGTAAGCGAGCAGAACATCGCGGGCGTGCAGATCAAACACGCCGCGTTGATAGCGCTGATGCGGATCGATGCCGACGGCCATGCCGCCGACGCCGAGCTCGTCGATGTCCGACTCTTTAGGTGCGCGAGGTGCGCTCTTCGGGGCAGCGCGAACCACCATCGGCGGCTCGTGCCCAGCGCTGCAATAGGTGAGGCGAAGCTTGGCGGGGTCAATCACGCCATACCACAGTGTGGAGAATTCGCGTTCATGAGTGTCGCGGCACATGGCAACATTCACCCGTGCGACAACTTCATCCAAGTCGTAGAGATCTTGCACGAAGGCACGCAAGCTGGCGCGGACACTGCTCATCAAGAGTGCCGCGGCAAGTCCTTTGCCCGAGACATCGCCAATGGCGATGCCCAGGTGGCCGTTGAGTTCAAAGAGGTCGTAGAAATCTCCACCCAGTTCCAGCGAAGGCGTGTACTTGGCCGCGACATCGAGGCGGGGCAACGTGGGTGCGACACGCGGCAGCATGCGGCGCTGCACATCGATGGCCAGTTCCATCTGTCTTTGGGCCTTGGCGCGATCCTGCTGCAGGCGCAGCAGGCGTGATTGTTCGATGGCGACCGCCGCCTGATCAGCGATGGATTTCAGCAGGCGCTTGTCCTGGTCGGTGAAGGTGCGGCGCGATTTGGCGTACAAACGAATCACGCCGATGGGTTGCGATTGAAAGAGGAGGCCAGCGTTGATGGCGGTGACCAGGCCTTCGGTGCGGACGCGGTCGATCAGCAGAATGCGTGGATCGGTGGTGAGGTCGTCACAGATGACGATTTCGCCCTTGAGGGCGAGCTTGTCGAATTCGCGATCTTTGCTGACGGGGCGCGGATCGCGGATCCACTCGCTGGAGAGGTTGCGCCATGCCGCGGGATGCAGATCGTTTTCGTCTTGTGAGAGAACGCCGTCGGCGTCTTCTTTGAAGAGGACGATGTTGCCGGCGTCGAGCCCGAGCACATCGAGTGCAGATTCCAGCGCGACGGAGAGAATGCGCTCGACGCTGTCGGCGCGGCTGATCATGTTGCCCAGCTTGTGCAGCACTTGAAGTTCGTGCATGCGATCCCGAACCTCGGCCTCATAGCCGACCAATTCGGCGCTCGTGTTGGCGAGCAGCTCAACAACGCCAGCAAGTTTCTCGCGGGCTTGATCACACAATTCGGGCGTGCCGGGACGGATGACCAGCGAGCCGATGGTGTCGCCACTGAGTTTCAATGGGAAGTACAGAGAATTGGGATCGGTCGTCTGTTCGCTTCCGTCTTCGATCACCTGCCAAGGGTGGGAAGGGTCTGCGGCGGGGCGGATCAGGCGGCTGCGGGCATCGCGCAGCTCGATTTCAACGCCGGTCAATTGAGTCAGTTGTCCGACCAAGCGAGCGAGCGATCCGTCGGTGAGGTAGTCGGTGATGGAGGGGCGATGCGCCTGCGCAGAGGTCGTCGAACCGGCTGAGGCCAACAGCGAAGCGGTGGGGGATTGGGTTGGTGAAGGGGTGTGCACGGAAGATCGCCGCGAGGGGAGGTGATAGAGAGAGGATCGGTTTTTGGTGTGAAATGTCACGCGAGATTGGACGGAAAGTGAGTCAGTGAGTTGCAACACGAAGATGTGGGGCCGGGAGTGTGCCCACAACGGCACACAATACGAACAGTATACAAACAAACAGCTGAGCTGTCAAGGACATGTTTGATGCCGGAAGGCATACGAGCGCGAACCCAGAAGGGGTCGTTTCCGAAGTAATAACGATTCAAACGGCGAACGGAGCGGTTATAGGACTTTAACTGTTTTCGTGCCGCCTGGGCGATGAATGGGGCAACAATCGACCGCCTGTGGGAGGCGCGTTGTGCCCAAGGTTTTTCTGAGGAGGTTTTGCCATGGCCAATCCGGTATTGACCAGAGGTTTTGAGAGTGGGGGAGTGACTCGCGGCGTGAGCGCGGGGAACACGTATGGCAATTTCGCCATGCCGCAGACCAGCCGCATGGTCGCTGAAGCGTCTGACACGATGACGATTCAGGGAACGGTGAACAAGAGCGCGATTTTGCTGGGGCTGGCGACAGCTTCGGCGTGTGTGTCCTTGTATCTAGCTTCAAACGCACACGCTCTGGCGACACCATTAGGCATTGGCGGCGGGTTTTTGGCTTTCGCGCTCTCGCTGGTTTTGGTGTTCGCTCCCAAGGCATCACCGTTTTTGGCTCCGGTGTATGCAGTTGCCAAAGGTTTGGCGGTTGGATTGTTCTCTGTGTGGGTTGCGCAAGCCGGAAACTACAAGGGCTTTGATTACGGCCTGATTGCAATTTCGCTTTTGATCACGTTCGGTGTCTTTGCCGGCTTGCTTGCCGCGTATTCATTCCGATTCATCCGTGTTGGCCCCACCATGATGAAAATGGTGTTCGCAGGCACGATTGGCGTGGTGCTCATCGGCCTCGTCACATTTGGACTAGCGCTCTTTGGTGTGAATGTGGATGGTTTGATGAAGCTTTACGCACTTGATGGCACGGGCGGATGGATCGGGATTGGCTTCAGCATCTTTTGTGTGGTGTTGGCATCGTTCCGCCTTGTGATGGCGTTCCAGTACATTGAAGATGGTGTTCAAACCGGCGCCCCTAAGTACATGGAGTGGTATGGAGCGCATGGAATGCTGGTGCAGGTAATCTGGCTCTACCTCGAAATTCTGTCTTTGCTTGCCAAGATAAAGAATCGATAATTCGTTGAATTTGTCATTCAAACCCCGGCCATTTGCCGGGGTTTTTCTTGTTGTGTTTAGTAGCAAATATTGCTATTCTTTGCTATCGGAGGCGACCATGAACATTTCAGTGACGCGCCAGAATCAGGAGTTCATTACAGCGCTGGTCAAGGGTGGTCGGTATGCCTCCGCAAGCGAGGTCGTGCGCGAGGCGATCCGGCTCTTGGAGGATCGCGAGGAGAGGCGTCGCGCCTGGAAGAAGCACTTGCGGGCGCTCCTGAAAGAGGGTGAGTCGGATATCGCGGCGGGACGCGTGCATGACCTTGAAGACGTGCGAGATACATTGCTCGCCGATATCGATGAAATCGAAGCAGCGTCGCAGCCCCGGAAACGACCGCGCACACGAAGTCCTGGCGCCAATCGCGGAAATCGCCCGCGGAGAGTGGCGTGAAGGTTCGTCTGACGTCAAGTGCGGCGAGTGACTTGCGGCAGATCAACGTCTATATCGCAGCCGACTCCCCGAGCAGAGCACGTCAATTTGTGAAGAAGATCATCCAGGCATGTCAGGGTCTTACCGACGCACCACGCCGCGGCCGCGAAATGTCTTCGCTGGGGCCTGGTGTCCGCGGCTTGGTATTCGGTTCGTACCTCATTCTGTACCAGATTGAACCACGTGAGGTTGTGGTCTTGCGCGTTGTGCACGGCATGCGTGATCTAGATGATGTTGAAGTGTGAAACTACTGATCACGCAATCCACGAAAGAACTGCTTGAGGAGCGCGGCAGATTCTTCAGCCATCAGTCCCTCGACGATTTCGGTTGGGCGATGGTTCAGCCGCGCATCGGAAAGCAACTGCATCAGCGATGCGACGGCACCTGCTTTGGGATCACGAGCGCCGTACACCACGCGCCCGACTCGCGCATTCACGATCAGTCCAGCGCACATTGGGCATGGTTCAAGGGTGACGACGAGTGTGCAGTCGTTCAGCCGCCAATCACCGATTGCAGCGCAGGCATTCACAATCGCCGTGAACTCCGCGTGGGCGTGGGGCTGACGGTCGTTCTCGCGGCGGTTTGATCCCGTGCCCAGCACTTCGCCACTTGCAGTGCGATAGACGACTGCACCAACGGGAACTTCGCGCTCCGCCGCGGCGGCCTGGGCCAGGTCCAGAGCGCGGAGCATCATGGCGCGATCAATTTCGGTGGGTTGGCTCGGCGTGCTGTTCACGCCCGCGGTTCCTCAGGTGGCGCGCCGTTGGCACGATACCACTGACCGGCGTTGCTCATGCCCGCTTCATTGATGCGGCTGATCTCTTCATCGCTCATCCCCAGTGGGGGCAGATCGCGCGCCGGGTCTGGCCCGGGATTGTGCAGTGGATCAACAGCCGGGCCAGCCAAGGGCCCATCATCTGGCCCGCCTCGAGGGTTGAATGGCATGGGCGCGGAAGCGGGGGGTGACCACGGTGGTGCAGGGGGTTGAGGTTGATAGGGCATCGCGCCACCGGGCGATCCACCTTGTGGTCCGGATGATGGACCTGATGGCGGCTCGGAATCAGAAGGTGGTTTGGGGTCTTCCCAGCGTGCGCGGCCGGTTTCCTTCTTGCCGGCGATGCGCTTGGCGGGGAACCAACGGATGAGCAGAATTGAAAGCTCGTACAGCCCGTAGAAAGGGATTGCCGCGAGCGCGAGGGTGAGAGGATCACCGGGCGTGACAAGCGCCGAGGCGACAACCGAAACCAGCAAGGCGTAACGTCGGAACTTTTTCAGGTGCGTGTCTTTGATGAGCCCGATCCATGAAAGCAGGAGCAACACCACAGGCAGCTGAAAGCCGATGGCGAATGAGAGCGTGAGTAGCAGGACGAAGTTGATGTATTCACTAATGCGGAATTGGGGGAGGACGCCAGCGCTCTTGGCTAACGGCATGGAGAAGATGGAAATGCCGCCACCATCTGCAGCGAGTGCGACGCGCATTTCGGGAATCTGCCGGACAATCCACGCGCTGCCGGGGGCGGGGTTTGCAGGGTCTCCATCCAGGACGGGTAGATTCAGGAGTGGCTGTGTGACATCAGCGGCAAGGGTGGGGACTTTGAATTGATCCAGACCAAGCTCTGCCGAGAAGTTGATGAGAAACGAGAGCGCCAATGGCAGGATCATGTAGAACAGCGTGGCGACGCCAGCCAACGTCAGGATGAGTGACATGGGAAGCAGAAAACGCACGAAACGTTTTTCATGGGCGTACAGGCCGGGGGCGACAAAGCGCCACAGTTGGTAGAGGATCCACGGGCTGCCGGCGAGTGCAGCGGCGATGAGGGCGATTTTGAAGGCGGTGTTGAAGCTCTCCATCGGCGCGGTTGAAATCAGCGACGCGGAGAGGCCTCGTTCGTGCAACAGCTTCTGCAGGGGAAGCAGAAGGAACGAGGTGAGAGGTTTGAGGAAGATCAGGCCAAGAAGAAGGAAGGGGACGATGCCCCAGGCGGCAAGGAACAGCCGCTTGCGGAGCTCTTCCAGGTGACCAAAGAGGGACATGACCGCACCCGGGTCTTCGGTGGGGGCGCTGCGAGGGGTGTCGGAAACGGGCTCGCCTTTGGCGGCGGCTGCCGCACGACCGAGGTTATTGAAGAGGTTCCAAGCCACCAAAGCTCCTGAAATCAAGGATGTTTATTCGGACAATGTTCGGCAAACCAAACGATCATGAGTCTCTTTGGAGAGACTGACGGTCGGATTCCGAACAAGTTGCGACGGGGCGCGTCGCACTGGTCATCGTAGTGACACAGAGGGGCGGGCCCATGGTGGCCTGAGACGATGCGCGAGCCAGAACCTATTCCCGGAGAGTCCGGGTCCGATGGGGGTGTGACGCCGCAGGAGATTGCGGGGCTGTCGTCGCGCGCTGAGTCTGGGCCGGGAGTGATTGATCGGACGTGGCTGGATCAGGTGTGGCAAGAGCATCGGCGCTGGGTGGCGGCGATCCTGCTGGCGTACAAGCCGCGGGATGTGGATCTGGACGACCTTCTGCAGGAAGTGGCGTTCACGGTGGTGAGGCATGGAAAGGACCTTCGAGATGCGGGCGCAGTGCGGCCATGGCTGCGGACGGTGGCGATCAACGCGGCGCGGGCCAGCGCGCGAAGCGAGAAGTTGCGGCGGCACGCTCGGCTGGATGGGCCGGAGGGGAGCATTGATCCGGCGGACAGCCGCAGTGCGTGGGATGGGGATCTGAATGATGAGGCGCGGCGGATTCTGGATCTGGCGATGCAATTGCCCGAGGGGTATCGCGAGCCACTGTTGATGAAGTCGTTGCGGGATATGAGCTATCGCCAGATTGGTGAGGCGATGGGATTGCCGGAAACCACAGTGGAGACGCGGATCGCGCGGGCGCGGCGGATGCTGCGCGATCTGCAGAGACAGGATGAGTCGAATGCCGCGGCAGCGCACGTGCCGCGACGAGTGCCGGCGCGGTCTTGAGCGACACGGGATCGGCCTAGTGAGCGGAATACGGTTCTGACGTGGCAGCTGCTGCGGCATCCATCTTTCGCATTTTCGATGTGCCCACCAAAGCGATGGTCTTAGGGGCTCTCACCCTGCCCTTGGTGGCGGGGCCGGAGCGTGCGGTGTGGGCGGCGCAGGCGTTTGGCCGCGGATTTGGCGGCAGTTTCATCAATCGCAAGCGGCTGCAGAGGGGTGTGGAGCATCTACGCGAAGCGTTTCCACACCTGGATGAGAAAGAGCACCGGCGGTTGGCGCTGAGCGCGTATGAACATATATTCAAATTGGGAGCAGAGTTTGGCTTTGCTCCGCGGCTCTTGACCGAAGATGGATGGCCGCGGCACATCGCACTGACAGATGTTTCCGCGCCGGTGCGAGCTCTTTTGGGATCGCGCCCCGTGACGTTGATCACCGGGCACGTGGGGAACTGGGAGTTGATCGGTTATGCACTGGCGCTGATGGGGTTTCCCATTCACGCGGTGTATCGGCCCTTGGATTATCCAGCACTGGATGAGTGGATGCGCGAGACCAGGCGGCGGCGGGGCTTGACGCTGGTGAGCAAGTGGGGCGCAGTGCGTGACATTCCCAAGGCGATGGCGATGGGGAATGCCGCGGGGTTTGTGGCTGATCAGAATGGTGGCGATCGCGGCGTCTTTGTGCCGTATTTCGGGCGACTGTGCAGCACGTATAAATCTGTGGGATTGATGGCGATGCAGTTTGAATCGCCGATTGTGTGCGGGTTTGCGCGGCGGCTGAATCCCGGTGAGCCGTTGCCGCCGGGGGCGCGGGTGCAGCCGGGGTTTGGTGGTCCGGGTTCGCTGCGTTATGTGGCGGAGATTGTGGATGCGTTTGGTCCGGAAGAGTGGAATCGCTATCCAGATCCGCTGTTTTACCTCACCGCGCGGTATCGGCGGGCGATGGAGGTGATGATCCGCCGCGCTCCGGATCAATACTTGTGGATGCACCGGGTGTGGAGGGCGCGGCCGCCGCACGAGCGGATGGATAAGCCCTTTCCGGCGGCGTTGAAAGAGAAGTTGGCGTGGCTGCCGTGGATGACGCCAGACGAGTTGGAGCGGATTATCGAGCGGAGCGAGCGCGACCGGGTGGAGTATCGGACGAACCCGCCAAAGAAGCGCAAGAAGTAGGATGATTTGGCCATCAACCGATGGCAGCGGCGGGGCGTATAGACCAAAGGCGTAAAAGAAGATCAGCCAAGGGGCCAACAGGAGAAGACCGTGTCACCACAGCAATCCGATGGCGAAGCGCATGCGATGGACGAGGCCTCTGACGGTCGTCTGGCGGGGTATCGCGTGCTTGTGGTGGAGGATGATGAGGATGTGCGAGATTCGGTGGTCGCCGCGATGATTGCCGAGGGTGCGGATGCGATGGGCGTCGGCGATGGTGATTCGGCGATTCACATGTGTGCGGAGGGAGAACCCGACCTGGTGGTGCTGGACATGATGCTGCCGAATCGGTCGGGATTTCTGGTGCTGGAGAAGATCAAGGGATACGAGGATTCGCCGGTGGTGATCATGATGACGGCGAATGAGGGAAAGCGGCATCAGGCGTATGCCGAGAGCCAGGGCGTGGATGACTATTTGGTGAAGCCGGTGCCCCTGGAGCGGCTGATCGAGCGATCGGTGGAACTGCTGAAGCAGAACGAGGAAGAGTGAAATCGCCGCACATTGGGCGAGCCAACAATCGGTTATTGATTGTGAGGTCTCATGGCTAAGTCGCGGCAACTGGTTTTGATGAAGTCTTCAGGGACGCCGGGTAAGTCGGGTGGCCCGCTGGGGCTGCCGCGCCAGGTTCGCGAATTGTTTGCCAATTTTAATACGGGCCCGGATGGGGGGCCCGCTCCTTCCAGTGGATTGGAGTTGTTACACGGACCCGGAATGACGGTCGAAATCCCCGCTTCTGGCGAAAAGGCAGAGGTGCAGCAGGCGATGATCACGGTATCGGACGACGACATCGCATGGCCAGTGCTGTCGAGGGCGTGCCGCGCCAATGGATGGACCCTGGTTGATCTTGAATCCGGCCAGGCATTCCTGTAATCTACGTCGATGGAACGGCCACGAAATCGCGCGTTTACGTTGATCGAACTTTTGGTTGTGATCGCAGTGATCGCGCTGTTGATTGCGATCCTGCTTCCCGCGCTTGGCAAAGCACGCTCAAGCGGGCGCGCGACACAGTGTCTGTCGAACATGCGGCAGTTGACGATCGGGTGGTCGGCGTATCTCAATGAGAGCAAAGAGATCATGGTGCCGCACAAGATGCCCAATCGTGCTGGCGGCACGGGCAATCCGCTGAATCAATACGAAATCGGCAACGGTCTGAAGTTTCGCCCGTCGTGGATTGCGATTCTTGGGCCATACATCGGCGTGTATCCCTTTGGTGAACCCAGCCAGACCAGCGCGCGGCAGGACTATGTGGCTTCGTGCTATCTGGATCCTGAAGTGAAGGATTGGAGCGACGAGCGCAATCACTGCTACGGATACAACTACCTGTTCCTTGGCAATGCGCGTGAGACCAATGGCAAGTTCAATAACTATCCCGTGCGTGTGAGCTCGATTCAGATGACATCGGGCACGGTGTTGTGCGCTGACAGCTTTGGCACGGCGTGGAGCTACACCGAGTCGGACCGCATTCCGTATCAAAACGACGGCACGGCGGAGAATGCGGTGGGCAATGAATCGATGACCAACGATCCGCCGCGGCTGACTTCGGCGAGCGATCGGCAGAGCACCCCGCATCGCTCGGGGCCAGCAGAGCGGCACCTCAAGAAGATCAACACGCTGTGGATCGACGGCCATGGTTCGGTGATGGGGCTGTATGACCTTGGTTACCGGCAGAATCCTGATGGCACGCTGATGGATCTGGGCTCGGGTGGTGACCCACCGACCAACAAGTTCTGGTCTGGCGACATGACGGATAAAGATCCGCCGCCACTGCCAGTGTGATTGCCGTGTCGTTGGGGGCACATACGATTGGTGTATGCCGACGTACGTCTATGAAATTCTCGACAAGAAGGGTCAACCCACGGGTCAGACCTTTGAGATTGTGCAATCCATGAAAGAGGATGCGTTGACCAAGCACCCGGAGACGGGCGAACCGGTTCGCCGCGCGATCGTGGCACCGCAGATTGCGGGAAAGTGGTCGGACATCAAGGGCAAGGGCGCGCTGTCGAATTCCAACCTTGAGCGGATGGGCTTCACCAAGTATGAGCGCAAGGGGAAGGGATACATGGAGCGCGTCGCTGGCAAGCAAGGGCCAAAATCGATCAGCGCGGATGATTGATGCTGCGTTTGCCTGAATCGGTTCCAGCCCGAATCAGTTCCCAATGACCACCGGCACATGAATGCGCGGGGCCCACTGTGCGGGTGGTTGCGTCCACCACACCACGGAGGCATCGTCGGTCGCGGCGGAGACGGGCTCTGCCAGCTCGATGAAGGTGATGCTGCTGCGGGTGTATTCGGTGACGAGGCCGCGGACGGCGTTGAGTGAGCCGACCTTGGCATCACACTCGACGGTGTAGAGAGGTCGGGTCGGGTCTGCTTCGATCTTGCTCGTCATCTTCGATGGCTTGGCCATCGGGGGCAAGGCGTTGGGGATTTGAATCGGGCCAAGTCCTTGGGCAAACTGCTCGGCCTTGCTGTCGGCAAGGGCGGATTCGCGTTCCTTGCGCTCTGCGTTCCGCGTGGCATGCAATTGCGCAGTGGCACCAAGCGAAGCGCGGACACCGGCGGCCTGGGTGCCCTCAAGGCGTCCAAAGCGCCAGGAGCGGGCGGTCTCGCTGTTGGCCTGCGTGAGTTTTTCCATGCCGCGACCGGCATGGGTGGGTTGCAGGGTGTTAATGCGGATGGCGAGGCGGCCTTCGCGAGCTAAACGCAGGGCGTCGATTTCGCTCATCGGTCGATCAGGCAAAGAGATGGATGAAGCCAGATCGGCGAGTGTGGGGCGGGCCTCTTCGAGGAGCTTTTCGATGGGGTCTTCTTCGAGGAGCGCTGCCGCAGCGATATCGGTCTCGCTCGGACCATCAGAAGAAATGGTGCCTGAAGTCGTATTCGCGGTGATCGCGCCGGTGTCGGGGTGGTGCTCGACATTCGGGATCGTGGTGCCCGAGCGCCCGGGCGCGCCGTCGCCGTTGCCAATGTTCGAGGCAATTTCGATGGGCTTGGTGACCAAAGTCGGCGGAAGAGTCTTGCGGATGGCGGTGTAACCCCAATACGCACTGCCGCAGAGGAGCAGGCCGATTCCCGCGGCCAAGGCCCCGCGCTGTTGCCACCACGAAGCGCGGGGCAGCATGGTGGCGCGGCGGACGCCGGTGGTGGGGGCACCATCGCTGATGAGTCGGAGTGAACCAGTCGTCAGCGCGTCGACGCCAACTGGGGCATCGAGCAAAGAGCGTTGTTCGAGAATCTGCTGCACGCGATCGGCCAGGTCGGCAGGCGCGGCGGTATCGGGCATGCTCATGAGCACGCTGCGATGAATACGCATCTGCTCGAGGCGGCGGTAGAGATCAGGATCCGCCAGAAGGCGCATGGAAAGGCGGTCGGCCTGATCGGCGGTGAGCTCCCCTTCGACGAAAGCCAAGAGCTCTTCATCACTGAAGCGGTGACCGGGTTGGAAGGGAGTGGAAGACATTCGAAATGAGAATCAAAAAGCGGACGGATCGGAGGACTGGTTTTCGATTTCCCGCCTCAGGGCTTCGCGGGCCCGAAAGAGGCGAGACTTGACGGTGCCGACGGGCACAGCGAGGATTTCGGCGATCTGCTCGTAGTCCAAGCCGCGAGAGTCGCGGAGGAGGAGGATGGCTCGATAGTCATCTTCGAGCCGGTCCAGAGCATCGAGCAGGCGTCGATGTGCCTCACCAAGTTCGACGCGCGACATGGCGTCGGGTTCCCGTCCTTGGGCCAAACCGGCACCAAGACCCGGCGAATCTTCCTCGCCAGGGGCGGCTCCGGTGTCGAGCCGGGCATGCCTGCGGTACTTCTCGGACCTGAGCTTGGAAAGACAAGCGTTGTGGACGATGGTGTACATCCACGTCGAGAACTTGGATCGTCCGTCGTAGGAATCCAAACCTTGGATGACTTTGACCATGGCATCCTGGGCGACATCTTCGGCGGTCTGCCGGTGCCGAAGGACGCGCAGGCAATGGGAAAAAACCTGATCCTGGTGCCGCGAAAGCAGCAGACCCATCGCGCGGCTGTCGCCTTTGCGGACAGCGGCGATGAGGCCGGAATCGATATCAGCGGGCGAGGCAGGCGCGGGCACTTCGACAGGACGGAAGGGTGTGCCGCCACCGGGGTTGCCGTGGGTTGCGCCAGAGCCGGGGGATGGGGGTGGAGTTCGCGCCAAATGTCCTTGGGAGTGGTGGTGGATGGGGCGGCGGGAGGTTATCCGGTCAATGCTCTCAGGATTGTTCCGTTCTTGGAGCCGCGCGTTGCGGCAGCTTTTTAGTTATTCGCGAGGGTAATGAGGCAGACCAGTAGCGTCATGACCGTGCCGTTGTGCAGGGCGTGGGCGGTGATGGGGGCGATGAGTGACCCCCGATAGTGGCGCATCATGGCGAAGGTGAAGCCCAGAGTGATGACCGGACCGAGCATGATGATCTCGTAGCCGTGCATGAGCCCAAAGACGAGGGCCGAGCCGATTGCGGCGATGGGGAGGATGAGCCAGGAGCGGAAGTGACGGAAGAGGGCCCCGCGGAACACGCATTCTTCCACGAAGGGTGCCCAGACTGTGGCCAGGCAGAAGAACAGAAGCAGTGTGATGAAATTGGCGTTCATGACCTCATCGAGGATGGGGTTGGAAGGGGGGGCGCCGACGGTCTTATTGATGTGATCTGAGATGACCTTGAGGATGAGGGATGTGGCGGCACCCAGCAGGAGCAGGGGAAGGCCAGCGAGATAGGCAAAGACGCCGAAAGCGATTTCACGGAAAATGCCGCGAGGAGCATGGAGCCCCATGTCCGATTTCCAGCGCGAGACAGGGACGCCGACGAGGAGGGGATAGAAGGGAACGAGGACGAGGATCCACTGGATGCCCATGGCGAGGGCGGTGAGCCAGGCGGGGGCTTCGGCCCCTTCTGGTTTTCCCTTCATGACCGCCATCGAGACAGCCAGAAGGATGATCTTGATGAGGAAGAAACCACCGACAAAGATGGCGACAAGTTCGAGATACACGCTGCCGCCGGGATCGGGGATATCCATGCGGGGCTGGACTTTGCGGCTGAGAATCTGAATCAAGGCGATGATGAAACAGACAAAGCCGGCGAGGAATGCAAGGAAGAAAACCAACCCCGCGACGATCATCAGAAAGACCAGGCCATAGCCGCTGGCGACGAGCTTGTCGTGTTCAGCACTCTTCTTGTCTGCGTGCGTGAGCGCGAGCTTGCCAAAGAAGTCATATCGGGCGATCAGCCGGGTATTCTGTTCGGAGGTTGCTTCGTTCTTGTAGACAGCACGAAGTGCTGCGGCATCAAGCTCGTATTCAGCGCGTTCCTTTCCCGCGGCGTAGTAGTCGATCATGGTGATGCCGCTGGGCAGGTCGACCTTGGGATGCTGCTTGTCTTCTCCCAAAGGGTTTTTGGCAGCCAGGTCGGCATTCAAGACCAGCCAGTCAGTGAAACGATCAAGTTCGGCGAGGGCCAGTTCGGCGTCGCCGAATTCCCCTTGCGCAACGACGACGGTGACTCGCTCTTGGGCGTTCATCGCCATTTGCTGAAGGGCAGGCGAGATGGAAGACCGAAGCTGGTCGCGCTCGGTCTGGCTCATGGAGCTACCCAGGGCCCCAAAGACCTTGACCATGATCTTTGAATAGAGGGATGCGATCGAAGTGCCGGGCTTGGCATCCGCCGGAGCATCGCCAGCCGTGTAGGCGCTGATCTGTTGAGAGATTGCGACGATGGCGATCAGGAGGATGCAGGCGACGGACGCAATGCGGCGGCGGCGCGGAGAGCCAGGATCAGGAGGCGATGAGGGGTTGCGTGGCCAAACAGAGCCCGGCTGCGACGTGTGAGTGGGGGGGGCAAAGTTGGGGTCTTGGTCGCTCATGGCACCACTGTAATCGAGCGGGAGGGGGGTGTACCGTTGGAGATTGGTGCAGGAAGTTTGACCCAGAGCAGGATCAAGACCCGGTTTGTGGAGTGAATATGCCCTCGATTGATTGCGTCAGCCGCGTGGACATGAACGAAATCGACAACGCCATCAACAACACCAAGAAGGCGATCGCCAACCGCGTTGACTTTCGTGGGGCCAAGGCCGAGTTTGAGATCGATAAGAAAGAGAAGAAGATCAAGATCCTGGCCCAGGACGATTACAAGGCCCGGGCGATGCAGGAGATGTTTTGGACTGCCGCGAGCAAGCGGGGATTGTCCTTCAAGGCCTTCACCTTTGGCGAGCCAGAGCCAGGAGCGGCGGGAATGACCAAGGCGGAGTGGAAGATCCGCGAGGGGCTTGAGCAGGAGCTGGCCAAAAAGGTCGTGAAGATGGTCAAGGACACCGGCAAAAAGGTTCAGGCGTCCATTCAAGGCGACGAGGTGCGTCTGACGGGAAAGTCAATCGATGAGATTCGCGAAGTAATGGCGATTCTGCAGGGAAGCGACTTTGAAGTACCTCTGCAGTTCGTCAATCCAAAGAGCTGATCAGCGCCGAATTCGCACAAGCTCGAGCGCGTGGTCTGATAATCGCTGCGGCTTTGCAAAATTTTCGCGCCTTCGTGACGTTTCAGTACCGAGAACTCTTGACGAGCGCGTTAGACTTGTTTCCGGAGGATACGAGATATGAACGCAAGAACGTGCGTCGCCGTTGCGGGGCTGGTAGTGTCGTCGGTTGCGGTGGCCGAGGTGCCCCAGTTATGGAAAGTTCAGATGCAGTGCCGCGGCACCAACGCATCGAACATTCCGACGTTCAATCTTCCTGCCGGCGCATCGCTCACCAACCAAACGCCGGCGATCAATGACGCGGGGCAAGCGGCGGTGAGAGCGTCGTTCACATCTGGCCAGTTTGGCGATGTGATCTTCCTTGGCAGTGGAGGCACTGGGTCCTTGGTGGTCACCACGCAGGGGGCCGCGACGTTCACTTCGGCAGATCTGGACCTGACTGATTCTGCCCTGATTCTGACGCGTGCCAGTGGCGGTGGTGTTGAGCAGCGATTGCTGAACGGCACGCTCGAGCAGAGCTTTGGCGCACCAAACCCCGAGTCGGTAGTGACTTTCACGCGCTCGCGCTGGCTGGGCAGCTCCGTCGGCTATCGCGGCACAACCAACAACGGCGTGCGCAAGTGGATCATCGATCGTTTCGGCCCGACTGGGCGCGAGCAGCGCGCCTATCTGGTTGACGGCGCTGGCACCAATTTCCTGTTTCTGTATCCACCGACCACCAACGCGGCCCTGCAAATGGGTGGCAAGGTGGATGACATCAACGGAAATTCCGCGATCATTCGCATGGATGGCCCGGGTGCCGCGACCAGCGTGTTTTCGTCCACCGAACCAAATGTGGATTTCATCGCTGGCGTCACCGACATGAACGCCTCGGGCAACATCGCCTTCTTTGTGCGGTTCAATACTTCAAATGGGCAGGTATTCCGTCTGATTCGCGGCAACGGTCAATCGCGGACTCAGATCGCGCAGGCCGGTGATCTGGGGATCACTTCGCCGACCATGGCGAATTTCACTCCAGCGATTTCCAATTCGGGACTGGTGGCGTTCCGCGCCCGTGACGCCGCTGGTGAAGCCCTGTTCGTTGGCGATGGCACATCTTTAAAGCGAATCGTGGGCATGAATGACGTGGTGAACACCGATCTGGGCCCGATCGCGCTGGGATTCAACTTTGGCGGAACAAATATTCAGGCACTGTCTGGTTCGATCGATATCAACAGCAAAAACCAGATTGTGTTCTGTGGCGTGTTGAGCAACGGCTCAATCGCGATGTTCAGCGCCTCGCCCTGTGCCGCGGATTTCAATGGCGATGGCGTGCTGGATTTTTTTGATTACCTGGACTTTGTTGCTGCGTTCAGCGCAAATGATCCGACGGCCGACTTCAATGGTGATGGCGTGATCGACTTCTTTGATTACCTGGATTTTGTCGCCGCGTTTGCCGAAGGATGCTGAAAGCCGGTACCAGTTACAGGACCGTGTGTGACGGAAGATGCGCGCCGCAGGTGCTGACGACGCGGCGTGTTCCGAATGTGCGCGATCTCGCGCCGATTCGGTTGGCCGGGTTGCTGGAGTACCTCCCCAAAACGTCCGTTTTCCTTGGTGATGCCCCGCAACCCCACTTCGGCCAATCTCTTCTCCCAGTCCTTTGAACGGCTGGAACCCCGCCAGCTGCTGGCCGCTCTGGCGTTCAGCGATGCCTGGACAACCGCCGGTGTTGACGACGACGGCGATGGCAAGTATCGCTCCGCTGAAGTGTGGTTTCAGGTCAATGCCACCGGCACCGGCGCGACCAATTTTTATGTCGAGCTGTATGAGGATGATGGCGCATTCGGCGATGACCTATTGGTGCGCACGAGCACGTTCTCGCTGAGCCCGGATGAGACCAGGCAGGTGGGAGCGGCCCTTCCAACAGACCTTCTCAACCTGCCCGGCGATGAGCCAGACGGCGGCATCATGGAGTTTGAGATTCGCCTGATCGATGCGGATTCGCGTGTCGTGCTGCAGACATGGACCGGGCAGGATGATGCGGACCTGGCGGGCCTTCCTATGGAAAGTTCGGCAGACGACCGCATCAGCGGCCAGGTTGCGCCAATCTTGTCCGAGTTCACGACCAATCCGAATTCCAACACAATCCTCGTGCAGGGTTCGACGGTGTATCTGCGCACACGCGCTGTGGATGATGCCGCGACCGACTTTGTGCTCTTCTTCATCGACAAAAACAACAATGGCCGGCCCGATCCTGGCTTTGACATGATTACCGAGGGCGTGAGTTGGTTTGCCGGGCGCGTGCTGGGCACAAGCACGGATGGGTATTGGCAGACTGAAGTCACCGTGACTCCCGAGTGGGGTCGCGGCATGGTGAACATCGGCGTGATCGCCGCGGACGCCGAGGGGAATTACTCCAACGTGATTACGGCGGCGGTGCGGATCAATGCCGCCCCGGTGATGGTGAACATGGTTTCGAGTGTTCCTAATTCGACGTTCGGTCGATCAACCACGCTGACGGCGACGGTGAGCGATCCTGACAACAACGCGGTTGGTGTGACGTTCTACTTTGACAAAAACGGCGATGGTGTGTTCAACTCCAGCCACGACATATCACTCGGGTATGACAGCACGCCCAACGACGGGTTCACCACCAGCTTCACGGTTTCCGACGCGTGGGGCGTGTCAGGCGGCACGTTCTATGCAAACGTGCGCGATGCCGAAGGGCTCTGGGGCACCAATCCCTTTGCCTTGCCCATGGTGTTCAATCGTCCGCCGCGCGTCGATGGGGCCAATCCATTCGTGAATGGCGAATTCGGTCCCCCGTATGTGCTGTGGGGCCAGACGCTGGAGCTGCGCGTCAGCGTGTTTGACACGGGACCGATTGCACGCGTGACGGCGTTTTATGATGCCGACGCGAACGGCCTGTGGACAGATGGTGTGGATATCGCCTTCCCAGACGACACCAATGGAGCAGATGGATGGCGTCTGTCCATGGTGATTGATTCGCGATTTGGAACTCCCAGCGCAGGCCGCTTTATTGTGGATGCCCAGGATGCGGATGGGGCTTGGGCATCGCAGCGCCAGACCGCCGCGATTCGCCTGAACGATCCGCCTCGTATGGTGGCGTTGAATGTGCCCCCGATGGCAAGCGTCGGTCAGCCCTTGCGTTTGTCAGCAGTGGTGGAGGATTCCAGTCCCTCGACGGTGTCATTCTTCGTCGACCGCGATTTCAATCGCGCTTGGACAGCGGGCGTGGATATTGATCTCGGTTCAGACACCACACCAGGTGACGGTTTCTTTAAGGATGTGACGGTTCTCTCCTCGTGGGTTGGCTCGATTCAGTTCTGTGCCAATGTGCGCGACACGGCTGGTGCGTGGTCCACCACGCCAGCATGGAGTGGCATCGTCACCATCTCCGCCGGGCCATTGGTGGCGCGATTGGAAACCAACGTTGGTGAAGTCATCGCTGCTGGCGAAAGCGTGACACTGACCGCGATCGTTTCTGCCGGCGTGCCCCTGCGGGCCGTGACCTTCTTCTTTGATCGCAACGGCAACGGCGCGTGGGATGCTGGCACGGATATCGATCTCGGTGCCGACAATGATGCGACGGGCGGATGGACCCGTACGTTCACCATTCCCACCACGTGGGGCAATGCCGCTGCGTCTCGATTCGTGGCCAACGCCGTGAATACGCAGAATCAGTGGGGGTCAGTGACCGCGAAGACATCCCTGTTCGCCGTGTCGATGGGACCGCGCGTTTCCGATGTGATCGTGTCGGTGGCATCTTTGAATCCCAATCAGTCCTTCACCTTGACGGCGACCACGATCGGTGGCGGCACCACTCGCGCAGTCACGTTCTATTACGATGCCAACGCCAACGGGCGATGGGATGCAGGCGTCGACACCGATCTTGGTGCCGATTACAACAGCGCTGGCGGCTGGTCGATCACCACCACCGCGCGGAACACCTGGGCGGGGACAACCAACGGCAGGTTCGCTGCCAACGCCGTCAATCTGGAAAACGTCTGGGGCTTCATCCCCCGCCAATCCGCGGCAGTTCGCATCAACGATGTGCCGGTGATCACATCGGCACAGGGCGCGCCCCCCACCGTCGCATTCAACACTTTCTTCCAGTTGCAGGCCAACGTCAGTGACTTCTTCGGTGTCGATCTGGTCACTTTCTTCATGGATGTCAATGGTGACGGACGCTGGACCGCTGGTGTGGACATGGATATGGGCACCGCGTCTCTCCTCTCTGGCAACGCCAACAGCGGCACCTGGGCCAAGCAGGTCAAAGCGATTTGGAACCCCGGCATCTACCGATTTGTCGCCGATGCTCGCGACTCCAACGGTGTGTGGAGTGGCCGCCCCGTGTCCTTCCAGATCTCCGTTGTGGCGTGAAGCAGCGGTTGCTGTGTGGGTTGTCGCCCGGTCGATCAAGTCGCGATGTGATATCGTGCGCGTGTGAAACCACTCGTCGCCCATTTGGCAGAGCAGGATGTGCCGTGCCCGGCGTGCGGCTACAACCTGCGCGGAGCCACCCAGGAATCGTGCCCGGAATGCGGCACCACACTCGCGATATCAGTGGTGCGTGCTGGCACCGAACCGTTCATTAAAGCGCTGCGGCTGCTCTTTCTCTCGTTGATCGTGTGGAGTGGGGCGGGACAGCTTCCCGGGGCCATCATGGAAATGTTCAGCGCCTGGCAGATGGCTGGCACGGGCCGCGCCAGCGCCACTTCATGGTTCGTGTGGTATGTGATTTCTGAGTGCGTGATCGCGCTGGGCGTGCTGGTGCTGGCGATCTTTGGCTTGCGCGCAACATACAAAGTGTCTCAGCCGCAGATTTCGCGGCAATACGCTCTCATGATCCTGATTCTGCAGTGTCTGGCCACGGTCTATCACATCGTGCTCTCGATCGCGCTTTAGGAATCTTGCTATGCCCACCACTTTGCGAGAGTTTTTACATGAACACGATGCCGCGTGCCCGTCTTGCGGCTATTCCCTCCGGGGTTTGACGATCGACGTGTGTCCCGAGTGTGAAGAACATCTGGTGCTGGGTGTGCAACTCGCCGAGCCGAAGCTCAAGGCGTATATCGCCACGGTGCTTGGGCTCGCAGTGGGGGGCGGGTTCAGCGCCATGCTGGTGGGGTATGTCTGTGTCGATAGATTTGCCCGCAGTCGAGCCAGCGTACCTCCGGACTTTCTGCAAGCGGTGGTCCCCGGGCTCGTGGTGTGTGGTGTGCCCTTGGTGCTGCTGTTGATCAAGCGCCGAACATTCTGTCGTTGGGGTGAATTGGCCCGCGGCTCGTGTGCCGTCGTCGCCTGGCTGCTCGCTGCGGGAAACCTGGTGTATTTCACCGCCTTTGTGCGATGATCTCGCGGGTCACTGGAAAACCCCTCGCGCAATCGTGCGTATGTATTGATGAGGGTTGACGGCAGCCGCGTTTCCCCCGAAGCGGTGAGGGAACTCGTAGAGCAGAACCGCGGCAAGCTGGCCAACCCGAACCAAGGGGGGCGGCGAAACTGCCGATAACTCTCTCATGTCTGCACGCTTGACCACCGATCTGCCCAAGGAACTGCTCGACCACATGCAGCGGATCAAGGCGCGTGCGATTGAGTACGGCCTGGATTTTTACGAGGTCGTTTTTGAGCGACTGGATTTTGCCACGATGAACCAGATCGCGGCATACGGCGGCTTTCCCATCCGCTATCCGCATTGGCGCTGGGGCATGGAGTACGACAAGCTGGCAAAACGCGATGCCTACGGCCTTGGCCGCATCTATGAAATGGTGATCAACACCGATCCTTGTTATGCGTATCTCCAGGAATCCAACAGCGTCACCGACCAGAAACTGGTGATGGCCCACGTCTATGGCCATGCGGATTTCTTCAAGAACAACTACTGGTTCAGCAAAACCAATCGTAAAATGATGGACGAAATGGCCAACCACGCCACACGCGTGCGGCGGCACATCGATCGTCGCGGCCAGGATCAGGTTGAGCGATTCCTCGACCTTTGCCATTCGGTCGATCACCTGATTGATCCACACTCCATGTTCGTCAAGCGCGGACCTTCGCGCCTTCCCGAAACCGAGGTGGATGATGGCGAGTTTCATCCCGATCGCTACGCCGCCAAGGAATACATGGATCCCTTCATCAATCCCGCCGCGGATCTGGAGCGGCAGAAAAAGGAGTTTGATGACAAGCGTCAACAATCCGCTGGCCGTGTGCCTCTGGAGCCGACGCGCGATCTCCTGATGTTCCTCATGCAATACGGCCAGCTGGCAGAATGGCAGCGCGACATCCTCGCGCTCATCCGCGACGAGGCCTATTACTTCGCGCCTCAGGGCATGACCAAAATCATGAACGAAGGGTGGGCGACGTACTGGCACTCCAAGCTCATGACACAACACTTCCTGGAATCCAGCGAAATCGTCGATTACGCCGATCAGCATTCCGGAGTGGTGCACATGCCACCGGGTGGATTCAACCCCTACAAGATCGGTGTGGAGCTCTTCAAAGAGATCGAACGCCGCTGGGACCGAGGCCAGCACGGGCCGGATTGGGAATCACTGCAAGGAATCGGTGAGCGCGAGGCAGTGGACCACAAGCATGGCAAGGGCCGCGAAAAGATCTTCGAAGTCCGCCGCATCTACAACGACGTCTCGTTCATTGACGAATTCCTGACTTCAGAGTTTGTCGAGCGGCACCACATGTATCAGTACCGCCGCGACCCGCAGACCGGCGAGGCCCGCATTGTCTCCCGAGACTTTCGTGCCGTGAAGCAGACCATGCTTCACTTCCTCACCAACAGCGGCCAGCCCTTTGTGTACGTCGTTGATGGCAACTACTTGAACCGTGGCGAACTCTTCCTGGCTCACAAATACATCGGAGTCGAAGTCGATGCCGCCAAAGCCGTGGAAGTGCTCCGCAACATTCGCATGCTCTGGGGCCGCCCTGTTCATCTGCAGATGCGCGTGAACGACGAGATGGTGGTCCTTAGCATTCACGATCCGGGCGATCGTCCCAAGCGAGAGAAGATCACCGACGAAACGCCCGCGCCCGCCCACATCATGGGATGATGCTCGGCGCGCGCTCGCGCTGCTTCCCTCGATCGGGTGTCCCACGTGCCGGGGACATGCTCCAGACTGGCATGAGGCATTCACCCCGGTTTCGCAGCATTTCGGGGTATTCACCGATACAGCCGTCAAAACTCGCCGACGAGTACCACGGGCCTCGAGTGCAAAAAGCTCGTGGTCGTGCTGGATTGCGTCATGCAGGAATTGCAACAGGTTCAACCCGAAACCCTGAGCGCTCACCTTTGCGGCGTTGCAGACTTCCCCATCGGCGGGCCCGGTGTGCAAGCTGCCTCATGGCAATCACAGTTCGACTTCTTCACCAATTTCGGCAAGTACATCCCTCGCGCCCACTGCCTTCAAAATGAAGCCGGCCAGCCGGACTGGCCTTGGATCGTCGGGCTCATCGTTCTCACTCTCGGCGTCATCGTCGGCTATCTGCGCATCGTCGGCTTCTGGTTCGCCAGTCATTACGCCATTCCCAAGCAGGACCGCAACCAGAAATTGATGGATCTGGCCCAGATATTCATCTGGTGCGCGATCTGTGGCTACGCGTTCTCTATCGTTTCCTTCTTCTGGCCCGGATACCGCCTTCTCGCGGCGTGCCTGGTGGTCCTCAATATCTTCACCTGGAAATTCATCAGCAGCATCAATGCCTTCTCTGTAAGCGTGAACGCCAAAGCCCTGGAACGCAAGCTCGAAGCCACTCTGCAGAATCAGAACGATGAACTGCAGCGACTCGTCAAGGAGCGCACCGCCGAATTGGAGACCGCCCGCACCGCCGCAGATCTCGCCAGCCGCAGCAAGAGCGAATTTCTTGCCAACATGAGCCATGAAATTCGCACGCCCATGGCCGCCATCGTCGGTTACGCCGACTTGCTCGCCGATGAGACATACCCGGCTTCCGAGCGTGCCGCTGCCATCGAAACTGTTCGCAAGAACGCCGACCACCTCCTCGCCATCATCAATGACATTCTCGATCTCTCCAAGGTTGAATCCGGACGACTCGAAGTCGAGCGAGTCGCGTGCGACCCCGTCGCCGTCATCAGCGAAGCGACCAACCTGCTCGCCGAGCGCGCTCGTGGCAAGAACATCTCTCTCTCCGCCAGATTCTCTGACCCGCTCCCCCTCCGCATTCAAACCGATCCCACTCGCCTGCGCCAGATCCTCATCAATATCCTCGGAAACGCCGTGAAATTCACTGAACTTGGCGGCGTCACCATCACCGCGCGCATGGAACGCGCTCTTGATGGTCATGAGCTTCTCGCCATCACGGTCTCCGACACCGGCGTGGGAATGACCACCGAACAGATCGGCCGCCTCTTCCGCCCATTCACCCAGGCCGACACATCCATCACTCGAAGATTCGGCGGCACAGGCCTGGGACTCACCATCTGCAAACGCTTTGCACAGGCCCTGGGTGGCGATATTGCCGTCTCTTCCGTCGCCAAACGCGGCAGCGCATTCACCATCACCATCGATCCCGGAGATATTGCAGACGTCGCCCGCGAAGTTCCCGGCAGCGCGACCCTCGTCCAGCGAATCGCTTCGCAACATCGTGCGTCAACATCAATGACACGCCCCGGAACCGTGCGTGGCCGTGTGCTCCTCGCCGAAGACGGCCCTGACAATCAACGCCTCATCGCTCACCACCTCCGCCGCGCGGGCATGGAGGTCCTGGTCGTCGACAACGGCCGCGCTGCTGTCGAGGCCGTCCACGAAGATGGCCCCTTTGATCTCATTCTCATGGATATGTCCATGCCCCTGATGGATGGCTACACCGCCACCGGCCTGTTGCGCAGCGAGGGATACGCTGGCGCCATCGTCGCCCTCACCGCTCACGCCATGAGCGGCGACCGCGAACGCTGCCTCCGAGCCGGATGCACCGATTATCTCACCAAGCCAGTCGATCCTGCCGTTCTGCGGCAGACGTGCGCCCGACACATTGGTGAGCTTTCTTCCATTCTTGATACACAATGATCCGCGCGTCCGTACGCTTGGCGCATGCGTATCGCTTGCATAGTCGCTCTCTCCGCCGCTGCCAACGCGATGGCATTGGGTCATGAGCCCCAGGTGGCTCAAAGCGTCATCATCCTCATCGCCGACGGTGGCGGCTACAACACCCATCTGGCGACATCCCACTACACCGCTGGCTCATCCGCCGCGCCCCTCGCTTCCTCTCAGTGGGTCCGCGTCGGTTGCTCCACCTATCCCCTCCGCCGTCAGGCCAAGCCCATTCCCGGGCCCGAAGGTCTCGCTCAGGACGCCGCACTCGTCTACAGCTCGCCCAGATCCTGGGACACCACGCCAATTCCGCCACACGAAGATGACTCCAAACGCCCCGCCCGTTTCGCCTCATACGCATGGCATCGTCAGACCTTTCCCGATTCGGCCAACACCGCCTCGGCCATCATGACCGGTGTTCGCACCTACAACAACGCCGTCAATGTCAACGGCAACGGCGAGCCCGTTCCCGCCCTCGCCCAGCGCTTCAAAGCCCTCGGCAAATCCGTCGGCGTCGTCACCACCGTCGAAATGTCTGATGCCACACCCGCCGCCGCCTCGGGTGCTCATCAGATCTCCCGAAACAATCGCGCCGATATCGCTCGCCAGATCTTCAATGGCTCCTTCGTGGATGTCATCATCGGCGCCGGCAATCCCGACTACGAAAACAGTGGCAACGTGCGCTACGAGCCCGAATACTCCTGGATCGGTGAGGCCGATTGGGAGCCACTTAAAGAAGGCAAGCACCCCGGCGGCTGGAAACTCATCCAATCACTCGACGACTTTCGCGACGCCGCCACCACGCAATCTCCCGCAAAGCGCCTCGCCGGGATCGTCCACTCCTTCAATGGTCATCAGTTCTATCGCTCAGGCTGGGATCAGAAACTCGACGCCCCCTACACCACCCCGAGGCGGACCGACGTCCCCACGTTGTCAGACATGACCAACGCCGCGCTCCGCGTCATCGAGCGCAATGACAAAGGATTCTTTCTGATGATCGAGGGGGGCGCCGTTGACCGCGCCATGCACGCCAATAACGCCGGACGCATGATCGAGGAGTTCATCGAGTTCTCCGACGCCATCCAGATGGTCTGCCAATACCTCGACCAAGGCACGCATGGCCACACTTGGGCAAACACGCTCGTGGTCGTCACCGCCGACCACGACCACCTGTTCATGGGATCCGAATCTGACACCATCCCGCATCAGCCGCCAGTCGATCGTGGCAAAGGAGTTCTTCCCGGCACCAAGTTCCACTCCGGCAGTCACTCCAACCAACTGGTGCCTCTGCTGGCTCGCGGCTGTGGCGCTGAGGGCTTTCGTGCTGCCGCGACACGCAACGATCTTCACGAAGACTCCTCCGGCCGCCAATTCGGACGTGGCCCGTATCTTGATCAACCCCAGATTCACGATGTCGTGCTCAAAGCCGCTGGCGTCCAATAACTCCAAGCATCCAGGATTTTCGGGGGAGGGTTTTCATCTGAATTCGGCACAGGAAA